>NZ_LIQQ01000458.1 GCF_001418565.1 Streptomyces graminilatus | reverse complement strand
GGCGCCTCCCGCAACGCACAAGCCGCCTCCAACGAAGGCCCACACCCACCCTCCGGCCGAAGCCGCACAGCAACATACGTACCCCGGAAGGTACGAGCGGCCACAACACACCGCAGCCCCTCGTCGGCGGCCACCAGACGCACACCGGCAGGCCGCACGAGCAACATGCGCGCCCCCTGCGAACTACCCTCGGGAACCCGCACCTTGCCCCAGGGCGTATCCGCGACCTCCCCACTCACCGCAGCCTCGACGACATTCTCGAAGCCGAGAAAGCGCGCCACGAACTCATCGGCGGGCTGTTGCCATACCTCAAGCGGCGTACCGGACTGGGCGATTCGCCCGTCCCGCATCACGATCACCCGGTCGGCAAGCGCGAAGGCCTCACCCTGGTCATGCGTGACAGCGAGCACGGTGGTACCCAACCGCCCGAAGAGTTCCCGGAGTTCGACGACGAGCCGCTCCCGCAGCGAGCGGTCCAGCTGACCGAGAGGTTCGTCGAGCATCAGCAACCGGGGCCGGGGCGCGAGCGCCCGAGCAAGAGCCACCCGCTGCTGCTCCCCACCCGAGAGCGCGGCGACAGCACGCCCAGCCGCCCCCGGCAGCCCGACCAGCTCAAGCAACTCCCGCACACGTACACCCTGTTGATCCCTGGGCACATGGTGCATCCGCAGCCCGAAGGCGACATTGGCGCCGACGTCCCGCTGCGGGAACAACTGATGATCCTGGAACATCAGCCCGACCTCGCGCCGATGCGCGGGCACCCCGGCGAGGTCCCGGCCGTCGAGCGACACCCGTCCCGCGTCCAGTGCCTGAAGTCCGGCGACCGCCCGCAGCAGCGTCGATTTTCCGCTGCCACTGGGCCCGAGCACGCACACGATCTCGTGCTCGGCGACATCAAGGCCGACACCGTCGAGCACGGCCCGCGCCCCGAACCGCACGGTCGCCCCGTCAAGACTGAGCATGGGCATAGGCATAGGCATGGTCAGAACTCCCCCGTCCGGTCGGTCCGCAGCCGCTCCAGCACGAGCAGGGCCACCGCGCACACCACCATCAAGATCGTCGAAAGGGCCATCGCCTGCCCGTAGTTGAGGTCACCGGGGTGCCCCAGCAAGCGGGCCACGGCGACCGGCAGGGTCGGATTGTCGGGCCGGGCGATGAACACGGTCGCCCCGAACTCGCCCAGCGACACGGCAAACGCGAACCCGGCCGCGACCAGCAGCGCCCGCCGCACGATCGGCAGATCGACCTCGCGCCAGACCCGCCAGGGCGAGGCCCCGAGCACGGCCGCCGCCTCCCGCAACCGCCCGTCCACGGCCCGCAGCACCGGCAGCATGATCCGTACGACGAACGGCACCCCGACCAGCGCCTGCGCGAGCGGTACGAGGATCCAGCTGCCGCGCAGGTCCAGCGGCGGCTCGTCGAGCGCGATGAGGAACCCGAACCCCACGGTCACCGCCGACACCCCGAGCGGCAGCATCAACAGCGCGTCGAACCCCCGTACGATCCGCCCGGCATCGCGCCGGGTGAGCGCGACGGCGGCCAGCGACCCGATGACGACGGCGATACCGGTGGCGGCGACGGCGTACTGGAGCGAGTTCCCGATGGCGGCGATCGGCGCGACGAGGAAGATGCCGGAGTCGTCGCTGGTGAGCGCCGTGTAGTAGCCAAGGCCGGCACCGCCGGCCGTATCGAACGACCGCTGTACGAGCACGGAGAGCGGCAGCACCAGCAGCACGGCGATGCTCACCAGCACCCCGCCCAGCAGCGCCCACTGCCCCCGGCCGCGCGGCTGGCGCGATGTGGTGTCCGGTGCCACGAGCCGCAGTACGCTCTCCCGCCGCCGTACCGTCCGAGCGTGCACGGCGAGGACCGCGCCCACCGCCACGAACTGCACGATCGTCAGCACGGCGGCCGTACCGAGGTCGAAGATCTCCGAGGTCTGGCGGTAGATCTCCACTTCGAGGGTGGCGAAGGTCGGTCCGCCGAGGATCTGGACCACGCCGAAGGAGGTGAAGGTGAAGAGGAAGACCATGAGCGCGGCGGCGGCGACGGCGGGCCCGAGCGCGGGCAGGGTGATCTGCCGCCAGGCGGCGAACCGCGAGGCGCCGAGCATCCGCGCGGCCTCCTCCTGCCGTGGGTCGAGCTGCGCCCAGAGCCCGCCGACGGTCCGTACGACGACCGCGTAGTTGAAGAAGACGTGCGCGAGCAGGATCGCCCACACGGTCGTGTCCAGCCGTACGCCCCACAGCTCGTCGAGCAGTCCGCCGCGCCCGAGCAACGCCAGGAACGCCGTACCGACGACAACGGTCGGCAGGACGAACGGCACGGTCACCACGGCCCGCAGGATCTGCTTGCCCCTGAAATCGAAGCGCGCGAAGACATACGCGCCGGGGAGCGCGATCAGCAGCGTGAGCGCGGTGGAGGCGAGCGCCTGCCAGACGGTGAACCAGAGGACGTGCCGGATGCCGGAGTCCCCCAGCACGTCCCCGATCTGCCCGAACCGCCAGACCCCGTCGACACGCAGACCGCGCGCGACGATCGCGGCGACGGGGTAGGCGAAGAAGAGCGCGAAGAAGACGACGGGCACGACGAGCAGGGCTCCGCGCAGAACAGCGCCCTTGACCACCCGCCCGGCCGCCGTGGCCGCGCCGGCTCGGGCTACTTCAGTACGAGCGATGTCCACGACTTGACCCACTGGTCACGGTGCTCGGCGATCTTCGCGGGGTCCATGGTCTCGGGGTCCTTGGCCTGCGGTCCGAACTCGGTGAACTCGGCGGGCACCTTGGCGCCCTCCCGCACCGGGTACACGAACATGTTGAGCGGCATGTCCTCCTGGAAGGTCCTGCCGACCAGGAAGTCGAGCAGCGCCTTGCCACCGGCGGTGTTCCTGGCGTTGCTGAGCAGCCCGGCGTACTCGATCTGCCGGAAGCAGGTGCCGGTCGCGACCCCGGTCGGGGCGGTGGCCGGTTTCGGGTCGGCGAAGATCACCTCGGCGGGCGGCGAGGAGGCGTACGAGACGACGAGCGGCCGGTCGCCCTTGGCCTTCTTGCCGCCGGCCGACCCGGAGAACTCCTCGTTGTACGCCTGCTCCCACCCGTCGACGACCTTGACGCCGTTGGCCTTGAGCTTGGTCCAGTAGCCGGTCCAGCCGTCGTCGCCGAACTTGGCGGCGCTGCCGAGCAGGAAGCCGAGGCCCGGCGAGGAGGTGGAGGCGTTCTCCGTGACGAGGAGGTTCTTGTAGGCGGGCTTGACCAGATCGGCGAAGGTCTGGGGCGGGGTCAGCTTGTGCTCGCTGAACCAGGCCTTGTCGTAGTTGACGCAGATGTCGCCGGTGTCGATCGGCGTGACCCGGTGCTTGGCCTCGTCGGTCCGGTACGCGGGCAGGATCGCGTCGGCGCCCTTCGCCTCGTACGACTGGAACAGCCCGTTGTCGAGCGCACGGGAGAGCAGGGTGTTGTCGACGCCGAAGAAGACATCGCCCTGCGGGTTGTCCTTGGTCAGGATCGCCTTGTTGACGGCCTGTCCGGCGTCACCGTCCTTGAGGACCCTGACCTTGTACCCGGACTGCTTCTCGAAGGCGGCGAGAACGTTCTTCGACACGGCCCACGAGTCATGGCTGACGAGGGTGACGGTCTTGGAGCCCGCCCCCGAACCGCTGCCGCCGCTCTGGGACCCGCACGCGGACAGGGTGACAAGCCCGAGCCCGACGGCCAGTGCCGTGACCTGCCTGGTGATGCTCACTGGAATTCTTCCTCCTGGGATGACCAGGAAGAGACGCGGCCCTGCCCGGGACCCACTGAAGGGTTCCGGGCAGGGCGCAACAGCTTGAGTGATGACCGAACTTCCTACCCAGAATGACCTGGGCGAGGTTCAGAGGGTCTGCGGTCTGTCCCGCACTCTCAGCGCTGTGGCGCTCCCCTGTCGGAATATGAAGATATGTACGTACGACGTAAGAGTACCGCCCGCCGGCCGCGAGCTACCGGCCGGTGGCCGCAGGCTGTCGCCCGGTCGCCGCGAGCTACCGCTCGGTGGCCGCGAGCTGCCCGCACGCCCCGTCGATCTCCTGCCCTCGGGTGTCCCGAACGGTGACGGGCACCCCGTGCGCGGCGATGGCCTCGACGAACGCCTTCTCGTCCTCGGGCCGCGAAGCGGTCCACTTGGACCCCGGAGTCGGGTTCAGCGGAATCAGGTTGACGTGCACGGGCTTGCCCCGGAGCAGCCGCCCGAGACGGTCACCGCGCCAGGCCTGGTCGTTGATGTCCCGGATCAGCGCGTACTCGATCGACAGCCGACGCCCGGACTTGGCCACGTACTCCCACCCGGCGTCGAGAACCTCGCGCACCTTCCACCGAGTGTTGACGGGGACGAGGGTGTCACGCAGCTCGTCGTCGGGCGCGTGCAGGGAGATGGCGAGCCGGCACTTGAAGCCCTCGTCGGCGAACCGGTGGATGGCCGGCACCAGCCCGACCGTCGAGACGGTGATCCCACGCTGCGACAGCCCCATGCCGTCCGGCTCGGGGTCGGTCAGGGCGCGGATGGCACCGACGACGCGCTTGTAGTTGGCGAGGGGCTCGCCCATGCCCATGAAGACGATGTTGGAGAGCCGCGCCGGGCCACCGGGGATCTCCCCGTCCCGCAGCGCGCGCATCCCGTCCACGATCTGGTGCACGATCTCGGCGGTGGACAGGTTCCGGTCCAGCCCGGCCTGCCCGGTCGCGCAGAACGGGCAGTTCATCCCGCACCCCGCCTGCGAGCTGATGCACATGGTCACCCGCTCCGGGTACCGCATGAGCACCGACTCGACGAGCGTCCCGTCGAACATCCGCCACAGTGTCTTGCGGGTGGTGTCCTGGTCGGTCGACAGATGGCGGACGACCGTCATCAGCTCCGGAAGCAGCGCTTCCTGGAGCTTGCCGCGCGAGGCGGCCGGGATGTCCGTCCACTCGGCCGGGTCGTGCGCGAACCGCGCGAAGTAGTGCTGCGAGAGCTGCTTGGCACGAAACGGCTTCTCACCGATCGCGGCAACGGCCTCTTTACGCTCGGCGGGCGTGAGATCGGCAAGATGCCGCGGCGGCTTCTGGGCTCCGCGCGGGGCGACGAATGTGAGTTCTCCGGGCTTAGGCATGGCCATACCAGTGTCGCAGACATCCGGACACCCCTTCGCCGCCTGTGGACAACTTCACGGCGAGGCACGAATGCCCAGCTCAGCGCGTTCCGGACGTACTCAACCGTACTCGACCCGTTCTGGATGCACTCAGCCTTTCCTGATGTACTCAGCCGTTCTTGATGCACTCAGCGCGTCCCAGTGCGTCCTCACCGATCCGTCGCCGCCATCACCCCCCGGAGCTGTGTCACCTCGCGCTCCAGTTCGCGGTAGTGGTCGCTGACCTTGCGGCGGGCCGTCGGTGTGACGCGGCCGCCGTCCAGTTCGGTCAGGCGGGCGCCCAGGGCGGTGAGGTCCGTTCGCCAGCCGTGCCAGCCGTCGGCGCCCTCGGCCGCGGTCAGCTCGTCCTGGGCCGCTCGCAGCGCCCCGTGTGCCGCCTGGCGCAGCGGGACGATGTCGGTGCGCAGCCGTTCGGTGCGCCCGCGGAGATAGGCAAGGGACTCGCCGACCCCGGCGAAGGTCTCCCCCAGCTCGGTCATCGACCGGGTGTGTTCCCCGAGCGCGACCAGCCAGGGCCCAGCCGCCTCGGCACCGTTCTCGGCCGCCGCCACCGTGCCCGTACGGATCTCGTGGTAGCGCCGGGACACCCCGTCCAGCTCGGCGAAGACGCTCATCGCCCCGTTCGTCTGCTCGCGAATGGTGTCCGAGGGCAGCCCGTCACCCTGATCGAGCAGCGCCTCGATCCTCGCCAGTTCCCCCTGCACCGATCGCCGCAGCTCAAGCAAGGCCTGATGAGCGGCGTCGGCCGCCTCCACGGGCCCGGCGACGGCCACCAGCCCCTCGGCCTGCCGCTGGCGCCTCGCACGACTACGCCCCCACATGCACGCCACCCCTTCCGGACGGATCGACCACACTGAAGTCGATCTTAGGTTCGAAAGGGGTGGTTTCAGGCCGACGTAGGAGTTTCACGCGAAATCCGGACCGTACTGGAACATTCAGAAACGGCCTCAGCCCACGAAGGCGACAAACAGCAGCCACACCACGGGAGCCGTGGGAAGGAGCGAGTCCAGCCGGTCCATGATGCCGCCGTGTCCCGGCAGCAGCGTGCCCATGTCCTTGATGCCCAGGTCCCGCTTGATCATGGACTCGCCGAGGTCGCCGAGCGTGGCGCTCACCGCGACCGCGAGGCCCAGCAGCAGTCCCTGCCACCAGGTGCCGTCGTCGATCACGAACTCCATCAGCAGCGCGCCGGCCACCATCGCGAAGGCGACGGCGCCGAACAGACCCTCACGGGTCTTGCCGGGACTGATGCGCGGGGCGAGCTTGTGCTTGCCGAAGCGCCAGCCGATCGCGTACGCGCCGGTGTCGCTGACGACGGTCAGGAGCAGGAACGTCAGGACGCGCTGCGCGCCGTCGTCGGCGGTGAGCATCATCGCGACGAACGTCGCCAGGAAGGGCACGTAGAAGGCCGCGAAGACGCCTGCCGTGACGTCCTTGAGGTAGCCCTCGGGGGGTTCCGTCATGCGCCAGACCAGGACCGCGAGCGCGGTGAGCGCCATGGCGACCCACGCGCCCTCGGGACCCCGGACGTATCCGGAGACGACCATCGCGGCCCCGCCGAGCGCGAGCGGCACCAGCGGTGCCTTGATGCCCTTGCGTTCCTGGAGCCTGGACGTCAGTTCCCACAGGCCGACCACGACGGCGACCGCGATCACGCCGACGAAGGCGGCCTTGACGACGAACAGCGACGCGATGATCACCACACCGAGCCCGATGGCGACCCCTATGGCCGCGCCGAGGTCCCGGCCCGCGCTCTTCTTCTGCGGGGCGGGGGCGGGCTGCTGGGCGTCGTCGGGCGTGGGCATGGAATCCGGCTTCTGCGGCACCGCCCCGTAGGGCTGTGCATGCGGCATCTCGTCGCGGAACAGGGGGCCGCCCGGCCGAGCGGCCCCCCGGTCGTCATCCTGGTCCCCGCCATGGGCGGGTACGTCGGGCACGATGGGCATGGGGCGAGTCTGCTGCGCGTGGTGCGCATCGTACGCGGGACCCGCCGGGGCAGCCCCCTGGACAGGCCCTCCCTCGGAGGGCCCCCAGTACCCGGTGTGGGGCGGCGCCCCCCAGGAAGAGTCGTTCATCAGACTTCGAGAAGCTCCGCTTCCTTGTGCTTGAGGAGCTCGTCCACCTGCGCGACGTACTTCGCGGTGGTGTCGTCGAGCTCCTTCTCCGCGCGGCGGCCCTCGTCCTCGCCGACCTCGCCGTCCTTGACGAACTTGTCGATGGTGTCCTTGGCCTTGCGGCGGATGGACCGGATCGAGATCTTGGAGTCCTCGGCCTTGGTCCGGGCCACCTTGATGTAGTCCTTGCGGCGCTCCTGGGTGAGCTCGGGGAACACCACGCGGATGATGTTTCCGTCGTTGCTCGGGTTGACGCCCAGGTCGGAGTCGCGGATCGCCTGTTCGATGTTGCGCAGCGCGCTCTTGTCGAACGGGGTCACCACGGCCATCCGCGGTTCGGGCACGGAGAACGAGGCGAGCTGGTTGATCGGTGTCAGCGCGCCGTAGTAGTCGGCCACGATCTTGTTGAACATCGCCGGGTGCGCACGGCCGGTGCGGATCGCGGCGAAGTCCTCCTTGGCGACAACGACGGCCTTCTCCATCTTCTCCTCGGCTTCGAGGAGGGTCTCTTCGATCACCACTTGCTCCTGCGTGTCTTGAGTAGCCCCGGCTGCTGTTCTCGGTCCGGGACGGCGGCCGGCTGCGTCGCGTCTTCTTCCTGCACGGTTCCCGACCGGCAGGACATTGTCCATCCCCCACTCAGGTCCGTCCCCGCTCGGGGTCCGTTCCCGGGCGGGGGCGATGCCGGGTCAGTCCCGGCTGCCCTGTTCACCGACGAGTGTGCCGATCTTCTCACCCCGGACGGCCCGCGCGATATTGCCCTCGGCCAGAAGCTCGAAGACGAGGATCGGGAGCTTGTTGTCACGGCACAGCGTGATGGCGGTCATGTCGGCGACCTTGAGGTCCCGGGTGATGACCTCGCCGTAGCCGAGCGAGTCGTACTTGACGGCCGCGGGGTTGGTCTTCGGGTCGGAGTCGTAGACCCCGTCCACGCCGTTCTTGCCCATCAGCAGCGCCTCGGCGTCGATCTCCAGGGCGCGCTGCGCGGCGGTCGTGTCGGTGGAGAAGTACGGCATGCCCATACCGGCACCGAAGATGACCACACGGCCCTTCTCCAGGTGTCGTACGGCACGCAGCGGGATGTACGGTTCGGCGACCTGTCCCATGGTGATGGCGGTCTGGACCCGGCTGTCGATGCCCTCCTTCTCCAGGAAGTCCTGGAGGGCGAGGCAGTTCATGACGGTGCCGAGCATGCCCATGTAGTCCGAGCGGGCGCGGTCCATGCCGCGCTGCTGGAGTTCCGCGCCGCGAAAGAAGTTGCCGCCGCCGATGACGACGGCGATCTCGGAGCCGTCGCGCACGACGGCCGCGATCTCACGGGCGATCTTGTGCACCACGTCGGGGTCGACGCCCAGGCCCCCGCCACCGGAGAAGGCCTCTCCGGACAACTTCAGCATGAACCTGCCGCGTACTTTGCCGTCGTCGCTCTTCTGGGCCTTGGTGGTCATGGAGAATCTCGCCTCTTCACGTGTCACACATACGAAGGAGGCCACTGCCGGTGGGGTGTCGATCGCATCCCATGCTCGGCAATGGCCTCCTCGTCAGATCTGCTGTCGTCCGCCACGCGCGCGTGCGTGACGGCGTACGCGCGCGACTGCCGTCGACCCTATAGGTATCCCTGCGCGGGCCGCGCGTCGATCGCGGTACGGACTCAGATGCCGACCTTGATGCGCGTGAAGCGCTTCAGGGTGACACCGGCCTCGTCCAGAACCTTCTGGACGGACTTCTTGTTGTCCAGCGCGTACGGCTGGCCGAGCAGCGTGGCGTCCTTGAAGAAGCCGTTGATGCGTCCCTCGACGATCTTCGGCAGGGCGGCCTCGGGCTTGCCCTCCGCGCGCGTGGTCTCCTCGGCGACGCGGCGCTCGGTCTCGACGACCTCGGCCGGCACGTCCTCCTTGGAGAGGTACTTCGGCGCGAAGGCGGCGATGTGCTGGGCGATGCCCTTGGCGACCTCGGCGTTGGGCTTGTCCAGCTCGACGAGGACACCGATCTGCGGGGGCAGGTCGGGCATCGTGCGGTGCATGTACGCCAGCACGAAACCGTCGGCGTACTGCGCGAAGCGGTCGAGGACGATCTTCTCGCCCAGGTTGGCGTTGGCCTCGTCGACGTACGCCTGGACCGTCTTGCCGACCTCGATCTCGGAGGCGAGCAGCGCCTCCAGGTCGGCCGGGGAGGTCTTGGCGACGTGCTCGGCGAGCGCGGTGGCCGCGGCCTGGAACTTCTCGCCCTTGGCGACGAAGTCCGTCTCGCACTTCAGCTCGACGAGAACACCGGAGGTGTTGTCGTCGGCGATGATCGAGACGACCGCGCCGTTCTCGGCGGAACGGCCCTCGCGCTTGGCGACGCCCTTCTGGCCCTTGATGCGCAGGGCCTCTACGGCCTTGTCGACATCGCCCTCGGCCTCGTCCAGCGCCTTCTTGCAGTCCATCATGCCGGCGCCGGTGAGCTCACGGAGCTTCTTGACGTCGGCGGCGGTGTAGTTCGCCATGATTCTCGGAGTCTCTCTCGAAGTCTGAAAGATCTGCGGATCGAACGGCGGGGGCCCGATGGAGGTGCCCCCGCCGTCGACAACCCGAAGGGGTGAGGGTCAGGCCTGCTCGGCAGCCTCGGCCGGAGCCTCGGCGGCGGGGGCCTCAGCGGTGACCTCGGTCTCGGCAGCGGCCTCGACCGGAGCCTCGGCAGCGGCCTCGGCGGCGGGCGCCTCGGCGTCGTCGGCCTTCTTCTCGCCCTCGAGGAGGTCGCGCTCCCAGGCGGCGAGGGGCTCGGCGACAACCTTCTCGCCCTTGTCACCGGTGTTGACGCCGGAACGGGAGATGAGGCCCTCGGCGACAGCGTCGGCGATCACGCGGGTGAGCAGCGTGACGGAACGGATCGCGTCGTCGTTGCCCGGGATCTTGTAGTCGACCTCGTCGGGGTCGCAGTTCGTGTCGAGGATGGCGACGACCGGAATGTTGAGCTTCCGGGCCTCACCGACCGCGATGTGCTCCTTCTTGGTGTCCACGATCCAGACGGCGCTGGGGACCTTGGACATCTCGCGGATACCACCGAGGGTCTTCTCCAGCTTGGCCTTCTCGCGCGAGAGCACGAGAAGCTCCTTCTTGGTGAGACCGGACGCGGCGACGTCCTCGAAGTCGATCTGCTCAAGCTCCTTGAGGCGCTGCAGACGCTTGTAGACGGTCGAGAAGTTGGTGAGCATGCCGCCCAGCCAGCGCTGGTTGACGTAGGGCATGCCGACGCGGGTCGCCTGCTCGGCGATCGCCTCCTGCGCCTGCTTCTTCGTGCCGACGAACATGACCGTGCCGCCGTGGGCGACGGTCTCCTTGACGAACTCGTAGGCGCGGTCGATGTACGACAGCGACTGGAGCAGGTCGATGATGTAGATGCCGTTGCGCTCCGTGAAGATGAAGCGCTTCATCTTCGGGTTCCAACGACGGGTCTGGTGACCGAAGTGGACGCCGCTTTCCAGCAGCTCCCGCATCGTGACGACGGCCATGGCCGTTCTCCTTGTGTTTCTCGGTTGTGCCGCGAGTGCCGGACGGCACCCACGCCTGACGCCCGAATACGCCTTGCCACGAGGGACCGAGAGGCGTTGACACCCGCCCTGTACAGGGCCGGATGTCGGGGCGTGCGAAGTCGACCCGGTGACCCGGATCGCCAA
This sequence comes from Streptomyces graminilatus, assembly GCF_001418565.1. Lineage (GTDB taxonomy): Bacteria > Actinomycetota > Actinomycetes > Streptomycetales > Streptomycetaceae > Streptomyces > Streptomyces graminilatus. Next base: position 789 of record NZ_LIQQ01000458.1, on the reverse strand, counting down.
AGGAAGTGTACGGGACCCGCGGGGCCCCGGGTGACGCCGATATCCACAATCGGTCAGTTGTCCACAGCCCCATGCAGACCGTCCTGAATCACGCCATTCTCCCGCCATGCGAGCGAAACGAGGAGTGTGCTGGGCCGTGGGACTGCTGCTGGCCCTGACCGCGTCGGCGGCACGGGGAGCCGGGGCGCCCCCGCCCGTTCCGGACGCGCCGCCTGCCCCCGCGGTCGCCCGGACCTGGCCCGTCGGGATCCGCCCGCTGGTCCTGCGGGCCTGGGAACCGCCCGCGACGCCCTACGCCAGGGGCCACCGGGGCGTGGACCTGGGGGCAGCCGCCGGCGCCCCGGTCCGGGCGGTGGCACCGGGCCGGGTGCACTTCGCGGGCCGTGTGGCCGGGAGGGGTGTCGTCTCGCTGGAGCTCACGGGCACGGGCACTCCGCCCCTGCGCACGACCTACGAACCGGTGACACCGGCAGTGGAGAAGGGAACGGAGGTGACGGCGGGCGAGGTGGTGGGCACGGTGGAGCCCGTAGCCGGCCACTGCGCGACGACGTGCGTGCACTGGGGCCTGCTGAGAGGCGACACCTACCTGGACCCCCTGACACTGCTGCCCCCATGGCTGCTCCACAGGGGCCCGTCCCGCCTACTCCCGGTCCAGGGCGTACCACTCCCCCACCCTGCGGGCATGCGCGCCGCCCCACGCTGCGGGCATGCGCGCCACCCACCCTGCGGGCATGCGTGGCCGCCCCAGCCTGCGGGCAGTCGTGCCGCTGGGGCGGCACGGGTGGGCGC
>NZ_LIQQ01000457.1 GCF_001418565.1 Streptomyces graminilatus | reverse complement strand
AGGCCGGGTGGGGGACCTCGGGCAGGTCCTGGTGGTAGAAGGCGAGGCCCTCCGCCGCCAGGCGCGGGTTCTGGAAGGCGTGGGCGCAGTCGCGGCACTCGTCGACGACGAAGGTGCCCGGCCCGCGCCGCCGGTGGTCCGAGGTGCGCAGACGGGTGCGCAACCGCCGGGAACCGCACCAGGGGCAGTCCTCGCGGCGCGGTTCGTGGAACCCGTCGGCCCCGGTCTCCTGCGGGGCGGGCGCCTTGGGGGCGGGGGACATGGGCGGCTCCTGCTGAAGCGGTGCACCAGGACGGCGTACGACATTACGTGTCAAAACGTTACGTAGGGGATCGCGATCCCGGGTGCAATGACATGGCTCCAACGTGACGGCACCCTGTTCGACCGCTGCCGGTACTGTTCGGCGAATGAGCTCGCTTAATCTCGACGACTTCACCGACCTGATCGAGCGCCCCGACGGCGGTGTGCGCCGCGACGCGGAGGCGCGCCGGGAGCGCCGGATCGTGCCGCCCGGGTCGCTCGGGCGCCTCGACGAACTGGGCGAATGGCTGGCGGCGGCGCAGTCCTCCGTGCCGGTCCGGACGGTGGAACGGCCACGTGTCGTGCTGTTCGCGGGGGATCACGGGATCGCCGGGCAGGGTGTGTCGGCGCGCCCCGCCGGTACCGCCGAACGGTCCGTGCGGGCCGTGCTGGACGGCTCCAGCCCCGTCGCCGTGCTCGCCCGGCGGCTCGGTGTGCCCGTACGTGTCGTCGACATGGCGCTGGACTGCGAGCCGGACACGCTGCCCGCCGAGGTCGCGGGGCACCGGACGCGGCGCGGCAGCGGGCGGATCGACGTCGAGGACGCGCTGACCCTGGAGGAGGCGGAGGCCGCCTTCCTCGCGGGGGTCGCCGTGGCCGACGAGGAAGCCGACTCCGGTACGGATCTGGTGGTGCTCGGCGATGTGAGCGTGGGCGGGACCACGGCCGCGTCGGTGCTGGTGGCCGCGTTGTGCGGGACGGACGCGTCCGTCGTCACCGGGCGGGGCGGGCTGCCGATCGACGACCTGGCGTGGATGCGCAAGTGCGCCGCGATCCGGGACGCGCTGCGGCGGGCCCGGCCGGTGCTCGGCGACCAGTTGCAGTTGCTGGCGACGGTGGGCGGCGCCGACCTCGCCGCGATGACCGGGTTCCTGCTCCAGAGCGCGGTGCGCAAGATGCCGGTCATCCTGGACGGTGTGGTGTCGGCCGCCTGCGCGCTGGTCGGCCAGCGGGTCGCCTTCCGGGCGCCGGACTGGTGGCTGGCCGGGCACAACAGCGGGGAACCGGCCCAGGCGAAGGCGCTGGACCGGATGGCGCTGGAGCCGCTGCTCGACCACGGGGTGACCGTCGGCGAGGGGGCCGGGGCGCTGCTGGCCCTCCCCATGGTCCAGGCCGCTGCGGCACTGGCGGCGGAGCTGCCGGAGGCCCCCGAGACGCCCGACGTGACCGAAGTGCCCGAGGTGTCCAAGTCGGAGGACGCGGAGGAGCCGGAGGAACCGGAGGCCCTCTGACCACTTGAGAACGCGCGGGGGCATGTTGCGCCACATGCCCCCATATGATCGCTTTCCATGGGAGACCCCAGGCTCACGCCGACCGTTCAGCCACGTGCCAGCACCACCGCCTCGCGGCGCGCCGCCGCGTTCGCCGTCTGGTATCTACGGGTTGTCACCTTCGTCAACCTGCTCAGCGCGGTATGGGTCTCCTTCGGGAACGACGTGCGGCGGCACAACGAGGAGAACTTCTTCACGCCGTACCTGCTGACCGCCGGCTTCGCCTCCGGTGTGTTCACGATGTTCCTCGCGATCACCATGCGCCGCCGCAAGCGGGCCGCCTGGATCCTGAACATCGTGATCAGCTCGCTGTTCCTGCTGCTGTTCGCGCTCGCCATGTCCTTCGCGGACATCCGTCAGCACGCGCAGAACTGGATCTCGATCGTTCTCACGGCCGCCTTCGTCGCCTCGCTCGTCGTCGGGAAGCGGGAGTTCTACGCCAAGGGCGACCGGTCCAACCCGAAGCTCGCCGCCGCCGTCGCGGTCGGCGGTCTGCTCGTCTCCTCGCTCTTCGCCGCGCTCCTCGTCACGGTCACCAACCAGGCGCACGACAGCCACCGTTCGACGTTCCTGGAACGCTGGAGGTACGGCACGCTGCGGCTGATCTCCGTCGCCGCCGACGACTCGGGCGTGGCGGGGATCTCCACGCCCAACTGGGTCGACATCACCATCAACGTCACCAGTACGCTGCTGATCCTCGCCGTCCTCTACGCCGCCTTCCGCTCCCGCCGCGCCGTCGAGGCGCTCACCGAGGAGGACGAGGCCCGGCTGCGCGCCCTCCTCGACCGCAACGGCGACCGCGACTCCCTCGGCTACTTCGCGCTGCGCCGCGAGAAGAGCGTCGTCTGGTCCCCCACCGGCAAGGCCGCCGTCGCCTACCGCGCCCTGGGCGGGGTCTCGCTGGCCGCCGGTGATCCGATCGGCGACCCGGAGGCGTGGCCCGGCGCCATCGAACCGTGGCTCGCCGAGGCCCGCGCCCACGGCTGGATCCCGGCCGTGATGGGGGCGAGCGAGGAGGCCGGCACGGTGTACGCGCGGCACGGCCTGGACGCCCTCGAACTCGGCGACGAGGCCATCGTCGAGACCGCCGAGTTCACCCTGGAGGGGCGGGCCATGCGGACCGTCCGGCAGGCCTACAACCGGGTCAGGCGGGCCGGGTACACCGTGCGGGTCCGCCGCCACGCGGACATCCCGGCCGACGAGATGGCGTACCTCCTCCAGCGCGCCGACGACTGGCGGGACGGTGCCACCGAGCGCGGCTTCAGCATGGCGCTCGGGCGGCTCGGCGACCCGGCGGACGGGCAGTGCGTGATGCTCGAATGCTCGGACGGCGAAGGGGAGTTGAGGGCGGTGCTGTCCTTCGTGCCCTGGGGGCCGAACGGCCTCTCGCTCGACCTCATGCGGCGCGACCGCGACTCCGACAACGGACTGATGGAGTTCATGGTGATCGAACTCCTCCAGCGCGCACGGGAGATCAGGATCACTCAGGTCTCACTCAACTTCGCGATGTTCCGTTCCGTCTTCGAGCGTGGCGGGCGCATCGGCGCGGGGCCGGTGCTGCGGCTGTGGCGCTCGCTCCTCAGCTTCTTCTCCCGCTGGTGGCAGATCGAGTCGCTGTACCGCGCCAACGCGAAGTACCGGCCCATCTGGGAGCCCAGGTTCCTGCTCTTCGAGAAGAGCGCGGACCTGCCGCGCATCGGCATCGCCGCCGCGCGCGCGGAGGGCTTCCTGGAGGCGCCGGGACTGCCGAAGTGGCTGCACCGCAAGCACCTGGAGTCGAAGAGATGAGAACGGGGACGGGGATGGGGACGGGGA
>NZ_LIQQ01000456.1 GCF_001418565.1 Streptomyces graminilatus | reverse complement strand
GGGAGCCGGCCGGCTCCCGGGAGCTTGCCGATGACCAGGGGGTGCTTGCGGGCGCGCGTGTACGAGCGCCCGATCAGCTCTTCCTCCGAGGCACTCACGAGACCCGCCAGCCCTCACCCGTCAGTACGGGGGCCTCATCGGCGCCGTGGACGGCGGAGACCGAGGCCGCGGTGTCGTCGATCTCGGATCCGACCTTGGTCTTGAGGATCGCGAGATTGCTGATGCCCCACAGCACGAGGGCGGCCAGGACGAAGGAGACCAGGACGGCGACCCAGGACCGGGTCTTCCACCAGGCGGTCAGTACGGCGATGATCGCCATCACGCCGGCCCCGGTGAGAACCAGGGTGCGGACCTGCCCGAGCTTGAGGCTGGCCCAGTCCATGATGTCGCCGGCGAGGACGACGTGGTCCGGGTTTGAGAGCGCGTGCATGAACGTTTCCTCTTCTTGTTCAGGAGATCGACGGCGTGGCCGCCGCGGCGTCGGAATCTGCGGGGGTGCGCGCCGTCGTCGAGGGCGCACTGCTCGCGCGGATGGCCGGGGCGTCGTCGACGGAGTCGACTTCCCAGCGGCCCGCGCGGGACTTGAGGGTGAGCGCGTAGCTCAGCGAGACCGTGTTGCCCGCCGAGTCCGCGGCATCGACGTTCACCAGCTGGTGAAGCTCCGTGCCGTCGGCTGGCACCTTCTGCTGCTCGGAGCCGCTGGAGTCGTCCTGAACACCAGTGACCTTGACCGTGGAGTACGGGGCGGGCGTGATGGCCTGCAGGCGCACGCCGGGGGAGGTGTAACGGTCGAGCTCGGCCGTCCCGGTGAGGTAAGCGGACAGGAACCCCTTCGCCGTCTCGACCGCCGGATCGGTGCTGCTCGTACCGCGGTCGGACTCGTACACCAGGGCGCCGGGCTTGAGCGACGCCGGCGCGGCCACCTGCGCCGGCAGTGACGTCGCCGCGTAGCCGGCCACCGCTGCATCGGACGTCGAGGTGCCCCCGGCGGACGCCGGCCCGGTCGCCTGGACGCCGACCCGGAAGTACTGGACGCCGAGACGGGTCGCCTTGCCCGCGTCGTTCTTGGCGGTGACGTCGGCCGCCACGGTGATCGACCAGTAGCCGGGCTGGACCTCGCGGGAGGCGATCACGGTGGACCGGGTGGCTTCCCGGGCCCCGGGCTTGGCCGACAGCACGACGGACCCGGAGTAGTAGGGAGTGAGGTCCCGCTCGGTGCCCTGCCCGGCGTCGAGGTAGGCGGCGACGAACAAGCTGGCGAAGCCGGCCGGTCCGGTTGCCGACGCCGGCGTGGACACGACCACCGACTTGGCGGCCCCCTGCGCCGGAGTCGAGGACCCGGTAAGAGCGAGTACGCCGATGACGGGACCGGAGGTGACCAGCGCCCACACGCCGATGCGGGTCAGGCGGGCGATCCCGGACATGTGCGCGGTGCTCGTCTTCCACCCGGTTTCGTCCGGATCCTCCGCCGCGTGCTGCCTAGGCGGTGCGGCGTCCTCGTCCCATGCCTCCGCCCCAGCGGTCTCGACGAGCTGCTGCTTGTCCGCCCTGCGCTTACGGCGCCGGCGCTTCACGAGGCACTCCGCACGGCCTGAGCGGTCAGCACCGTCGAGATGCGCTCCTTGAGTTCGTCCGGGGTACGAGCCAGCAGGACGTCCCACGACGCGAGAGCCGGCTCCGACTCCTTGTCGAGGAAGGTCCGCATCTGGGCGTGGAGCTGGCGGTCCATCGGCCTGCTCACCAGGGCGGCGGCGATCTGTGTCAGGCGCCGCGAGGCCCGTGCGACCCGCGCTTCGTCGACGTCGAGGAGGTGCCGGCCGGTGCGGGGTGGGGACGAAGTCGTGGTCACGTCGGTTCTCCCGGGAATCGAGATCGGAGGTCGGGGCTGGAGGGGCTGCTGGGCTCTCGGTTGCTACAGGTGTCGAGGTCAGGCGCGGTGTGACACTTCGTCCCGGGCCTTTTCGGGCGGCTTCGACGACTGCCGCGACAGGGAGCCGTTCAGGCGGCGGCGGGGTACTGGGAGAGATCCGTCTTCGTGCGCAGCGTCCGGACGGCGCGGCTGGCGTGCTGCCGCAGCAGGGCGCCTTCGTGGCCCATGACCCGGGTGGTCATGTACTGCTGGTCCGGGCGGGTGGAAGCGGACAGGTAGTAGCGGGCGATGCGCTGGGCTTCGATCACCTTCAGCGCCCCGATCTCCACCGCCCACAGCAGCAGGTCGAGCACCTCGGTCCGGGCTTCGTGACGGCACAGGGCGGGTTCATCGGCGTCGACGAGTTCCAGCTGCGCTGCCCGCAGCAGCAGATCGGCGAGCTCGGCCGTGTCGTGTGGCGTGTCCGGGTCCTCGCTCGCCACCACGTGGGCGAAGCGCGCGTGGTCCTCGGCCTCGGCGAGCGGCGCGACCGTGGCAGCGAGCTCGTGGACCTCGTCCGCCTGATCGACGTAGGAGGCGAGCGTGCGGCGGGCCAGCGCCAGGGTGTCCAGCGCGAGGTTGTTGTAGATGCGCTGAGGGCGCCGCTCCAGGGGATAGGTGCGCACCACTTCGAAGGCCGCCCCGAACACCGCCGCGCACACGTCGTCCCACGCCAGCCCGGTCCGCCGCTGCGTCTTGGCCATCAAGATCGCCTTTGGCAGCAGGATGCGCACGGCGATGCGCCAGGCGATCTGTCCGTCGAAGCCACCGATGGCCGCGCGTTCGACGAGCAGGCGCATCACGCGATCGTGGCTGTCGGCATCACGTCGGCGGTGGTAGTCGGCGATCGTGTCGACCACGTCCTGCGGGCCCGCGGCACCGGCAAGCTCCGGGTGCTCCTGCGCCCACTGGGCGACGTGATCGGCGGCGCGCAGGTCCGCGCAGAGCACGTCCCAGTCGCGGTTCATCGAGCTGATGGTGGTGTAGCGGAGCACGGACTCGGAGGAGTCGAGCACCTGGATGTTCTTGGTGGTGGCCACGTCCGTGTCCGTCCCTTCGCGTCATCCGGTCTGGATGGCGCTCACGCTCCCGACCACCCCCTTGGCCGCGGTCTGACGACGCAGCCGCTGAGGCGCGGTCCAGGTGAAACCGGCGGGAACGGGACGGTCGGCGGCCTGGACAAGGGGACGGAGGTCAAGGGGCGAGGAGACGTGGACAAGGGCCGGGACAAAGGGGAGGCGGTGACACCGCGGACGAGTGCGGCATGCCGTGGGCCGGCTCATCGTGCGCGCCAGTCCGATGCGATGAGCGAAGGGGGATGAATCATCGGATGCGGTTCATCGGCCGCGCACGGGAGCCGTCCCTTCACGGTGAAGACGTGGCATCGGATGTACGCGCCTTGATGCGGAGCATCCGAATCCGATGAATGTTCCCCACTCATCGTCATCGGAGTTGCGGAGGCAATGAAGGGGACGCTGCTCCCCGCCGGTTCACTCGGGCTCGCGGGGGTGCTCGGATGCCGCAGGTCTCCGGATCTTCCCGGGCCCGTGATTCGTCACGGACCGAAGACCCCGTCGCTGTCCTCCCGCGTGCGCATCCCGGACCATCAGCCGTGGGTATCCCGGGTAACCCGGCCGCGCGTCAGTGGCTGGCCGTTCCGAGGCGGCGCCCTGCTCCCGCTCGCCGAGACGCACGTTTCCCCTGGACCGGGGGTCTGGTCCAGGGGAAACGTGCCGTTCTCGTGTGCTGGTCAAGGGGCAGGCGTCGGCAGTGGTCAAGGGGTGCCGACCGGGCCGGGAGCGGGCCGACCGCTCGGCCAGCGGCGCTCACGCTGCCGCAGTCGGCCAGGTCCACGGGGCCCGCCAGGAAGAGACAGGCGAGGGGCGACGTCGGCCTTGGCGACTGAGGCCACCGCGTCACGGCGCATCGCTTCGTACGAAGCGCCCGATGAAACTCACCGGGCCGCCGATGCCGTTCATCGCCTCATTGCATCGAGTGAGGGGAGAGGATTCGGCGCCAGCGCCGAGCAGCGCCTCGCCGCGTGAATGCCGTTCATCGCGATGACGCTGCAACCGACATCGGATGTGATTCATCGCCGTACCGAGCGCCGATGTCACCGACCCTCATCGGGCACCCGCATCCGGTGCACCCACGCAGGAGGCTCCGACCGTGCCTCCGATGAACGTCACTGTCCCGCGAGAGACGATGACGAAGGCTCGGGAACGGATGGCGACCCGGCTCCTTAGCCAGACCGACCACGAGAAACTACTGCGACTCCACTCGATTCGACCGAACCGTTGTTTCTCCTGGACCGACCGACTGGTCCAGGAGAAACGGATCTCGCTCGCGTACTGGTCAAGGGGGAGACAGCAGCGCCTCGTACGGCTCTCGCCTGAGGTCGAGACGACCCGCCCCGGACCGACGTCTGCAATGCAGCTGGACGAACGACGGGTAGTGAACGTCGTCGCCAACCCACAGGTCACCACCCGCCCCGTAGTACCTCGCCCCTGCAGGACAGGTCACGCTGCAGCGCGCTGATGCCGCCGGGCACGGCACCGGACGCACAGGCCGGCCGTACCCAGAGCGGGGCGCGGGCATCCGTTGCCGTCCCAACCACCGCACGCTGTGACCTGCCGCGCACCGGCTCCCACGATGGTGAGCACGCCTTCCTTCTCGGCGCGGCACGGCTTGCACAGTCCATCCTCGAGCGCCTGCCTCACCTGCAGGATGCGGCACCCGCAACCGCGGCACTGGCCGCGGGGGGCAGACGGTGCGGCCAGCGGCCATGCCTCACCGGCCGCCTCGATGCCGCGCGCGCTGAAGCGGCGAACACCGTGCTGAGGCTCATCAGGTTCTACCGCCCGCTCATCACGGTGGCGATCCTGGACGATCTCCTCGCACACCGAGCAGCGGTGGCCGCTGCCCCACAGCACGCCGGCTTCACAGTCGTGGATCCCGCAGCCCCAGTGAGGCAGGCCGACACCGAGGATCCACCGGCCGGGGTCCTTGATGTCGTGGTTCATGGTGCGGGCATACCGGGAGGTCAGCCGGTGTTGGAGCCGGGTGTCGTCGATCCCCGAGCGCAGTTGACGGCCGACTTCGCGGGCGATGCGGCGCTGAACGTAGACGGTGGCCTGCCGATAGAGCCACTCCACCGGTTTGAGGACGGCGTGGACGCGCGCGCTGACGGTGAGCTGAGGCCCGAAGTAGCTCCGTTCCCGACTGATCAAGGGGGTGTCGGCTGGGGTGGTCAAGGGGGTCTGGTGGTCATCCGCGCGCAGCGCGAGCCCGCCCTCGGCCCCGGTGCGCGGAGGCTGGACAGCGCGGTCTTGCACACCTTCACCCACCTGTACTTCGCCTACGGCGGGTGAGGGGAGCGCGCGTTCGTCTTCAGGTCGGTCAGTTCTAGGTACTTCCTTGTTCGCGAGCGATCCCGCATCAGCCGACGAACCCGATCCCTCATCAACACCAGAGGTCGATCCTGCTCCGGAGCACTGGCCACGGGGAGCTGTGGAGGAGACGTCCGGCGGGATGTCGTGGGCGATGTACCCGTGGCGGCCGTGTGCGCCGGCCCGGCGCTCGACAGTGACCCACCGCGCGGCCTCCAGGGCATCGACGATCTCGCCAGCCGCCGCGACCGTCAGCGGCTGGCCGGCCCTGCGCCCGCTGTGATGGTGAAGCGCCCCCGCGATCTCGGACTCGGCCAGCGGGATCCCCTGGACCTGCGCGTACGCGATGAGCGCGTACGCTCGCAGCTGCCGCGGAGTGAGGTCTTCGGCGGCAGCCACCGGGATCCACACGAAGCGTTCTGCCGTGGTGAGCGGCCGGGTGCGGCGCACCGCGGATGTTCCGCAGCCGCCGGGCAGAGAGCGGCGCACCGAGGACAGCTCGACGACGCCGTCGGGACCGGGACGGGTCAACTGGGTCATGCCGCGCTCGACGGAGGCCTTGGACAGCCCCAGGTAGTCGGCGATCGTCGCGGTGGCAGCCGTGCATCCCTCCGGCCGTGACGCCAGCGCTCCGATCTTCACGTACACGCTCACCGCGATGTCGGCGTAGTGCGATGTGGTGATCAGGCGCAGGGGCACCTTCACGCGCTGGCGGCGCGGAGTGCGCGTGGCCGTTCCTGCCGGGGGCGGGGCTGCGGGCCGGGGTACGGCGGCTGTGCTGGGCACGCTTCTCCTGGCGCACCGGCGCCGCTGGGCGGCGATCGCGGTGCGCTGGGTCGTGGCGGCGCCCCCATGCGGGGCGCGGCTTGTGGGGTCTGACTGGCCGGTGGCCTCGGGCGGATGCGAAGGATCAGGTCCTTCGGTTCCTACGGGTGCTGGAAAATCCGGCGGTGTGACAGCTGGGCGGCGGAAATCGCCGACTGGTCTGTGACCTGCGGGTCAAGGGGGTGCCCCGGGCCGAGTCGGCCCTCTTGACCTCGACCGCCGACAGGGCGTACCCGTCGGGTGAAGTCCGTGTGCCGCTGCGCCAGCACGTACGGGTAGGGAGCTCGGTACGGGCCGCGGGAGACCTTGCCTGCGGCCACTGCGGCGGGGGCGCGCATCCACAGTCGAGTCCCGGACGCCGCGTCAAGCCCGGCGACCGGCGCTGCACTGTGTGCCGAGCGGCGGGACGGCTGACATCGGGTCACCGAAGCCTTCGTCACGGCCGGGTGATCCGTGACCGGTCAGTCTCGTCCGGGGCAGGGCCCCGCGGCTTCGGGAACAGGTACTGGCTCGTCGCTGTCGCTGGTGAGCGCCATGGTGCGGCCGAGCGAGGGTTGTTCACCGCCCGGCTCTGCCTTGGGGGTTGGAGCCGCGTACGAGGACCAGGTGGGGCCTGGTCCCCTGCTGCGTGCCGGCGGGCGGGACTGCTGGTCGGCGGGGTGG
>NZ_LIQQ01000455.1 GCF_001418565.1 Streptomyces graminilatus | reverse complement strand
ACCACTCCGGGCACCTCTCCATCGATCCCGGTTCCGGTTCGCTTTCGCTGTCCGGCGCCGTTCACGAGTACAACTCTGCCGGATCCCTCTGACATCCCGCTGATATGCCCCTGATCGCCATGGGGAAGAATTCGTCAGAGCACAGTCAGTTGCTTATCAGGCGCCCCACTGAGACTGGAACTCCACCCGTCCCACCCGACGGACCATCTCGCGCGAGGGGACCCCAAGCATGAATCCTCCTTATGACGAAGGCTTGTCGCGACATCGGAGCGAGCGGGGCGCGGGAGCGTCGGCGACCTTCGCCGAACTGCTCCAGCGCGTAAAGGCGGAAGGTCTGCTGGATCTCGCCCCCGGCTACTACTTCTTCCGGCTGACGCTGAACGCCGCCATCTTCGCGGCCGGCCTCTTCGCCTTCTTCACCGTCGGCGACTCCTGGCTCCAACTGCTCGTCGCCGTATGGTTGGGCTTCAGCGGCGGCCAGAGCGCGTTCATGTGGCACGACGCCGGCCACAAGTCCATGTTCCGCAGGCGCCGCCCCGCCGACATCGTCGGCTACATCCATGGAAACCTGGTCAACGGGATCAGCTACGGCTGGTGGGTCAACCACCACAACCGGCACCACTCGCACCCCAACCACCTGGACATGGACCCGGACATCGCCCGGCGCACCGTCATCTTCGACATGAAGCAGTACCCGAGCCGCAAGGGCCGCCAGCGGCTGGTCGTCCGCTACCAGAGCGTGCTGTTCTTCCTGCTGCTGGTGCTGGAGTCGTACAAGATGTCGAAGACGGCCGTGCAGATGATCGCCCGCCGCGAGGTGCCCCACCCGGTGCTGGAGGCGACGCTGCTGCTGGCGCGCACGGCGATCTATCTGACGCTCGTGTTCACGTTCCTGCCGCCGCTGCTCGCGATCGCCTTCGTCCTGGTGCAGCAGGCCACCCTGGGCGTGTACTTCGGCATGATGTTCGCCCCGAACCACAAGGGCATGGAGCTGCGCGACGGCGAGGAGGAGAGCCTCGACTGGCTGGCCCGCCAGGTGCTGACCTCCCGCAACATCCGGCCGTCCCTGCTCATCGACTTCCTGTACGGCGGGCTCAACTACCAGGTCGAGCACCACCTGTTCCCGACGATGCCGCAGAAGAACCTCGCCCGGGCCCGTGAACTCACCCGCGAGTACTGCGCGGAGCGCGGGATGCCGTACCACGAGGTCGGCTTCTGGGCCTCGTACAAGGAGGTCGCGACCTTCCTGCACGAGGTCAGCGCGCCCGTGCGCGACGGCCGCACCGGCCCCACGGCCCAGGCAGCCTGACCCCTTCCGCGGCCCGGCTCCGGCACCTCCCCGCCGGAGCCGGGCCGCGTCATGTCCCGCGCGATTCCCCCCACGCGTCCCCCACATTCCCCAGGCGGGCCAGGGC
>NZ_LIQQ01000454.1:543-25824 GCF_001418565.1 Streptomyces graminilatus | reverse complement strand
GGATCGAGGCGCCCGGAGTCCGCAGATCAGTGCGGTAAGCGCCGTACTGCCGTACTGCCTTCCTTCCGTACTGCCTTCCTTCCGTACCGCCGTCCTTCCGTACCGGCGCATCGGCGCGGTTCGGGGCCGGGCATGGCCCCGACGGCAGGCCGGCCGCCGCGCGCCCCGGGAGCCGTACCCCACGGGACGGCCGGCGCGCGGCTCACCGGAACGCGGTGAATGAGGCCACTCACACCGCAAGGCGCCAAGAGGCGCCAAGANNNGAGCGGTGAGTCGCGAGCCGCGCCGGGCCGGGCCGAGGAGAGCGAGGCCGTCGTGCTGGGCGCGGACGGCGGCGAGACCGTGATGCCGTGACGACGGCCGCGCGGTCGGCGCCCCGGCCGGGGCGCCCGGCGAGGGCGCGGGCGACGTCCTGGAGCAGGGCGGCGCTCCCGCCGAGGGCGACCCCGGGCCCGGGGGAGGGTGTCCGGGAAGACGGAGGGGCGGGGCAGCGGAGACCATCGCTGCCCCGCCCCGACCCGTTCCACGGGGCGACCGGTCACACGCCGGGAGGCGCCCCCGTACCGTGCTCCAGCCACTCGCACTCCGCCTCGGTGAGCCGGTGCCCGGCCGCCGCCATCGAGTCGTACACCTCGTCCGGCCGGCGCGGCCCGATCAGCGCGACGACCGGGAAGGGCTGGGACAGCGTCCAGGCGAGCGCGATCCCGGTCGACGAGATGCCCTGGTGCTCCGCGAGTGTCCGCGCCCGGCGCAGCCGCTCCGTGTTCGGCTCGCTGTACCAGCTCTCCGCGAGGGGACTCGCGGCCAGTTCGGCGGGGTCCGCCAGGGCGTGCGCCCCGCGCCCCTGACTCGCCCACGGGTACAGCGTCACCTTGTTGTCGGTGAGCCAGGACCGCCAGCGGGCGTCATGGGCGCCCACCGTCCCCGGGTAGATGGGGCGCACCATGTCGATCAGGCTGAACTGGTTGCTCACGCCCGCCGGTGCCGGAAGACCGTGCTCCCGGGCGTAGAGGACGGCCTCCTGAAGCCGGTCGAGAGACCAGTTCGACATCCCGTACGCACCGATCGAACCGCGCTCCACGAGATCCGCCAGCACGCTCACGAACTCGCCCACCGGCACCTCGGGGTTGTCCCGGTGCAGCATGTACAGGGCGGCGTCGCCTCTCTCCATGCGGTCGAGGCTCTCGGCGAGCTGTGCCTCCACCCGGTCCGGCAGACATTCGGGCGTGTGCGCGCCCTTCGCCAGCACCCACACCTCCTTCTCCACGCCACGCGCCTTCGCCCAGGCGCCGAAGGCGCGTTCGCAGCAGCCGGGACCGTACGCGTGCCCGTACAGCCACGCCGTGTCGAAGGCGCGGCCACCGCGCTCCCAGTAGGCGTCGTACACCGGAAACGCCCGCTCGTTCTGCCCGAAGGCGGAGGTACCGAGGAGCAGCGGCGGTCCTGGATCGACGGCCGGCGAGCCTCCGGCGGGGACGGACAGAGGGACAGAGGACATGTGCTCTCCTGATTCTCCAGATGACGCGACACATGGGCGGCCCGACTGCGCGGGCGGACGGCCGCCGTGGCAACGGACGGTGGCCGGGCGGACGTGCGTGACCCGGACGGTGGCCGGGCGGACGTGCGTGACCCGGACGGTGGCCGGGCAGATGTGCGTGACCCGGACATGACCCGGACATGACCCGGACGCGACCGGGCGGCGGCCGGACTTACGCGCCGCACCGCCCGGACTGCGCAGAGGGAGGGCGCCGCGAACCGTTCCACCCGGACCCCGCCGGGGCGAGGGCGCCGCGAACCAGTCCCGCCCGTGCGGCCGGCAGTGGCCGCGGTACAGGGCACGGGGCATGGGGCACGGCGCCCGTTGGTCACCTCGGCCGGTTCACGCCGAGAACGCCTTGCGGACCTCGTCCGCGATGTGGTCCAGGTGCCGCTCCGAGAGGCCGGGGTGCGACGGCAGCGCGAGCAGTTCCCGTGACAGCCGTTCCGCCACGGGCAGCGACACCGACTGGTGCTCGGCGAAGGCGGGCTGCTTGTGCAGCGGGAACGGATAGCGCAGCAGGACCGGAACGCCCCGCGAGCGCAGGGCCGCCGCGATCTCGGCGGCGGGCGGTCGCCCCTCCCCGGGGACCGCTCGCACCACGTACTTCCAGAACGCGTGCACCGTGTTCTCCGGTTCGACGGGCAGTTCGAGACCCGGGACGTCCGCCAACCGCTCGGACAGGTAACGGGCGTTGCGCCTGCGGGCCTCGACCATCTCGTCCAGACGGGAGTGCTGGCTGAGGCCGATCGCGGCCTGCACCGCGGTCAACCGGTGGTTGTAGCCCACCTCGTGGGCCCAGATCAGCCCGGGCCGGCCCTCGATGGGGCCCTCGCCATGGCTGCGCAGCCGCCGTACGCGCTCGGCGTACACGGGGTTGTTCGTCAGGACGGCGCCGCCCTCACCACCGGAGGTGATCACCTTCTGCTCGAACAGGCTGACGCACGCCAGATCACCGAAGCCGCCCACCGGCCGCCCGCCGATGGCGGTGCCCAGCGCCTGCGCCATGTCCTCGATCAGCGGGACGCCGACATGCTCGGCGACGGCGGCCAGCGCGCCCATGTCGGCGGCGACGCCGTTGATGTGCACGACGACGATGGCCTTGGTCCGCTCGGTGAGCAGGGACTTCACCGAGTCCGGGTCCAGACAGTGGGTGTCGGGGGTGACATCGGCGAAGACGGGCCGGGCCCCGAGATAGGTGACCGGGCTCGCCGAACCGATGAAGGTGTGGGCCGGCACGATCACTTCGTCGCCCGGGCCGACATCGAGGGCGTGCAGCGCCAGATGGACCGCGGCGGTGCCGGTGGACACCGCGACCGCGTGTTCGACCTGCTGCCCGGCGGCCAGCGCCCGCTCGAATTCCTCGACGACGGGGTTGCCCTGCCCCACCAGGCGGTTGGAACGCAATGCCGCGACAGCCGCCTCGATATCTCCGTCCGAGAGCTGGGGCCACCGGGGTAATTCCTGGAAAGAACTCAAAGCACACACCCTTCATATCGATCGAGGACTTTTCGGGAGGGGCGGAGATCCGCTTCCGTCGGACCATGTTGAAGGGGGTGCCGTAATTCTTCAACCGGGGTCACGGGAAAGGGATTTGGCCGGCGTATTCCGGAGTCCGAAATCGCTGGAATCGCTGGAATCGCCGATACCGTCGGGCCCACCCGTTTCACGCCCGGCGAAGACCGAGCGCCGCGCGCACCGTGTCGAACAGCGCGGTGTTCTCGTGCACACCGAGCACGCGGTGCGCCTGCGGCCCGCTCGCGGCGACCCGCACCGGCACCCCCGTGTGTTCCTGCACCTCGCCCGGGGCGCCACTCGCGTACCCGAGCAGCATGGGCGATCCCTCGTCCGTGACGAGCGTCGTGGACAGGCCCGGCGGGCGCGCCTCCAGAGGCAGGATCTGCCCCGCGTGCCCGTGGTCGGCGGTGACGACGACGAGAGTACGGGGATACTGCCGCGCGTAGGAGAGCGCGGCGGCCACGGCACGGTCGAGGGCGAGGGTCTCGCCGATCTGGCCGCACGGATCCGCGTCGTGGGCCCGGTCGTCGATCGAGGCACCCTCGACCTGGAGGAAGAACCCCTTGCTCGCGGGGCCGGACCGATCGCCGCGTGCCGTCAGCAGGCGCAGGGCCGCCTCGGTGGACTCCACCAGGGACGGGGTGCCCGCCGGCCGTGCCGGATTGCCCTCCACGCACCGCTGGGGCGGTGTGCCGCCCGGGGAAGCCGGACTCCCCGTCCACTCCACCGGCACGGCCTCGGGTGCGAAGAGCCCGAGCACCGGCGCCTCCGGCCGGGCCGCGCGCAGCCCGGCGCGGTCGCGTACGACCTGATAACCCCCGGAACGCGCCTGGTCCAGCACCGAACGGCCTTGTAACGGGCCTTCGTTGACCTCCTGAGCGAACACGTCGGCCCCGCCGCCGAGGAGTACGTCCGGCCGCAGCGCCACCGTCTGCTCCGCGACGGAACCCGCCCCGCCGCGTGCCCAGGTGTCCGCCGGGCAGGCGGCCATGTCGGCCGGGCCCGCGCAGGAACGGTCGGTGACATGGGCGGTGAGCGCCGCGGGCGTGGCGTCGGTCAGTGGTGCCGTGGTGACGCTTCCGGTGGCGTATCCCTGCCGCCGGGCCAGTTCGAGCAGCGTGGGCAGCGGCAGATTGGTGTCCGGTGTCCGGGAGACGCGCCCGTTGACCGTCTTGCGCCCGGTCGCCCACGCCGTGGCACCGGCGGCGGAGTCGGTGACGTAGTCGGGCCGGCCCCGCTCGTCCACCGCCGAGGTCAGGGCCGAGCCCGTCATCGGCAGCCGGTCCATCGCGAGCCGGCCCCCGGCGCCGAGGGCGTAGTTCCGCGCGGCGGTGATCTCCGAGTCACCCATGCCGTCACCTATGAGGAGGATGACGTTCCGGGCCTGGGAGGGTCTGGGATCCGGGGCGGGCCGGGGATCTCCGGCGGTCCCTCCGGGCGGGGGCGCCGCCGAGGACACGGTGACCGAGGCGAGCAGGGCTGCGGCGACCGCACCCCACCGCCGCGCCCGTCGCCTTCGCCTTCGCCTTCCCGGGCGTGCCGCATTGCCCCGTTCTCCGATTCGCCGGGCCGGAATTGCTGCCGTCATCGCTCAACTCCCTTGTTAAGGAGATCCAAGGAGATCCAAGGAGATCTGTGAACGCGGCGACGGTAGCGGCCCCCACGCGCGGGCACACACCGTGCCGGACGGCAAAGGGAACCCGCCGATTTCCGGTAACTTGCGGCAGGAGGCCGAACCTCCACCGAACCCCCACTTGACCGAACCTCACTCCACCGAACCTCACTCCACCGAACCTCTGTTGAAGGAAATGCGATATGGGCACGTCAAAAGCGATCGAGATCCCGGAACATCTGGCGGCGTCGTACGCCAAGGGATTCGGCGAGGAGGGGAGGGCCTGGATCGCGGGGCTGCCCGCTCTCGCCGCCGGGTTCCTGGACCGGTGGGAACTGGTCCGCGACGGTGCGGCCGGGGCCGGGGAAGCCTCGCTGGTGCTGCCGGTGTTACGCAAGGACGGCACCCGCGCGGTCGTCAAGCTCCAGAAGCCCCGGGAGGAGACCACCGCCGCCCTCATCGGCCTGCGCGCCTGGAACGGCGCCGGCATGGTGCGGCTCCTCGACCACGACCCGGACAGCAGCACCATGCTGCTGGAGCGGCTGGACGGCGCCCGCACCCTGGCCTCGCTCGATGACGACGACACCGCGACGGGCATCCTCGCCGAGCTGCTGGCGCGACTGGTCGACGTACCGGCACCGCAGGGCCTGCGCGGCCTCGGCGACATCGCCACCGAGATGCTGGAGCAAGTACCGGGCGCCGTCGGGTCGCTGGCCGACCCGGCGGACCGCAAGACGCTGCGGGGCTGGGCGTCGGCGGTGGCCGAGCTGGTCGACGAGCCCGGCGACCAGTTGCTGCACTGGGACCTGCACTACGACAACGTCCTCGCCGCCGAACGTGAGCCCTGGCTCGCCATCGACCCCGAACCGCTCGCCGGGGACCCCGGGTTCGACCTGTGGCCCGCCCTGGACAGCCGGTGGGACGACGTGGTCGCCAAGGGCGACACCCCGGTGGTGATCCGGCGCCGCTTCGACCGGCTCACCGAAACCCTCGGACTGGACCGCGAGCGCGCGGCCGGCTGGACGCTCGGGCGGCTGCTGCAGAACGAATTGTGGGACATCGAGGACGGCGGCACCGCGCTCGCCCCGTCCTCGCTCGCAATGGCGGAGGCACTCCAGAACCGCTGACCCGGGCCCGTGAGGGACGACTGAGAACGAATCGGCGGTGCCATCGGGCACCGCCGATTCGGCTTTTCCCGGCTGAGTTTCGCGTTCGACTGCCGAGATTCTCCGGTCGAACGCGGGTTGAACGCCGGTCGTACTCGCCGACGGAGCGCCGACTTGGCTATGCTCGCCGCGAATTGAACGGCGGCTCACAAAACCCGTCCGGAACGGGCGGTCGCGAAGCGGAGAGATGAGTCGGCCGACCCAGTCGGCGCGATTCGTCCGCAGTTCCCTTCGGCCACCGAAGGTCATCGCCCCATTTTCCGGCGGGCTCCCGAGAATGAGCACCCGCCGACGTCCCGACGGACAACTCCCTTTCGTTCCCGGGTTGTTCCCGTGTTTGTTCGCGGATTTGTCCGCGGGCTCTTTCCTTATCCATGCCGACAGCCATCGAGGAGTGCCATGAGTCTGGTCAGCGTGCACAACGAGTGGGATCCGCTGGAGGAGATCATCGTCGGAACGGCCGTGGGCGCCCGGGTTCCCGACGCGGACCGCAGCGTGTTCGCCGTGGAGTACGCGGGCGAGTACGAGAGCCAGGACCAGGTGCCGTCCGGGCCCTACCCGGACCGGGTCCTCAAGGAGACCGAAGAGGAACTCCACATCCTGTGCGAGGAGTTGACCAAGCTCGGCGTCACGGTCCGGCGTCCGCAGGAGCGCGACAACTCCGCCCTGATCACCACGCCCGACTGGCAGACGGACGGCTTCCACGACTACTGCCCGCGCGACGGGCTGCTCTCCGTGGGCGAGACGATCATCGAGACGCCGATGGCGCTGCGCGCCCGCTTCCTCGAATCCCTGGCGTACAAGGACATCCTGCTCGACTACTTCGCCAGCGGCAGCCGGTGGATCTCCGCGCCCAAACCGCGGCTCACCGACGCCATGTACGAGCCGGCCGCGCCCATGGGCGAACGGCTCCGCGACCAGGAACCGGTGTTCGACGCGGCCAACGTGCTCCGCTTCGGCACCGACCTGCTGTACCTGGTCTCCGACAGCGGCAACGAACTCGGCGCGAAATGGCTCCAGTCGGCCGTCGGCGACACCTACACCGTCCACCCCTGCCGGAATCTGTACGCCTCCACGCACGTCGACTCCACGATCGTGCCGCTGCGCCCCGGACTGGTCCTGGTCAACCCGGCACGGGTCAACGACGACAACATGCCCGGCTTCCTGCGCTCCTGGCAGACCATCACCTGCCCGGAACTGGTGGACATCGGCTTCACCGGCGACAAGCCGCACTGCTCGGTGTGGATCGGCATGAACCTGCTGGTGGTGCGCCCCGACCTGGCCGTGGTGGACCGCCGCCAGACCGGGCTGATCAAGCTGCTGGAGCAGCACGGCATGGACGTACTGCCGCTCCAGCTCACCCATTCCCGCACCCTCGGCGGCGGTTTCCACTGCGCCACGCTGGACGTCCGGCGCACGGGCTCCCTGGAGACCTACCGGTTCTGACGTCCTGTCCGGGCCCGCGGCGGTCCCCACCCGGCCGCCGCGGGCCGCCCAAGTCCCCGACCGTGACAGGAGGTTCACCCCACATGATCGGCTACGGAGTCTGCGTCGGCCCCTCCGACCTCTTCGACCGCATCTGCCGCCCGGGCATCGAGCGCGTCCGGACCCCCGGCAGCCCGCTGTTCACCATGCGCGGCCAGCGCTCCATGTTCGAGGCGTACAACGCCATGTTCGACCAGGCGGCCGCCAACTCGGAGGTCACCGGACTGGTGATGCTCCACGACGACGTCGAACTGCGGAAGAACCCGGTCGACGTGGCCGGCCCGGTCTTCGAGGACGCTTCCGTCGGCATGCTCGGCTCCCTCGGCGGCTCGGACACCGTCTCCCTGGCCTGGTGGAACGAGAAGGCGACCCGGCGCGGGCGGGTCACCGACTACGACAAGGTGCACGATCACGGCTCCGGCCTGCACGAGGTGCACGCGGTGGACGACGTGATCCTCTGCGTCAACCGCTGGGTCATCGAGAACGTGCGTTTCCCGGAGGGCCGCTACCGGGGCTTCGAAGGGCTCGGCGTCATCCTCGCCTCCCTCGTACGCGCCGCGGGCAAACGCGTCGTGGTCCAGGACCTCCAGGACGTGATGCACCACAACGAGGGCCGCGGCTTCAACGGTCTGAAGGACTGGCGCCACAACGAACTGCGCTGGCAGCGCCAGTTCTTCGACCTCAGCCCGCTGGAACGGCTGGGCAGCCACCTCGACGAGCTGACCGTGCCGTCGCTCCCGCTGCGGATCGCCGCCCGTCGCCTGGCACTTCGCGCGGCCGGCCGGGGCTTCGAGGTGAGCGACGGGGAGTCCGGCGACCCGGCCGTCGACGAGCTGGTCGACGACTGGTACCGGCGGTGCACCCGGCTCCGCGGCCGGATGAAGGTGTGAGGAGGAGCCATGTCGGCATACACACGACTCCGGTACGACGTGACGAACATTCCGATCGCCGAACTCGTCCGCGAGATCCTGGCGGTGGACGACCTCGAAGCCCTCGCGGCGAGCGACCGGGTGGCCACCCGGGAGAGCGACCAGAGCACCGACCACCACAAACGGTTCTACGACAGTTTCGACGTCGTCGCGCCGATCTACCGCAAGCTCGCCCAGGAGATCCTCGGCCCCGACGCGGAGAGCCACTACGTGCAGCGCGTGCCCACCTTCCGGGTCCACCTGCGCAACTCCCTCGCCGTCGGCGAGTGGCACCGCGACCGGGACTTCGGGCACAACCCCGCCGAGGTCAACTACTGGGTGCCGCTCACCCGGGCGTACGGCAACAACACCCTGTGGATCGACCAGGAACCGGTGCACGCCGAGTACGGCGACGTGATCGTCTTCGACGGCGCCAACTCCTGGCACGGGAACGTCGTCAACGACACCCCGACCAGCCGGGTCAGCATGGACTTCCGCATCATTCCCCGCGCCGAGTACCGCCCCAACGAGCGGAAATCGGTCTCCTTCGGGATGCCGTTCCTGCTGGGCGACTACTGGGACATTCTCTGATCCACCGCCACCGCCACCGCCGCTGTTCGGCCGCGCGGGCGAACGCGCCCGCGTGGCCGGACGGACCGGCCGTGAAATTCCCGTATTCCACAGCCTGATTCCACAGCCTGATGCCATGGGGCGAGTATGCAGAAGAACACGCAAGGAAATCCCGAACCCGCTGCGGAGCCCGCCTACGACGAGGCCCTGCTGTCCCAGGACGAGCGTTTCCAGAAATTCCTGGCCGGTCTGCCGGCCGACACCCCGGTCTGGTTCTGCTTCTTCTCCTCCGGGCTGCTGCACGTCATCCAGCACTTCCTCCGATTCGTGCCGCCGGGCCTCAATTTCGCGTTCGTCAGCAGTGGGCTGACCGCCGAGGAGACCGCCCTGCGCGACACCATGAGCGAGGGCCGGCCCGCCTTCGACCTGGACGAGGGGATCGGCAGTCACGAGATCTTCGAGTTCCTGCTGCGCAACCTCGACCGGCCCTTCGGCATCGTGGACAGTGACTGCTTCGTCATGGACGAGGACTGGTTCACCCGCTGCATGGACGGCCTCGAACCGGGGGTGGCCGTCAGCAGCCCCCTCAGCTACGGGCCGATCCCCCTCGCCGCCCCGCCGTTCATGGCGCTCGACCCGGCGGCCCGGCCCGAGATCGAGCGCGCCATCGGCGGGCCCGTCTCCCCGGCCGCGTACTCCTACACACCGCCCGGACCGGAGAAGGAGATCGACGGCGCCATGGTGCGCCTGATCGAGCCGCACCACGAGCGGGCGCTCGACAGGGTGCTCGCCCTGGAGGAGCACCGGCTGCCGTTCCCCCAGGGCGGCCTCCTGGACGTCCTCGACGACGGCCGCGAGGTCCGCAGCCATGAGCGGTACCACCATATGCAGAACGGGAACAGCGTCATCCGGGTCGTCTTCGACGGGCTGATGTTCTACCAGCTCATGGCGCTGGCCGCGGGGTGGCGCATCGCCCACTTCCACGCCTTCCCGGGCACCAAGGTGTTCGCACCCCAACTGGTGCACGCGGGAGGCATCTCCTACTGGCACCGGCTGCGGCCCAGCGAGATCGCCGCCGGCATCCACGAACTGCCCTGGTCCGCGCACATCGACGCGCTGCTGCTCGAACAGTTCAACACCAGGCCCGACGCCCCCGCCTCCTACCGCAACAGGGGAGTCCGCCTCGCGGCGAACCTGCGCCAGTCGGCGACCACCCCCGCACAACTGCGCGAGCAGCTGCGGCGCAAACTCACCGCCTCCGGCGTGGACGTGACCGACCCGCGCTGGCGCGCGGTACTCGACTGACGAGGGAGCACAGATCCGTGCGCGTACTGCTCACCGGACACCAGGGCTATCTGGGCACCGTCATGGCGCCCGTCCTGACCGCGGCCGGCCACCAGGTCACCGGCCTGGACAGCGGCCTCTTCGCCGACCGCGTCCTCGGCCCCCTGGCGGCCCCCGACGTCCCGGGCCACGCCCAGGACCTGCGCGACGTCACCGCCGGGACGCTCGCCGGTGTCGACGCCGTCGTCCACCTGGCCGCCCTCTCCAACGACCCCCTGGGCTCCCTGGACCCGGACCTCACCCACGCCATCAACCACCACGCCTCCACCCGGCTGGCCCGGCTGGCCAAGGAGGCCGGGGTCCAGCGGTTCGTCTACGCCTCGACCTGCTCCGTGTACGGGGCCCAGCCCGGGGACGACCCCGTGGGCGAGGACGCCCCGCTCAAGCCCGTCACGCCGTACGCGGTGTCCAAGGTGCGGGTCGAGGACGACCTCGTGGAACTGGCCGACGCCGGCTTCACCCCCGTACTCCTGCGCAACGCCACCGCCTTCGGCTTCTCCCCACGGCCGCGCGCCGACATCGTGCTCAACAACCTGGTCGGCCGGGCACTGCTCACCGGCCGGGTCACCGTCCTGTCGGACGGCACGGCGTGGCGCCCGCTGGTCCACGCCGAGGACATCGCGCACGCCGCGCTCGCCGCCCTGACGGCCCCCGCCGACGTGGTGCGCGGCCGGGCCTTCAACATCGGCACGGAGGACAACAACCGGACGGTCGCCGAGATCGCCGAGGCAGCGGCGGCGGCGGTACCCGGTTCCGTGGTCGAGATCACCGGCGAGACCGGCAACGACCCGCGCTCCTACCGGGTCGACTTCACCCGGGCGCGGACCGAACTGGGGTACCGGGCCCGCTGGAGCATCCCGGAGGGCGCGGCGCAGCTGGCCCGCGAGTACCGCGAACGCGGGCTCACCCGCACCGCCTTCGAACACGATTTCACCCGCCTCGCGGTGCTCGGTCACCGCCGGAGCGAAGGCTCACTGGACGCGACGCTGCGGGTTGTCCGTACCGCGCATGCCTGACACGGACCGGGCGGCGCGCCGGCGTCGGCAGAGGAGGGACACAGTGAACCCGGACATACCCGTGGTGCTCCTGTGCGGGGGATACGGCACCCGCATCCGGGAGGCCAGCGAACGGCTGCCCAAGGCCATGGTCGACATCGGCGGCCGGCCGATCCTGTGGCACATCATGAAGATCTACAGCCACTACGGCTTCCGCCGGTTCGTGCTGTGCCTGGGCTACAAGGGCTGGGAGATCAAACAGTTCTTCCTCGACTACCGGGCCCAGATGTCGGACTTCACCATCGCGCTCAGCGACGAGCACCGGCTGCGCTTCCACGACGACCGGGCCGACGAGAACTGGGAGATCACCTTCGCCGAGACCGGTCTGGACACGGCGACCGGCGCCCGGCTGCGCCGCGTACGGCGCTACATCGACACCGACCACTTCATGATGGGCTACGGCGACGGCCTCGGGAACGTCGATCTGGCGGCCCTGGAGAAGGAACACCGCGACGCCGGACGGATCGGCACGGTCACCGGCATCCACCCGACGTCGAAGTTCGGCGAGATGGACGTGTCGGGCAGCGAGGTCCTGGAGTTCAACGAGAAGCCCACCCAGGTCACCGGCTTCGTCTCGGGCGGATTCTTCATGTTCCGCCGGGAGTTCCTCGACGAGTACCTGGACGACGACCCGGGGCTGTGGCTCGAAAGCACCCCCCTGCAACGGCTCGCCCGGGACGGACAACTGGCCCTGCACGCGCACGACGACTTCTGGTGCGCCATGGACACCTACAAGGACTACCAGCACCTCAACGAACTGTGGGCGGCCGGAAACGCACCCTGGAGGGTGTGGGCGTAACCGGCCGCCAGACCGATCCGGCAGGGAACAGGCAGGCCGATCAGGCAGGCTGGTCGGGCAGGCCGATCCGGCAGGGAACAGGCAGGCTGGTCAGGCGGGGAACAGGTCGTTCTGTTCCCCGCGCAGCTCGTCGATCAGCCGGCCCGGTGGCAGCGTCACGTCGGCATAGCCGAGCACCGCGTCCTTGCGGACGTCCCGCAGCAGCACACATCCCTCGGCGACCCCCATGGGGAGCAGCCCCAGCGCGCGGGTGGCGGCGTGGGTCTCGGCGACGCCGTACGTGTCGTACCCGCCGAGGCCGTCGACGACCGAGCCGGCCCGCAGATCGCGCTTGGCCACGGCGACCACGTCCACACGCGGTCCGGCCGGCGGGGTCAGGGCCGCGTCGGCGAAGTCGACGGCCCGCGCGATGGTGTGCGGGACCTCGAAGTGGCAGAGGTGGTAGGGCGTGTAGAAGCTGTACAGCGGCCCCTTTCCGAGCTTGTACAGCTCCAGGTAGTGCCGCTGCCGGGGGTCGTCGTGGGTGCCGATCACATACACGCCCGGACCTGGCCTGGCACCCACCACGTAGTCGACGACCCCTCCGAGCTCGCGGAGTTCGTCGAGGTCGTAGACCTCGGTCAGCTCGTCGACATGGCCATGGTGCTCACGTCCGTACATCCCGCGCCGGCCCACCGTGAACCCATGGGCATTGGCCACGATCGCCTGTTCGAAGGAGACCTTCGTTCCGTCGGCGAAGCTGGTGACCATGTGCGTGTTCTGGCCCCAGCGTTCCGCGAATTCCCGCTGGGTGGCGGGTGTGCGGTACTCGTCCTGGAGCCCCTTGATGTTGCCGGCGACCAGCGGTGTCACACCGAGGCTCCGCACGAAGCGCAGCAGATTGCCCTGCACCCCCGGCTGATCACCGTCGGCGCCGGTCAGCACCACCCCGGCCTTACGGGCGCGGTGTGCGAGCAACGGCCCCACGGTCCCGTCGAGTTCCGCGTTCATCGTGACCACCGGAAGGCCGCGCTCGATGGCGGCGACGGTGACCCGGGCGCCGAACTCCACGGCGCCGGTGACATCGACCAGGCAGTCGATCCCCTCGGCGGCGAGCAGCGCGAACACGTCCTCGGTCACCGCGGTGCGTCCGGTGGCCACCGCCCTCTCGATCTCGGCCGTGGAGTTCGCGCGCACCGGCTCGACGCCCGCCTCGGCGCAGGCCCGCACCGCCGTCTCCGGGCTGCGGTTCGCGATCGCCGCCAGCCGCATACCGGGAACCGACCGGACGATGTGCCGGGCCAGCCCGCGCCCCATGAATCCGGCGCCCACCATGCCGACCCGGATCGGCCGGCCCCGCTCCTCGCGCCGGCGCAGCGCGGTGTCGACGATGATCATCGCGAGGCCACCGGAACCTCGGCCAGCAACGGCCAGGCGCCGTCCTTGTCGGAGACCAGTTCCACCGGCACGGGCCACCGCACGCCGAGCGCCGGATCGTCCCAGCGAAGACCGCGCTCGGCGCCGGGAGTGTACGCGGTGGACACCTGGTAGAGCGTCTCGGCGTCGTCGGTGAGCGTCAGAAAGGCGTGGGCGAAATTCCTGGGAACGTGCAGCGCGAGCCGGTTGTCGGCGCTGAGTTCGGTGCCGAAGTGCCGCAGAAAGGTGGGGGAGTCGGGCCTGAGGTCGACGATGACGTCGTAGATGGCGCCCCGGACACAGCGGATCGTCTTGGCCTCCGCGTTCGGCGCCAGTTGGTAGTGGAATCCGCGCAGGGTTCCCCTGCGGTGATTGAACGACAGGTTGCACTGTGCCACGGTCGGTTCAAGACCGGCCCGCTCGAATTCCTCCCGGCAGAACGAACGCGAGAAGAATCCCCGGTCGTCCTCCCGTTTCTCCAGTCCGATGAGGGAGGCGCCGGCCAGCGGGGTTTCCTGTATCAGCACGGTTGTTTCTCCGGTTTCGTCGGCTTCCTGGTGGAGATCCGAGGCTAAGGCTTGTCCCGTAAATGATCTAGGACGTGCTGGGTGACCTGCCTGTTCTTCGTCACCCGGCGAGGGTGATGTTGTGGAGGCGGGCGATGCCGAGCATGGCGTGGTGGACGCCGTCGCCTTTGAGGCGGCAGTCGCGGAGGATCTTCCAGGTCTTCATGCGGGCGAAGGCGTGCTCGACGCGGGCGCGGACTTTGCGATGGGAGGCGTTGTGTTCCTCTTTCCAGTCGGGGAGTTCGCTCTGGCCGGGTTCGCGGCGGTGCGGGATGACCAGGCCGGTGCCCCGGTAGCCGCCGTCCGCGATGACGGTGGTGTGGCCGACGGCGGCCTTGGCGCCGGACAGCTCCCATGCTTTGCAGTCGTTGCGGTTGCCGGGCAGCGGGCGGCCGACGGCGACGACGAGCCGGGTGTCGGCGTCGATGACGACCTGATGGTTGGTGGAGTACCGGTAGTTCTTCGACTGCTCGGCGACGGTGTGGTCGCGGGTGGGGACCAGGGTGCCGTCCACGATCAGCACGGCGTCCTTGCGGAACCGCTTGCGTTGCTGGAGGGCGAGCGCGGGTCCGAGGTGGTCGATGATGCGGTCGGCCGCGGACTTGGACACCCCGAACAGCGGCGCCAGTTGGCGCAGCGTGAGGTTGGTCCGCCAGTACGCGGCGACCAGCAGCACGCGGTCCTCCAGCGGCAGGCTCCACGGCCGGCCCTTGCGCACCGGGTCTGCACCCTCGCGCCGCAACGCGGTGATCAGCCTGCCGAACTGACGTGGGCTCAGCCCGGTGAACGGGGCTATCCAGGACGGCTCCGACGCCGTGATCACACCAGACACAGCAAGATCATCTCACCCGTGACCAGCACTTACGGGACAGCCCTTAGGGGGAATTCCGGTGACCGGGCGAGCACCCGCCGGACCGGCGCGTTCGACTGCTTACCGCACGCACTCGAACGGCACGGGCCGGTGCCGGGCCGATGTTTGACACCGTGTCCGGAGGCCTCGGTATCCTCGCGCAATGCGCCCGTTACCTGCGGCAGACCCGGGAAATCCAGAAATTCGATCGGCCACACGGTATTTGCTGTGGCTCGCGGGCCGCATCGCCTGGCCCCTGAGCGCCGCCGCGTTCTGCGGCATTCTGTGGCTGGGCTCGCAGGCGCTGATACCGGTGGTCATCCGGGAGGCCATCGACGAGGGCCTGGTGCCCGGTGACATGAACGCCGTCCTGTCCTGGGCGGCCGTCCTGCTCGGACTGGGCGTCGTGCAGTCGGTCTCCGGCACCGTCCGCCGCCGCCTCAACATGTACAACTCGCTCTCCGCGGGCTTCCGCACCGTGCAACTCGTCGTCCGGCAGGCCCACTTGCTCGGCTCCACGCTGGAACGGCGCGTGGACGAGGGGGAGATGGTCAGTCTCGGCACCTCGGACATGAACGCCCTGGGCAGCGCCTTCGACATCGTCGGCCGCACCGTCGGCGCCCTGGTTTCCGTCGTCCTCGTCGCTGTCGTCCTGCTCGACCAGTCCGCCACCCTCGGCATGATGCTGATCGTCGCGGTTCCCGCCATCGTCCTCACCATGGGCTACACGCTGCGGCCCCTGCACCGCAGGCAGAGCGACTACCGCGACCTCCAGGGCGAGATGACCTCCCGGCTCACCGACGTGGTCGCGGGCCTGCGCGTCCTGCGGGGCGTCGGCGGGGAGATCCCCTTCGCACGCTCCTACCGCGAACGCTCGCAGCGGGTACGGAAGGCGGGCGCCCAGGTGGCCGGAGCGGAGGCCCTCATCCGCGCCGCGCAGGTACTGCTGCCGGGGCTGCTGGTCGGCACGGTCACCTGGATCGGCGCGCGGGCGGCCGTCACCGGCGCCGTCACCGGCGCCGTCACCCCCGGCGAACTGGTCGCCTTCTACGCCTACGCGGCTTTCCTCGTGGAGCCGCTGGGCACCTTCACCGAGACCGCCGACCGCTTCGCGCGTGCCCATGTCGCCGCCCGCCGCGCGGTCGCCCTGCTCGCCATGGAGCCCGACTCCGGCGGCCCCGGGGCGGCTCCGGGCCCGGTGGACGCCCCGACCGGCGAACTCACCGACCAGACCAGCGGTCTCACGGTCGCCCTCGGCACCCTCCATGTCGTGGTCGCGCCGACGGCCGACGGGGTACGGCTCGCCGACCGCCTCGGCGGGTACACCGACGCCCCCGTCCGCCTCGACGGCACGCTCCTCACCGGGCTGCCGCCCGACGAGGTCCGCCGACGCGTCCTGGTCGTCGACAACCGCGCCCGGCTCTTCAGCGGGACCCTGCGTGCCGCACTCGATCCGCACGGGGCCGCCGACGACCTGGCCATCGCCGAGGCGCTCCGCGTGGCCTCCGCCGAGGACGTCGTCGCCCTGCTGCCGGACGGCCTCGACACCGCGATCACGGCCGACGGCCGCCGCTTCTCCGGAGGCCAGCGGCAACGCCTCGTGCTTGCCCGGGCCGTGCTGGCCGACCCCGACGTACTGATCGTCGTCGACCCCACCTCGGCGGTCGACGCGCACACCGAGGACGTCATAGCGCGCCGTCTGCGCACCGCGCGCGCCGGCCGCACCACCGTCCTCGTCAGCGCCAGCCCGCTCCTGCTCGACCAGGCCGACCAGGTCTCCTTCGTGGAGGGCGGCCGGGTCGCGGCGACCGGCACCCACCGCGAACTGCTGGCCGCCGAGGCCGGATACCGCCTGGTCATCCAGCGCGAGACCGGCGAGATCGCACCCGCGGCCACACCGTGCACGCCGTCCACGCCGTCCACGAGGCTCGCGACCCGGGGGAGCGGCGAATGACCGGGACACGACTGCCGGTCGCGGACACCGCGGCGGTCCGCGCGTACGGACTGTCGCTGGCCCGCCGCCACCGCACCGACCTGACCTGGATGCTGGTGCTGCACGGACTGGCCGCCGTCTGCGGCCTGCTCGGGCCGTGGCTGATCGGACTCCTTCTCGACGAGGCCGTGGACGGTACGACGCTGCGGACCGTGAACTGGATCGGCCTCGGCCTGCTCACGTCACTGCTGGGGCAGTCGGTGCTCACCTACTGGGCGGTCCAGCGCTCCTGCCGGTTCGGAGAGAAGGTCACCGCCGAGGTCCGCGAGGACTTCGTCGACCGGGTGGTCAGCCTTCCCCTGTCCACGGTGGAGGACGCCGAGCCCGGAGACCTCATCACCCGGGCCTCCCGCGACACCGACGCGCTCACCAACACCGTGCGCTACGCGGTGCCCGAGACCCTGATCGCGGTGCTGACCTGCCTGTTCACCTTCACCGCCCTGATGCTGGTCGGCCCGCTCACCGCACTGCCCAGCTTCGTCGTCGTGCCGCTCCTGTGGACCGGCACCCGCTGGTACCTGCGCCGCTCCGGGGCCAGTTACCGGCGGCGGGGCGCCAGCTACACGGCACTGGGCGACAGCCTCGCCGAGACGGTGCCGGGAGCCCGTACGGTCGAGGCGATGCGATTGCAGACCTGGCGCAGCCGGGCCCTCGACCGCGACCTGGGCGAGGCGTACACGGCGGAGCGGCACACCATGTGGCTGCGCAGCTCCTGGTACCTGCTGGTCGAGTTCAGCTATGTCGTGCCCGTGGTCGCGACCCTCGTCGTCGGCGGCCTGCTCTACACCCGGGACCTGGCCACCCTCGGCCAGGTCGTCGCGGCCACGCTGTACGTACGGCAGCTCATCTTCCCCCTCGACGACCTGCTGAGCTGGATGGACGAACTGCAGATCGGCTCCGCCTCCCTCGCCCGGGTGCTCGGCGTCGGCGAACTCCCGGCGGACCGCCGGCCGGCCGGCGCGCGCACCGACGGCCACCGGCTCACCGCCCGCTCGGTCACCTACTCCTATCTGCCCGGCCGCGACATCCTGCACGGCGTCGACCTGGACCTCGCGCCCGGCGAGCGGCTCGCCGTGGTCGGCCCGTCCGGCTCCGGGAAGTCCACCCTCGGCAAGCTCCTGGCAGGCATCTACGCCCCCGGTTCCGGCGCCGTCGAACTGGGCGGGGTGCGGCTGGTGGACCTGAGCACCGAGGAACTCCGGCGCCGGATCGCGCTGGTCACCCAGGAGCACCACATCTTCCGCGGCACACTCCGGGAGAACGTCACCCTCACCCGGCCCGCGCCCGAGGAGGACGTACGCGGCGCGCTGGACGCGGTGGGCGCGGCGCCCTGGGCAGCCGAACTGCCCGACGGCCTGGACACCGTGGTGGGCTCGGCGGGCCGTCCACTCACCGCCGCCCAGGCCCAACAGGTCGCGCTGGCACGGGTGTTGCTTGTCGACCCGCACACGGTCGTACTGGACGAGGCCACCGCGCTCCTGGACCCGGCCACCGCACGCCACACCGAACGCGCGCTCGCCGCCGTACTGACCGGCCGTACCGTCATCGCCATCGCGCACCGGCTGCACACCGCACAGGACGCCGACCGGATCGCCGTACTGGAGAACGGCCGCATAAGAGAACTCGGAAGCCATCACGAACTCCTCGCGGCGAACGGCGCGTACGCGGAACTGTGGCGTGCCTGGCACGGAGACTGAACCCATTTGCCGTCACCGCAGCCACCGCAGCCATTGCCGCCATTGCCGCCATTGCCGAAAAAGAGGATCGAGCCCTAGCATGTGAATTATGAATTCAAGACGACCGCAAGTGGACTGGGAATTACTCTTCGGGGGCGAATACGACTACTTCGACCTTCCCGACCTCACTCCCGAGCTGAACCAACGGGAAGCGGCGAGAATGGTGAAACTCGGTGGTCTCACACCGGGAATGACCTTGCTCGATGCCCCGTGCGGGCACGGCAGGCACGCCAATGTCCTGGCCTCCCAGGGGTATTCCGTGGTCGGCGTCGACCGGGACGAACGATTCCTCGCCATGGCCGCGGAGGAGGCGCGGGAGATGGGCGTCGACGTCGACTACCGCCGGGTCGACCTGCGGGAGATGTCCTTCGATTCGGAATTCGACGCCGCCGTGTCCTGGTACAGCTCATTCGGATACTTCGACGACGAGACCGACCGTGACATTCTCTCCCGCTACCGGCGCGCACTGCGCCCCGGCGGAATTTTCCTGCTGGACATGCACTCCCCGTACCGGCACATTCCGAGCGTCCTCGCCAATCACGAAATGCACGTGGACGTGCTCCGGCGCGGCGAGGACATGGCCATCGACATCCAGGAACTGGACGCCGTGGCCAGCCGCTACTACGCCGAGAAGATCACCATCCGGAACTCGGTGGTGGAACGCGCCCGGTACAACGTCCGGATGTTCACCGCCCCGGAGATCCTCGAATGGTTCCGCACCGCCGGATTCTCCGAGGCGTACGTGACGGACGAACACGGCGGCACCTTCACCGTCAGCAGCCGTCGCCTGGTCGTGCACGGCACCGCCTGACCGCCAGACCCCGGGCCCATCCGGACGCACCCGACCGTACCCGTGCACCTTCCAGGAAAGTGGGGTTCCATGGTCGCCAAGGCCGACCGACTCGTCGCCTCGTTCGACACGCATCGCACCACACACTCCGTCGAGGGCTTCCGCTCCCACTACGCCGCCCACCGCTGCGCCCAGATCCCACAGATCGCCGACGTCACCACGCTCCGCGAGGCGGCCCGCGCGGCCTACGGGGAACTGCGCGACGAACCCGTCCTCGACGCCCAGGAACACAGCGACGACAACGGCGAACTCGGCTACGGCTTCCGCCTGTTGCGCATCGACGCCAAGTCGGACTCCGCCGCGCACTCCGCCCGGGTCACCGCCGTCTTCCGCAAGTACGGACTGCTCGACTGGTCCGAGCAGGCGGCCACCCAGCTCATCCCCCTGGTGAACCGGATCACCGACCGGGAGCTGCGCTACGAACGGATGTTCCTGCTGGCCTACCGGGAAGGCGACTACATCGGGCCGCACGGCGCCGAGCACGACACCGACCTGGACCGCTTCAACCTCCAGTTCCCGCTCTGCTACCACACCGTCGGCTCGATGCGCGTCCTGCGCCAGGGCTTCCTGGAACCGATGTACGACCGGGACGGCGACGCCAGACTTCTCGGCCCCCGCATGTGGCACGAGGTCCCGCCGCTGCTTCGCCTCCCCGGCGGCGCCGACCCCCTGCGTCTCGTCGTGTCACTGCGGCTGAGGGCGGACTAGTGCCGTACGGCGAACGCGCCACCGCCCGCCGCTCCGAGGACATCGCCTCGGTGGCCGCCGAGGTCTTCGAGCGCCACGGCGTGGACTTCACCCGGACCCGGCGCGCCGGCGGCCGGACCAACGCCACCTGGCTGGGCGGCGGGTTGGCGGTCCGGGTCGCCGGGGCGCAGGGTTCGGGCGACCTGGTCCGTGAGACCGAACTGGCCACCGTACTGCCGCCGGAGGTCGGCTACCCGCGCGTCCTGGCCACCGGCACCACCGGCGGATTCCAGTGGGTGGCCAGCGCCGAGATCGCCGCGCACAGCCTCGACGACACCTGGCCCGGCCTGGACTGGGACCGCCGTATCGAGGCCACCCGGCAACTGTGGGCCAGGGCGGCGGCGGTGCACGGCGTCGACCCGGCCGCCGCCGCACCACTGGCCCGCCCCCGCAACCCCTTCTACGCCGCCACCCTCGACGAGGCCAAGGACGGCCTGCTGCGCCTGCACGCGTCGGACGTGCTCACCGACGACGAGCTCGACGCCCTGTGCCGCGCGCTCGAACGGCACTGGGCCGCACTGCCGGGCACCGCACACGTCCTCAACCACGGAGACCTCTCCCCGGTCAACGCCCTGTGGGACGGGGACCGGGTGGTGTCGCTGCTCGACTTCGAGTTCGCGGTGCTCGCCCCGGTCCACCTGGACCTCAACGAACTCGTCAAACTCGCCTTCGCACCACCGGAGTACGGCACAAGGGTGAGCGCCCGGGAGGAGGCGGGCCGCGCCCGGCTTCGGACCACTGTGACCGACCTGGCCCGCCCGCTCCTGCGCACCCCCGCAGACGTCGACCTCCTCATCGGCCACTCCGTCCAGTTGGAGACCTGGGGACTGGAACGAGAACTGGCCAAACCCGGCAGGGAGGCGTTCCGCACCTGGGAGCCGTACCGGATGCTCGTCGCCCTCGCGGACGGCGGTGGCGGATACTACGCACCCCTCCTGCGGGCACTGAGCTGAGGCCCGGCCGGAGACGCCCCGTCCACCACACCGGAACGCGCCCCCGGCCCCGTGCTTCTCCCGATGTCACCACCCGGTCAGCAGCAGATGGTTGAGGAGCAGTGCGAGGACCGCCTGGGCGGCGAGCCAGGCGCGGGGTCGGGGCAGGAGCGCGCAGGACGGGAGCAGCCACATCGCGAACGGCAGCCAGATGCGTTCCGTCTCGGCCTTGCTCATGCCGGACAGGTCGGCGACCAGCAGGGCCACAAGCGCGGCGGCCACGAGCAGGGCGAGCCGGGCGTCGGCGCCGCGCCCGCGCGGCAGTGCCACGGCGGTCCGGCGCAGGCCCGCCGCCGTGGCCGGTCCGGTGATCAGCACGGTGCACGCCAGATTGGCCCAGACCCAGTAGCCGTACGGCCGTACCCCGCCCGCACCCTGGTAGTAGCGCGTGACCAGCAGCCGGTACGCCTCCCACCAGTCGAACCCGGCGAGGGTGAACGCGGCGGGCACGACGGCCAGTCCCGCGACCAGCAGGACCAGCAGCACGGGACGCTCCCGGACCCGGCGCCGGCCCAGCCACAGCACGGCCGCGCCGATGACGGCGAACAGCGTCAGGCCGTACGACAGATAACAGGTGAGCCCGAACAGCAGTCCCGAGCCCGCCGCCCACCCCACCCGCCGACCGGTGACCGCGAGCGCCAGCAGCGCCACGGCCCACGAGGCCACCGCCGCGAAGTACGCGTCGGCGGACGTCCCCATCCACACCGCCGCCGGGGCCAGGACCAGGAAGGGCGCGGCCCGCCGCGCGAGCCCCTCCCCGGCGAGGGCACGCACGGCCACGAGCACGGCCACGCACGCCGTGGCGCCGACCGTGACGCACCACATCCCGGCCCAGCCGCCGCCCCGCAGGCCCACGCGGTCCAGGAGGACGAAGGTGAGCGTGGCGGCCGGGGGATGGCCGGCGACATGGGCGGGCCAGTTGTCGGGGGAGTCGATGAGGATGTGGTGGCTGAAGTCCCGCAGCGCGGCCGGGATGTCGCCGAACCGGCCGACGGCCCGGAGGTACTCGTGCCGGGTGGTGAGCCGCCCGGCGATGCCCCGCTGCCAGCCGTCCACCAGGGCGAGGGAGAGGATCCAGGCCAGGGACGTGGCCCAGGCGGTCACGAGCAGGGGGCGCCAGGGGAGGCGGGCGGCGACCGCCGGACCGTACGCCACGGCCGCCGCCGCGACAAGGACCGCGAGCGCGGTGCCGGGCCCGAGATGCGGGTCCCAGGTGGCCAGGAGCGGGGGCCAACCGACGCGCAGCCTGTCCTGGATGGGCCGGCCGGCCAGCGCGGCGACGACGACGAGCAGGACTGCGGCCACGGCGGCGCACACATCGCGGAGCGGTTCACGGGTCTCACGGGTCTGGCGGGTCACACGGGCACGCTAGGCCGGACGGCGGGCGACGGACCGTCACCTGGGCCGGACGTCAGCGTTTCGTCATGGGTCGCGGGCCCTTTCACGGGGCGGGCCGGACCTACCGTCGAGCCATGACACGGTCACCTTCCTCCCCGGGCTT
Organism: Streptomyces graminilatus; assembly: GCF_001418565.1. GTDB lineage: Bacteria > Actinomycetota > Actinomycetes > Streptomycetales > Streptomycetaceae > Streptomyces > Streptomyces graminilatus. The sequence continues at coordinate 3,200 of NZ_LIQQ01000454.1, read as the reverse complement.
CTGGCGCAGCCCGCTGCGCGGCCCCTGGTTCACGTCCGTGCTCGGTGTGGTGCTGCTCGCCGGGATCACGCTGCTGTTCGTGACGGGGCTGCTGTCGTACGCCGCCTACAACCCGGACCTGTCGCCGGTGAACGACAAGACCCCGGACAAGGGCGTCCTCGGCTTCTACCTCTTCGCCTGGCCGACCGACCCGCACTGGCTGTACCGCCTCGACCAGGGCGTCCACGTCACCCTCGGCATCACCCTGATCCCCGTGCTGCTGGCCAAGCTGTGGTCGGTGGTGCCGAAGCTGTTCGCGCTGCCGCCCGCCCGCTCCCTCGCACACGCCCTGGAACGGGTCTCCCTGCTGTTGCTGGTCGGCGGCGGCCTGTTCGAGTTCGTGACCGGCGTCCTGAACATCCAGCTCGACTACGTCTTCCCGGGCTCCTTCTACCCCCTCCACTTCTACGGCGCCTGGGTGTTCTTCGCCGCGTTCGCCGCCCACGCGGTCCTGAAGACCCCGGCGGCCCTGCGCAACCTGCGCCGCCCACGGGAGGAGGAAGTGAAGGAAGTGAAGGAAGTGGAGGAGGGGGACCTGGTGTCCCCGCGCCCGGATCCGCCGACCGTCTCCCGGCGCGGTGCCCTGTGGTTCACCGGGGGCGGCTCGCTGCTGCTGCTCGCGACCACGGCCGGCCAGAACTTCGACGGCCCGCTCCGCCGCACCGCCCTCCTCGCCCCGCACGGCGGCGCCGACCCCGGCAGCGGCCCGAACGGCTTCCAGATCAACAAGACGGCCGCGTACGCCGGTATCGACCCGGCGGAGACGGACGACGACGCCTGGCGTCTCGTCGTGACGGGCCGCACCGGCACCGTCCGGCTCAGCCGCGCACAGCTCGCCCGGCTGCCCCTGCACAGCGCCGCGCTGCCCATCGCCTGCGTAGAGGGCTGGTCGACGGGCGACCAGTGGTGGCGCGGCGTACGGCTGCGCGACCTCGCCGCGCTCGTCGGCCACGACGGCGATCCGCCGGACGTGTTCGTGGAGTCCCTCCAGCGGCACGGCGCCTTCCGCCGCGCCGCCCTGCGCGCCAATCAGGTGGCCGACCCGCGCTCCCTGCTCGCCCTGTACGTCAACGGCGAAAAACTCTCCCCCGACCACGGCCGCCCGGCGCGGATCATCGTGCCCGCCGCGCCAGGTGTCCTGAACACCAAATGGGTGGCCAGGCTGACATTCGGAGACCTGTGATGCGACGGCGGTTCCCTGTAGGCAGCCCCCTCCAACTCCTCCTCTTCTGCGCCTCGTTCGCCCTCGCCGCCTATGCGGGTGTGCGCCTGCTCGCCGACGACTGGTTCGGCGTGGCCCTGTGGATCGTCGGCACCGCCGTCCTGCACGACCTCGTCCTGCTGCCCCTCTACTCGGTCGCGGACCGGGCGGTCGTACGGGGACTCGGCGCGGCCGGTCACCGGGAGTGGGCGCTTTACGTACGGGTACCGGCCGCCCTGTCCGGGCTGCTCCTGCTCGTGTGGTTCCCGCTGATCAGCGGGATGACGGCCCGGCGCTACCGGTCGGCGACGGGGCTGTCCCCGGACGGTTTCCTGACCCGCTGGCTGCTGATCACCGCCGTGCTCTTCGGCGCCTCGGCGGTGCTGCTGGCGCTGCGGCTGCGCAGGGCGACGAAGCGTCGGCCACCGGCCGCCCACTGACCGGCGGCACGCCACCTCGCCCGGCGCGCGTACCGCAGCAGGGCCGGGCTACCGACCCGCGCCCAGGGAAAGCCACCGCCGGACCCGCCTGACTCGTCGGACTGGTCGGACCCGCCGAACCCGTTGGACCCGTCGGACCCGCCGAACCCGCCGGTGGCGACGGCATCGACGACCTGCACCTCGGCCCGCTCGTCGACATCCAGCGGCGCCGTCTCGGCGATCAACAGGCCGCCGGGAGCGAGCAGTTCGGCGACACGGTCCAGCAGGGCGGGCGGATCGCCGCCGATGCCCACATTGCCGTCCATGAGCAGCACGGTGTTCCAGCGGCCCTCGCCGGGCAGCGGCTCGAAGACCGAGCGCCGCAGCGCGGGCCCGCCGAGCCGCAGGGCACGCTCGACGGCGGTCCCGCTGACGTCCACGCCGAGCACGGCCCGGCCCCGCGCGGCGAGCTCCGCGACCAGCCGCCCCGGTCCACAGCCGACGTCCAGCACGGCGCCCTCGCAGCGGTCCAGGACATCCAGGTCGACCAGGTCGGCCCGGGCACACCAGCGTTCCACCTCCAGCGGCAGCAGCCAGCCGTCGGCGCGCCTCAGGAACAGCGGCCCGCGCCCGGCCCGCAGGGCGATGGTGTACGGGTCGGCGGCGGCCCAGGCGGCCGTACTCATCGGTGCGCCATCGCCGCGCGCCGGGCGAGCTGTGCGGCGAACCGCCCGTGCGGGGCCAGGGCGGCGACGGCTCGGGCGTCGGTGGCGGTGTCGACGTCCCGCGTCCGGGGCAGGTCCCGCACGCGTGGCCCGGCGGCGACGAGCCGGGCCCGCTGTACGGCTTCGGTGACGGGCGTCGACATGGGCACGCCCCGGAGCGGGGCGGGGTTGGTCCAGGTGGCGGTGCTCATCGGTGCGCCACCGCCGTGCACCGGGCGAGCTGTGCGGCGAACCGCCCGTGCGGGGCCAGGGCGCCGACGGCTCGGGCGTCGG
>NZ_LIQQ01000454.1:211-521 GCF_001418565.1 Streptomyces graminilatus | reverse complement strand
GACATGGGCACGCCCCGGAGCAGCGCGGGGTCGGGGCAGGCCAGCCCGAGCGCCCAGAAACCGCCGTCCTCGGCGGGCCCGAAGTACGCGTCGTGGCCCGCGAAGTCCACGGTGAGCAGCTCCGGCGTCACCTGCGGGGTGTCCATGCCGATCAGCAGGGCCGGCCCGTCGCACGCGGCGAAGGCGTCCGCGAGGCGTTCGTCCAGACCGCCCGCGCACTGCCGTACGACGTCGAAGCCGGGCGGGAGCCAGGACCCCGGGTCGCCGTCCAGCACCAGGACGCGGCGGGTCGCCGGGGTGGCGGCCACGG
>NZ_LIQQ01000454.1:0-157 GCF_001418565.1 Streptomyces graminilatus | reverse complement strand
GGCGCGGGGATCTCCTTCAGGACGCGGCTCATGTCCCGTACCGCCTGCCAGGTGCCCCGCCAGGTGCCCGTCACCTTCGACACGCCCGTCCGGGGCAGATAGGGGACGTCGTGTTCGGTGATCCGCCAGCCCGCGTCGGCGGCGCGCACCACCATCT
>NZ_LIQQ01000453.1 GCF_001418565.1 Streptomyces graminilatus | reverse complement strand
GGGGGAGGGGGAGGCCCGGAAGGGCCGACAACGGGCCGTGAAAGGTTCGCGTCACCGTGTGGTCGCAGGCAAACGGTTTTCCGGCAAGAGGCATGGTTTCGCGCCGATTGGCGGCTGTTCGCCTCATTGCCGCGCGGGGCCGACTACCCGTAGAACACCGGCCATGAGAAACCGGATCATCATGTCCATGCTTACCGGAGCGGCCCTCCTGGCGAGCACCCTGCTGGGTGCGAGCCCGGCTCGGTCGGCCCAACCCCTGGACGTCCCCGCCGAGTTCGGCACCGACTGGCACGACCCGGTCACCGCCGCGCCCGCGATCACGCGGCCGGGCGGCTCCAGGTCCTGCGAAGTCACCGTCGCCGAGGCCCGGTTCAAGGACTTCACGCCCTACCGGGGCACGTACGAGCCCCCGGGGGGCTGCGGCGCGAGCTGGAGCAAGGTCGTGCTGCGGATGGACGGCAAGGTCAAGGGCCGGCAGTTCGACCGCCTCGGCTACCTGCACATCGGCGGTGTCGAAGTCCTCCGTACCTCCACACCGGAGCCCTCGCCCGACGGCATCTCCTGGTCCGTCGAGAAGGACGTCACGCGCTACAGCGACACGCTTCGTAAGGCCCAGCCCGTCGAGATGCTCATCGGGAACGTTGTCGACGACACCTACACCGGCGTCCTCGACGTCAAGGTCACGCTGACGTTCTACCCGGGGACACCCGCCGCGAAGGACACCCCCGACCGCGTCCTCACCCTCCAGCCGGACGGCACCCTCACCACGCCGCGCAACAGCGAGCGTGTCGTGGCCGAGGTGTACGCCACCGGTTCCGGCGGCGGCTGCGAGGAGTTCTGGTATCTCACCGTCCCCGACGCCGCCCCCTACTCCTGCAAGGCCACGGGCGGCCCGTACCGCGAGGTGCAGATCGAGGTCGACGGCGAACTGGCCGGAATCGCCGCCCCGTTCCCGACCGTCTGGACCGGCGGCTGGTCCAACCCCTTTCTCTGGTACGTGATCCCCGGACCACGCGCCTTCGACGTCAAGCCGATCGAATACGATCTGACCCCGTTCGCCGGGCTCCTCAACGACGGCCGCCCGCACGATGTGAAGGTCTCCGTCGTCGGCGTCCCGGAAGGACAGGCGGGCTGGAGCACCCCGGTCAACGTCCTCGTCTGGCAGGACGCCGACCGCGCCCGGGTCACCGGCGGGCTCACCACCCACCAGGCCGGCGACCTCGCCAACTCCTCCGTGTACACACCCGGTTCGGCCGGCGAACAGCAACGCCTCGACACCGACGGCGCTCACCGGCTGACCGTCTCCGGGTACGTGGACACCTCGCACGGCCGGGTCGTCACCACCGTCACCCGTGCCCTCGCCAACACCTCCGCGCACCGCTGGACCGACGGCGAGAACACCGACGGGCTCACCGCCACCTGGACGGACACCGAGAACGTCACCGTCGACGGACGCGGACCGGCCAGGACGACCCGTACGGGCCGGACGTACACGATGGACGGCACGACCACGCTCGGCGCGGGCGACCGGCTGCGGACCGTGCTGACACTCGGCGACCGGGAAGCCGTCACCGAGACGTTCGCGGGCCGGCGTGCCGCGTGGTCCTGGCTCGACGACACGTACACGGGCGACGCGACGTACACCGCGAACGTGCCGCGCGACCAGCGTCACGCCGTCGGGACGACGAGTGAGCGCTACCGGCTGTACGGGTCGGCCGGATGCCACGACCGTTCGCTGGTGACCGCGCAGGGGGTGCTCACGAGGGACCGAACCCGCTGCTGACAGGGTGCCGGGCAAGCGGTGGGGGTGGCTGATGGTTTACACGGCCGTCATACGCAGGTTGCAGACGAGGCGAACGGTTGATCAATAGTGAGTGTGGATGCGGAAGTTGGTTTCCGCATCCCAGAAATCATCTGGAGGAGTGCTCGTGCCGGAGTCCGTACCGTCCCTGCCGCGACGCGTCGCACGCGTACTGCGTACCTCGCTGTTCGCGCAGGTCGCTGTCGCGCTCGTGCTTGGCATCGTTGTCGGGAAGCTGTGGCCCGACGTGGCCATGGACCTCAAGCCGCTCGGCGACGGTTTCACCCGGCTCATCAAGACGATCATCTCGCCGCTCGTGTTCTGCGTGGTCGTCGTCGGCATAGCCAAGGCCGGAGACCTCAAGGCGTTCGGCCGGATCGGGCTCAAGGCCCTGATCTGGTTCGAGGTGGCCAGCACGCTCGCCCTGCTCATCGGGCTTCTCGCCGCCAATATCGTCCAGCCCGGCTCGGGCATGCACGTCGACCCGTCCACGCTCGACACCTCGGCGATCGACGCGAAGACGGGCGGCGGCTCGCTGCCCTCGGCGACCGAGTTCATCGTCAACGCGATTCCCACCAGTTTCATCGGTGCCTTCGCCGAGAACGAGCTCCTCCAAGTGCTGATCCTGGCCTGCCTGGTGGGCGCCGCGCTGCTCCACCTGGGCCACACCAGGGTGCCGAAGGTGCTGCCCGCCGTCGAGCAGGCCCAGGAGATCATCTTCGCGGTCGTCGGCTTCATCATGCGGCTCGCCCCGATCGCGGTGTTCGGCGCGATGGCGGTCCTGATCGGCCAGTACGGACTCGGCGTGATCCAGACGTACGCCAAGCTGATCATCCTGTGTTACGCGGCTGCCGCGCTCTTCGTCGCGCTGCTCGCCCTCGCGCTCAGGGCGGTGACCGGGCTCAGCCTCTGGAAGTTCCTGCGCTATATCCGTGAGGAGATGCTCCTCGCGCTCGGCACCGCGTCCACCGAGTCCGTCATGCCGCGCGTGATGCTCAAGCTGCGCAAGGCCGGCGCCCGCGACGACGCCGTGGGCCTGGTGCTGCCCACCGGGTACTCCTTCAACCTCGACGGAGCGTCGCTCTACCTCTCCATCGGCACCCTGTTCATCGCCCAGGCCGTCGGCGTGGACCTCGGCCTCGGCCAGCAGATCACCGTGATCCTGGTGCTCATGCTGACCAGCAAGGGCATGGCCGGCATCCCCGGTTCGGCCTTCCTCGCCCTGTCCGCGACCGCTTCCTCGCTCGGGGCCATCCCGGCCGGGGCCGTCGCCCTGCTGCTGGGAGTCGACCGCATCATGGACTCGATGCGCGTCGTCACGAACCTGCTCGGCAACTGCGTCGCCGTCTTCGCGGTCTCCCGCTGGGAGGGCGCTCTGGACATCGAGCGCGCGAAGAAGGTGCTGGACGGGGAGATCGTGATCTCGGAAGAGACCGACGCGGACGACGAGGCCGACCCGGAGGAACGCGCGGGGGCGTCTGTTCCGGCCCAGGCGGCCGAGGTCAGGGAGACCGCAAGCTGACCTGCGGCAACTCTGGTGTTCGGACGAACGGGCCGTGGGTCCGCCCCCAGCGATCATGGGGCGGACCCACGGCCCGTTCGTCCACGCGGAACTGCACCGGAAGTTCACGCGGAACTGCACCGGCACCGGAACCGCACCGGAACCGCACCGCTTCAGCAGCGCCGCTCGGGCGGCGCGCCTCCCTCGCCCATCAGCGTGTCCAGCAGCTCGCCCAGCACCGTGCGCTCCAGGTCCGTCAGCGGCGCGAGGATCTCCTCCGCCGCGGCCCTGCGCGCCCCGCGCAGCTCGCTCAGTGCCTTGCGCCCCTCGTCCGTGAGTTCGATCCGGATCACCCGGCGGTTGTCGGGATCAGGTACCCGGCGCACCTTGCCGCCCGACTCCAGCGCGTCCACCAGCGTCGTCACCGCCCGGGGTACCACCTCCAGGCGCTCCGCCAGATCGGCCATCCGAGGTGGGGAGCCATGGTGCTGGAGATGGTGGGACAGGGTGCGCAGCAGCCGTGACTGGGCCGGGGTGATGCCGATTCCGCGCTCTTCCAGTTGGTGCTTGTGGCTGCGGTGCAGACGGCGGGTCAGGCTCAGCAACTGGTCGGCGAGCGGACCGTCGGCGTCGGGGGAACTCATGCGGGAACAATATCAGGATGCGATTCATTGTGAGTATAGGTAACAATGAGCTATGCTCCGTGAGTCGTCATCCTCAAGTCTCCCGAAGGAGCCCATGAAACCCGACACTCAACCCGCCTGGACCCCGTCCACCGACTCCATCGACTCTTCCGGCTCGGCGGGCCAGCCGCGCCAGGTCCGCCGCATCCTGAAACTCTTCCGCCCCTACCGCGGCCGGCTCGCCGTCGTCGGCCTGCTGGTGGCCGCCGCGTCCCTCGTCTCCGTCGCCACCCCCTTCCTCCTGAAGGCGATCCTCGACGTCGCGATCCCCGAGGGCCGCACCGGACTGCTCAGCCTGCTCGCCCTCGGCATGATCGCCAGTGCCGTCCTCGGCGGCGTTCTCGGTGTGCTGCAGACGCTGATCTCCACGACCGTCGGCCAGCGCGTCATGCACGACCTGCGCACCGCTGTCTACGGCCGCCTCCAGAGCATGTCGCTCGCCTTCTTCACCCGCACCCGCACGGGCGAGGTCCAGTCCCGCATCGCCAACGACATCGGCGGTATGCAGGCCACCGTCACCTCCACCGCGACCTCCCTGGTCTCCAACTTCACCAGCGTCGTCGCCACGATCGTCGCGATGATCGCCCTCGACTGGCGGCTGACCGCCGTCTCGCTGCTCCTGCTGCCGGTGTTCGTCTGGATCAGCCGCCGCGTCGGCAACGAACGCAAGCGGATCACCACCCAGCGCCAGAAACAGATGGCCGCCATGGCCGCCACGGTCACCGAGTCGCTGTCGGTCAGCGGCATCCTGCTCGGCCGCACGATGGGCCGCGCCGATTCGCTCACCCGCTCCTTCGCCGAGGAGTCCGAGGGTCTGGTCGACCTCGAAGTGCGCTCCAGCATGGCCGGCCGCTGGCGGATGGCCGTCATCGGCATCGTCATGTCCGCCATGCCCGCCGTCATCTACTGGGCCGCGGGTCTCGCCCTCCAGTTCGGCGGCCCGACGGTCTCGATCGGCACGCTCGTCGCCTTCGTCTCGCTCCAGCAGGGCCTGTTCCGGCCTGCCGTCAGCCTGCTGAGCACCGGCGTCCAGATCCAGACCTCGCTCGCGCTCTTCCAGCGCATCTTCGAGTACCTCGACCTGCCCATCGACATCACCGAGCCCGAGAACCCGGTCCACCTCGACACGATCAAGGGCGAGGTCCGCCTGGAGGGCGTCGAGTTCCGCTACGACGACAAGAGCCGCCCGATCCTCGACGGCGTGGACATCACCGTCCCGGCGGGCGCCGGCCTGGCGATCGTCGGTCCCACCGGCGCCGGCAAGTCGACGCTGGGCCACCTCGTGCCCCGGCTGTACGACGTGACGGGCGGCCGGGTCACCATCGACGGCGTCGACGTCCGCGACCTCGACTTCGACACGCTCGCACGCGCGGTCGGCGTCGTCTCCCAGGAGACGTACCTCTTCCACGCCACGGTCGCCGACAACCTGCGCTTCGCCAAACCGGACGCCACCGACGAAGAGCTGCACGCGGCGGCCCGCGCGGCCCAGATCCACGACCACATCTCGTCCCTGCCCGACGGGTACGACACGGTCGTCGGCGAGCGCGGCCACCGCTTCTCCGGCGGGGAGAAACAGCGCCTCGCCATCGCCCGTACGATCCTGCGCGACCCGCCCGTCCTCATCCTGGACGAGGCGACCAGCGCCCTGGACACCCGCACCGAACACGCCGTCCAGGAAGCCATCGACGCACTGTCGGCCAACCGCACCACGCTCACCATCGCGCACCGCCTGTCCACCGTCCGGGGCGCCGACCAGATCGTGGTCCTGGACTCCGGGCGCGCGGTCGAACGCGGCACGCACGAGGAGCTCCTCCGCCAGGACGGGCGGTACGCCGCCCTCGTGCGCCGGGACGCCCAACTGGAGCCGACCGGGTGACCTGTACGGTCGTACTAAATGGAAATATGCCGGGTTTGTGAGGTTCTGCGAGTTACCGTCCCCGCATGCAGATGAACACTCCGTCACGGAGCACGATTCGCCTGACGCGCCGTGGCCGGGCCGTCCTCATCGCGACCGGTGCCGTTGTCGCGGCCACCGCCGTGGCGGTGCCGCTGCTGAGCGTCGACAGCGAAAGGGACCCCCGGCCGACCTCCCTCCTGATCCCGGAGGGCTGGCGCTCCAACCAGGTGTACGAGGCGGTCGACAAGGCCCTCGCCCTGCCGGCCGGGAGCACCAGGAAGTCGCTCGGCAAGGCCCGGCTGAAACTCCCGGCCGACGCCGAGGGCAACCCCGAGGGCTATTTCTTCCCGGCGACCTATCCGCTGAGGGAGAAGGCCACCCCGGAATCCCTGCTCTCGGTCATGGTCGACACCGCCAACCAGCGGTTCGGCGGTCCGCCCATCACCGCGGGGGCGCAGCGCAACGCCATGAACGTCTACCAGGCCGTCACCATCGCGAGCATCGTCCAGGCCGAGGCCGCCGGCAAGCAGGACATGGGGAAGGTGGCCCGGGTCGTCTTCAACCGGCTCGAACGCGGGATGCCGCTGCAGATGGACTCGACCATCAACTACGCGCTGAACAGGTCCACGCTCAGGACGACGGCCGCCGACACCCGGCTGAACAGCCCGTACAACTCCTACCTGCGCATGGGCCTGCCGCCCACGCCGATCGCCAACCCCGGCGAGGAGGCGATGCGGGCCGCCATCAACCCGACCCCGGGCGACTGGCTCTACTTCGTCACAGTCAAGCCCGGTGACACCCGCTTCACGGCCGACTACGCCGAACACCAGCGCAATGTTGCCGAGTTCAACCGGAACCAGAAGAACCAGGGGAGTCAGCAGAGGCAGCAGAGTCAGGGGAGTCAGGGGAGTCGGGAGAACCAGCAGAGCCCGGCTCCGGGGCAGCAGAGCGGACAGCCCGCCAGGTGACCTGACGGGCCGCGCGGCCCTGCGGGACGTCAGACCGGCGCCGGCTCCTGGTCGAGCAGCCGCCTGATGTCCCGTACGGCCGCCCGCCCGGCACGGTTGGCGCCGATCGTGCTCGCCGACGGGCCGTAACCGACCAGATGGACGCGCGGATCGGCGACAGCGCGCGTCCCCTCGACGCGGATGCCACCGCCGGGCTCACGCAGCCTGAGCGGTGCCAGATGGTCGATCGCCGCCCGGAACCCGGTCGCCCAGAGGATCACGTCGGCGTCGACGCGCTCACCTCCGTCCCACTCGACCCCGTCCGGGGTGATCCGGTCGAACATGGGCCGTCGGTCGAGGACGCCGTCGGCGAGCGCCTGCCGGATCGCGTCGTTGAGGGGCAGTCCGGTGACCGACACGACACTCTTCGGCGGCAGCCCCTGGCGCACCCGCTCCTCGACGAGGGCGACGGCCTCCCGCCCGAACTCCTCGGTGAAGGGCCCCTCGCGGAAGACCGGCGGACGCCGGGTCACCCACGTGGTCGCGGCGGCGTACGGAGCGATCTCCATCAGATGCTGGGTACCCGACGCGCCCCCGCCCACCACGATCACCCGCTGCCCGGCGAACGCCTCCGGTCCGGGGTACCGCGCGGTGTGCAACTGCCGTCCCCGGAAGGTCTCCTGGCCCGGATAGCGCGGCCAGAACGGCCTGTCCCAGGTTCCGGTGGCGTTGATCAGCGCCCGCGCCGACCAGTCGCCGTCCGAGGTCTCGACGAGCAGCCGCCCGTCTCCGTCCCCCTCGCGCACCGCCCGTACCGCGACCGGACGGCGTACCCGCAGATCGAACCCGCGCTCGTACGCGGCGAAGTACTCGCCGATGACCTGGGCGGACGGCCGCGCCGGATCGGCGTCCGTCAGCTCCATGCCCGGCAGCGCGTGCATCCCGTGCACCTTGCCGTAGGTGAGCGACGGCCAGCGGAACTGCCAGGCGCCGCCCGGATGCGGGGCGTGGTCGAACACGACGAAGTCGCGCTCCGGCACGAAGCCGGTGCGCCGCAGGTGATAGGCGCTGGAAAGACCGGCCTGACCAGCGCCTATGACGGCGACATCGACTTCTCGTACGCCGTCGCGTATCCCGGTTTCGTTCACGCTTCTACTAACCGGTGGAGGGGCGGGCATCTTCCCGCGGCGCAGCCGCGATGTCCGGCGACCGCACGCCACGAGTAGCGACGCCCCCCGGACCGCCCCGGCGGTCTGCGGGCCGGGACGGACGGTCGCCGCGCGCTCACGACTCCTTGGCGGGGCGGGGAGCGGTGGTGGACGGGGGCAGGTCGTCGTTGAAGCGCCGGTCCACGTACTTCGCGAAGTCGACCTTGTTCGGGATGAGCTTGAGGCTGGTGAACGTGTCCGCGATCCGCTGCTCCGAGGCGACGAGCGCGTCGTCGATCGCCACCGGCACACGGGTCGCGTTCGAGCGGTTCACCGAGGCGAGCGCCACGTCGTACGGCAGCCCGGTCGCCTTGGCCCACACCTTGGCCCATGTGTCGGGGTGCGCGTACACCCAGTCCTGGGCGCGCCGCAGCCGTTCCACGAAGTCCTTGATGGCCGCGGCCTTCTTGGCGTCCTTCAGCGCGGAAGGTGCCGCCACCTGGAAGTTGAGCCCGTTGACCACACCCTCGCCATCGGCCAGGACACGTCCCTGCCCGCCCTTGAGTATCTGGGAGGTGTACGGGTCCCACACCGCCCACGCGTCGACGCCGCCGCTCGTGTACGCGGCCAGCGCGTCGGCCGGCTGAAGGTACTTGACCTTGATGTCGTCAAGGGTGAGCCCGGCCTGCTTGAGGGAGGCGATCAACTGGTAGTGCGCGGACGAACCCTGGGCCACGGCAACGGACTTGCCCTTGAGGTCGGAGGCTTTGCGGAGCTTGGAGTCCTTGGGCACGAGGATGGCCTCGCCCTGGGATCCGCCGCGCAGGGCGCCCACCACAGTGATCTTCGAGCCGGCGCCGGCCGCGAAGACCGGCGGGGTGTTGCCGACGCTGCCGATGTCGACGGCCTTGGCGTTGACGGCTTCGAGGAGGGGCGGGCCCGAGGTGAAGGTGGACCACTTGATCTTGTAGTCCAGATTCTTGAGCTCCCCGGCGGCCCGCAGCACGGCCTCCGAACCGCCCTTCTGGTCACCGACGTTGAGCGTGAGGGACCCCTTGCCGTCGGTGTCGCTGCCGAAGCCGACGGCGGAGCCGGCCGCCGGGCTCCCGCCGCAGGCGGAGACGAGGAGGGCGAGGGGGAGGAGCAGCGCGGCGGGTACGAGGTGGCGTCGCATGGTCGTTCGTTCCGATCGGTTCGGTGTGGCTGAGGGGGTGAAGCCAGGGGAAGGGGACGGGAGTTGCGAGGGTCAGGCGGCTTCGGCCGAGGTGTCGACGCCCAGGCGTTCCAGGAGCCCGGCGCGCAGTTCGGCGAAGCGCGGGTCGGTGATGTCACGCGGGCGGTCCAGGTCGACCGTCGTCTCGTACGCGATGACGCCCTCGTCCATCACCAGGACGCGGTCGGCGAGCAGCACCGCCTCCTCGACGTCGTGCGTCACCAACAGGACCGCGCAGCCCCGGTGTTGCCAGAGCTCGCCGACCAGTCGCTGCGCCTTGAGACGGGTGAGTGCGTCCAGCGCGCCGAACGGCTCGTCGAGCAGCAGGAGATCGGGCTCGCGCACCAAGGCCCGGGCCAGCGAGGCGCGTTGGGCCTCGCCGCCGGAGAGGGTCTTGGGCCAGGCGTCGGCACGGTCGTTCAGGCCGACCTCGGCGAGTGCCTGCTCGGCGACCTCCCGTCCGGGTTTGCCGGGCAGCCCGAGCAGGACGTTGCGCCACACCTTCTTCCACGGCATCAGCCGCGGCGCCTGGAAGGCGACGGCCTTGCGGCGCGGTACGAGTACGGTGCCCGAGATCTCACGGTCGAGTCCGGCCAGGACACGCAGAAGCGTTGACTTTCCGCAGCCGCTGCGGCCGAGCAGGGCCACGAACTCGCCCGTCCGGACGTCGAGTCGCAGGTCGTCGAGGACCGCGCGGCCGTCGAAGGACCGGGTCAGCCCGTCGACCCGTACGGCCGGTGTGGTCACCGTCCGGTGAACGTGGGTCGCCATTGCAGCAGCAGCCTTTCGAGGGAGCGGACGACGAAGTCGGCCAGCAGGCCGAGGAACGCGTAGACGACGAGACAGACCACGATCACGTCGGTCCGCAGGAAGTCCCGCGCCTGCACCATGAGGAAACCGATACCGGCGTCCGCGTTGATCTGCTCGGCGAAGACGAGCGCGAGCCAGGCGATGCCGAGCGAGTAGCGCAGCCCGGTCATCGCCCCGGGCAGCGCGCCCGGCAGGACGACATGCCGGACGAGTCCCCACCGGGACAGCCCGAGCGACTCCCCGGCCTCGATCAACTGGGCGTCCACGCCACGTATCCCGGCGTAGACGTTCAGGTAGAGCGGGAAGGTCACACCGAGGGTGATGATCGCGATCTTGGGGGCTTCGCCGATGCCGAACCAGATGATGAAGAGGGGGATCAGACCGACGAACGGAACGGTCCGCAGCATCTGGACGGGCGCGTCGACGAGGTCCTCGCCGATCCGGAACAGGCCCGAGACAAGGGCGAGTCCGGTGCCGATGACCGTGCCGAGGAGCAGTCCGGCGGCGACCCGCTGGAGCGACGTGCCCATCGCGTCGCCCAGTGAACCGTCGGTGATCAGACCACTGGCGACCTGGGCGATCCGCCCGGGCGAGGCGAGCACGTCGGACGTCAACGCGCCGGTAACGCTGAGGAGTTGCCAGAGCGCCAGAAGCAGGAACGGGCCCGAGGTGCGGCGCACCCAGCGGGGGACGCGGGCGCGGCGCGTGGAGCGCGGGACGACGGGTTCGAGTTCGAGGTCGGGGAGGGCGCGCCCGACGTCGCCGGAGAGGGAGACGGGTGGGAAGACGGATGCGGAGGCGGATTGGGGGGCGGATTCGGACGTATCAGGACCTGATTTAGTCGATATATCGGGTTTGTGTGAGCCGGGTAGGGCATGGCTGATGGTCATGATGGGTCCACGGGGAGGAGAGCGACCGGGGAGACGGTGTGCCTCGGCGCCGCCGCGTCCGGAGTGGATCAGGGGAGATCCCGGACGTGCGGGTCGGGCGGTGCCCAGGCGGGCGTACAGGAAAGGAGGGGGGAAGGGGCGTCAGCAGCCGCGGCGACACGCGGCGGAGGCCACCCGCAGCAGGTCGATGTGACCGCGCGTGGTGAGCATGGCTGAACGCAACATGCCGCCGAAAGTAGCCAGATGACGTGACCGCGGTCAATGGTGTCTCGCGGAATGGACTCCCGTATCAAGGAACGGGAGCCGGGCCCGGAGAGGGCTCCCGGGAGGATTCCCGTTGGCCGGGTGATGATGGGGCACATGTCCCCTGCCTTCACCACGCGCGTCCTGAACATCGCCTCCGGCACCGAGGAGACGGTCGTCGACCTCACTCACGACTGCGAGAGCTTCCTGAGGGAGGTGGCGGGCGGCCGGGACGGTCTCCTGAACGTCTTCGTCCCGCACGCCACCGCTGGAATCGCCGTCATCGAAACGGGCGCCGGCAGCGACGACGACCTCCTCGCCGCGCTGCACACCCTGCTCCCCGCCGACGACCGCTGGCGACACCGCCACGGCACCCCCGGCCACGGCCGCGACCACGTACTCCCGGCCCTCGTCCCACCGCACGCCACGCTGCCCGTGCTGGGCGGGCGGCTGGAGCTGGGGACATGGCAGTCGGTGTGCCTGGTGGACACCAACATCTCCAATGTCAACCGTCAGGTTCGGCTGAGCTTCCTCGGCTGACCAAGATCGCCCGCGGGGGTCGTGCCGCCAATTCTCCGTACCCTGCGTGCGCGAACGGAGAGAAACATGCGCGATACGGACCCAAGTGCGATCGAACGTCCCTATGACGGATGTGGCAAATGCCTGCTCGGAGTGCGGCGGCTGTCGCGCGTGAAGCCGGCAACGTCGTCCCCCGAGCGCCGGCGGGAGAACGTGCTCACCGCAGCCGCCTCTGTCGGCGCGCACATCATCGGCTGGGCGGATGACTGGGAGGTCTCGGGCGCCACCGACCCCATGACCCGCCCGAAGCTCGGCCCTTGGCTCCGCGACGAGACGGGGACCTTACGACGGCTTGGTCGCGGCTGTGGTGGACCGGCTCGGCCGTAATGTCGTCGATTGCCTGAACACCGGATACAAGATGCGGGACGAGAAGAAGATGCTCGTCACGTACGGGCACGATGGCGCCTGGGATCTCGACGATCCAGCCGACGGGAATCGTTTCACCATGGAAGCCTGGGGCGCGCAGATGGAACTCCGCGCGATCCAGCGCAGGAACCGCGACGCGACGATCAAGACCCGTGCTGCCGGCCGCCCCAAGGGCAAGCCGTCCTACGGCTTCCAGCACGTGCGGAAGGTGATGGGAGGCAAAATCGATCATGTCGAACTGCACCCGCACGCCTCCGAAGTGATCCGCGAGGTCGCCCGTCGCATCCTGGCCGATCCTGACAACGTCACCACCAGTAGCGAGGCTGCACGTCTCAACCGTGCAGCAGAGCTGTCGCCTGCAGATCACCTGGCCGTGATGTACGGCAAGTTGGCCGGGGGACGCCCATGGTCCCCGCAGAGCCTGAAGAACATCAGATTGCCGGAGGCCACCCTCGGCCACCTGATGCACCGGAGCAGGCCGGTGCTTGGAAGGGACGGCAACTCCGTAAGGCTCTGCGAAGGACTGTGGGACCGGGCGACGCATGAGGCGTTGAAGAAGGCCGTACTCGATCGGAAGGCTCCTTGGACGCGCCACTCCAACCGTGAGTACCTTCTGACGTACGTCGCCCTGTGCGGACAGTGCCACACGCGCTTGTACACCCAGACGTCGAAGGACGCTCCTCCGCGCTATACATGTACAGCCCGGAACAAGGGTTGGCGTCACGCCCAGCACTGCCGTCCAGCACCGCTCATCAACGCCCACCTCCTTGGCGCGTATGTCGAGGAATGGTTTCTTGACGCGCATGTCGACGCCGGAGGATATCGGCCCCTGGACCTGCGGATTCGCGATCAGTTTCTTGATCTGCTCGGCTACTGGCCGTACACCGTGGAGGCTTGACGCTACGGCTGTCCGGCCCACCGGACGGAGGCCTCGATCGGGCAGCGCGCGCCCTGGCGGAGCGGTGTGGTCGTGGCCCGCCCGGTGCGCAGGACCGCCAGGACCTCGTTGTCCCCGTCGGGGCCGAGTCCGGCCGCCGGGCGACCGGACTCGGCGCCCAGCGGCTGGGCGGCGTATCCGGCCTCGGTCAGTGCGAGCCAGATGTGCATCAGCGTGGCTCCCGCTTCGAGGCGGTCGGCGACGGTTCGGCGCGGGCCGCGCAGGACGAGCACGGCCCCGCAGTCGCGCAGCCTCCGTGCCCGGCCGCCGGCCGCCGCCGAGGCCAGTTGGCGGACCAGCGCCCGCGGTACCGCCTCGCTGTTGACGGCGCGGGCGAGCACGCCGGTCGGCCCCGAGCGGTCGAGGAGGTCTCGCGGGTCCCCGAAGGAACGGTGGCCGTTGTCGTTCCGTGCGCGTTCCCGCAGCCAGGCCCGGAGTTGGGCGTCCGACGCCGGATCGGCGGCCAAGGCCGAGTCGAGCTCGGTCCGGGCGAGCCGGGCCAGGGCGCTGGGGCCGGTCACTGTCTCCAGGGCGAGGTTCCGCTCGGCGCACAGCAGCTCGAGCCGCTTCGCCGTCGACGTGTCGAGAGGGGTGCGCAGAAAGCCCTTCCGGTGGGTGGAGCGCAGGCCGAGCGCGCCCTGCCGGACGAGGATGTCTTCGCGGAGGCGGTCGGTGCGGAACCGGCCGACGAACGCGGGCGTCCCGTCCTCGTCGGCCGCCTGATCCGACGCGGTCGAGTCCTCCCACTCGCCGTGCGCCAGGTAGGCCATGGATCCCAGAGCGCAGCCGAGGCTCTCCGCCCAGCCCAGCGGGTCCCGGACGGCGGCGGGCCAGCGCTGCGGGTCGTACGCCAGCCGGACCGTGCGGTCGTCGAGGAGTTCGAACGCCCACGGCTGGGCGTTGAAGGCGGAAGGGGCGCGCCGGGCGCCGTCCAGCACGGTGGCGAGCCGCTCGGGCAGCGGGCGCGGGGGCTGTGGCGCGGCCGAGGGCGGGACGGGACCGCGCCGGGAGGCGGCGCGCAGCGCGCGTCGGGACCGTACGAGCTCCACCGGCAGCCGCGCCCGGTGCAGCAGGGCGGCCGGGCGGGGCATGACCGCGGCATGCACGTCCATGGTGACGACATCCCGTGTCCTGCGGTTCATGAGCAGGTCCACGACCGTTCTGGCGGTCAGTGTGGCCAGGCCGAGGACGCAGTAGCCGATCTGCGGCCAGGCGCCCCCGTTGATGCGCCGGTCGGTCTGCACGGCCAGGAAGTCGCTGGGGACCTGGGTCCTGCCGACCCACCGCAATGATTCCCACAGGCGGTTCTCGCGGTGTGCCTCGGCGCTCGCCCTCCCGTAGAACGGCACCGGGTTGCGCCGGTAGTCGAAGACGTACAGGATCGGTTTCCCGCCGAGGTCCATACCCGCCAGGACGGGGATGCCGAGCCGGGCGGCCCGCTCGTGCAGCTGGTACTTGACCCAGGACGACATCGTCGGGTCGATGCCGTCGAAGACGATGTGGGCGCCGTCGAGTGCCTCGTCGAGGTTCTCCAGGGTCAGCCCCTGCGGGTAGACGGTCACTTCGGCCGAGGGGTTGAGCGCGCGGATCCGGTCGGCGATCGCCTCGGGCTTCGAACGCCCCAGGTCGGCCTGTACACAGGCCTGCCGGTTCAGGTTCGAGACGTCGAAGCGGTCGGGGTCGGCGAGCCGGAAGCGCAGCACACCGAGCCGGGCCAGTGGTTCGACGACCCCGCCACCGCCGCCGCATCCCGCCACGAGTACGGTCGCGGCGCGCAGGGCCGCCTGTTCCCGTTCGCTGATGATGTCGGCGTTGCGGCTCACCGCATCGGCCCCGGCGGCCACCACGTCGATGTCCGCCCGGTAGGTGTCAGTGGCCATGGCCGGTTCCGTTCGCTCGGCGCTCGTGCTGGGACCGCGCTCCGACGACGGTGGAGCGAAGTGCCGAACGGCGCTGGTGGGAGGGGGGTCGGGGGCGTGTTCGGCTCATGCGCGTTCCAGTTCCGGGTGGTGGCCGCCTGCGGCGAGCACCGGTGCGGGCCGTCGTGCGTCGGCGAGGCTGTCGGACGGGCGGGGAGCCGGCACCCGGGCGCGGTCCACGGGCTCGGGGGCCGAGGTGGCACAGGCGGACCTGCCGACCGGGAACCGCGTCATCTGCTGGGGCCTGACCAGAGGCGGCCAGCGGTGCGGGACGAGTATGTCCAGGGCGTAGGCGCGGGCGACGAGCGCGGACCGGGTGGGGGCCTTCAGCTTCTTCAGCATTGCGCTGACGTGATACTCGACGCCGTGGCTGCTGAGGCCGAGCCGTGAGGCCAGCTGCTGGGTGGACAGCCCGGCGGCCACTCCTTCCAGGATGCGGGCGGGCACCTCGGCGAGCGCCGCGGCCGGTGTGAGCTGGGGGCTGTGGACGGCGTCCGGGACGATGAGCGCGATCACGGCGCAGTCGGTACGGCAGATGTGCACGACGGTGTTGAGCGCGATGCCCGTGACCAGGCAGCCCCTGTCCGTGAGGTTCCCGTCCTCGAGCATCAGCCGGATGCTGAAGTCACCGCACCGCCCGTCGACCAGCTGGGAGAAGTGTTCCTCCAGGCTCGCCGCGGCCGTCGGGTGGAAGAACCGTGACAGGTGTTCCCCCGTCACCTCCGCGAGTGCGAGCCCGAACTGCTCGCAGAGCGCGTCGTTCGCCTCCACGACCCGGAGGTTGCTGTCGAGATGGACGATGCCGAGTGCCGCCGTGACCGCCGGCGAGGGCGCTGGTGTCGACGGGTCCCCGGGTTTCGCCGCGACGAGCGCCGGGCGTGGCTCCAGGGTCGTGGCCTTGGGCAGGGTTGACAAGGCAGTAGTACCTCTTTCGGGGGCCGGAAGGGACCCGGGTGCGCCGCGTTCGGCCGGCGCCGGTGAACTGTCCAGTGCGGGGGCGCCCTTGTCTCTTCCGTCAGATGGGACTGAGAGGTCGTGTGGGGGAACCGGTCGTGGTGCGGGTCTGCGGCGGCAACTGGTCCTTACCACCACCGTGCTTCTTTTCCATCAGGCCCGCCGGCCCGAGTTCCGCGCAGCGGGTCCTGGTGCGGTCTGTCGTTCGCGCAGTCACCCCGGCAAGTTCGGCGATGTCTTTACGGCGGCATGTCTCACCGGCCCACAACACAATGCGGGCCCTCAATGCCACATCAGAAGTTCGTACCCTGCTCATTGAGCTGAAGACCAAGTGACAGAAAGCGGATCCGAGACATCAGGGGGGTGAAGTCCTGTGCCTCCGTCGCTCGCTTTGGGGCCTCGGTACCGGACGAGGGGTGTTCGAGTCGATGTCGGGAGTGAACGCGTGGTCGGACTCGTTGATTATTACACCGCTTTCGACCATGACTCCAGTGTGATTTTTGTAAATTGTGTGCACGGTCGTGGTGCTCTCGCGTGGCCGGATCCGGTCCGGCTGTGCTGTGCCCAAAGGCTCAACGCCCTTATTCCAGCGCAGAGTTCGGGTGAGATGTATGCGCTTTCTGTGATCGGGCGGCGGCTTGCGGGGTCCGGCGTGGGCGTAGATACGGCCACCGTGATCGCGAACGTTTGTGACGACGTATCAAAACCGGGTGGCCGTGGAGGCCGCGACAGGGTTGGACCGTGACCGGGCCCGGGGACGCCAGGTTCTCGACCGACTGCGTCGGCGCGGGATGCCGGTACCCCGGCGCGATCGAAGGTGTCGGACCGTGCTGGAGGGGATTACTTGGCCGGCCCTGCCCGGCCGGCCCGTCTCGTCCCCCTGCCCTGCCCTGCCCTGAACTCGTCCGACTCCTGCGCGCATTCGTCCTCACGCCACCAGTCCGCGACGCGGGACACGTCCTGAATCGGATCGCCCGGGGCCGCCACCACCGCGCCGTCGCACGAGCCCGCCGCCATCGCCGACACACCCTTCAGGACCAGTCATGACCAGAAGCACAGCTGCCGTGTCGACTCCAACCCGAACGCGGGGACTACGGATTCTTCTAGTCGACCTTCGTTCTGTGGCCCTTGTAGGGTCGCGTTGCCTCCGCAGGTCGGCCCCTTTCGGCACTACAGGAGACTTTCCAATGACGAACATCGAATCGACCATCAAACACATCCTGGTCGACGATCTCTTCATCAATGTTCCGCCGTCCGAGATCGGTTTGGACGACAATTTTCGGGATATCCTCGGACTCGACTCGCTCGGTTTTACCGAACTCCGCACCCAGTGTGAATACGTCTTCGGCATCACCATCTCGGACGAGGACTTCGTCCCGGAGCACTTCTCCTCGGTCCGGACCCTGACCCAGTTGGTGTCGCTAAGACAAGCGGCTCTTTCGGGCGAGGCGAGCGCCAAGTGACCGAGATGCCGAACACCGAGATGGCGCGTGAACCGCGGACCATGGGGTTCACGGAACTCAAGAGCTGGCTGCGTCATCGCCATCCGATGGTTTATCTCGACCGTATTCTGGACTACGAGCCCGGGAAATACGTAAAGAGCCTCATGGCTGTTTCCGGGCAGATCGACGCGATCGCCGGCCACTTTCCCGAGCGTGCCGTCTTTCCCGCCAGCCACATGATGCAGGCGATCGCCCAGTCGGCGATCATCCTCGCCCAGGTGTCGACCTCGCCGCTCGCCGACGACGAGATCACCCTGATCGGATCGGTCAAGGCCAGGTTCACCCGCGTCGTCGTCCCCGGTGACCAGGTCGTCTTCCACACCACCTGTGACAAGCTTCGCGGCGGCGTCATGACGTTCACCTGCCGGGCGGAGGTCTCCGGCAAGCCCGTCGCCGCGACCAGGGGCACGCTGGTGCGCACCAAGGTGGAGGACCTGGGCGAGCAGTTGTGGTGAGCCCGGGGTCTCAGGTGTGGGTGACGGGAAGGGCGTGGTCGACCGCTCTGGGCTCCGACGTGGACGCCGTGTGGCAGTCGCTGCTGGCCGGCGCCTCCGGCATCACCGAAGTGCCGTCCCCGTTTCCGCTGCGCGGCATGCTCGCCGCGACCGTGCCCGACCTCGACAGGGACTTGCCCGCGTGGGACCGCCAGCAGCGGATCACCGGCGACACGCTGTCAAAGGCGCTGCGGGACGCGGGGATCGACCCCGGCGACCCGCGTGTCCTGCCCGTCCTCGGCACCAGTTACGGCCCTCACCTGGAAATGCCGGGCGCCCGCTCCCTGTCCCACTGGTCCACCACGGCGGCACGGGGCGCCGGATGCGTGGTGGAACCGGTCACCGTCACCACCGCCTGCTCCGCGGGTTCCGACGCCGTCCTGGCCGGACTCGCCCTCCTTGAGGAAGGCGTCGCGGACGTCTGCGTGTGCGGCGGGGCGGACGTACTCACCCTGGGCAAACGCCTCGGCCACTCACACCTCGGCACGATGTCCCCCGACGGCCTCCGTGCCTTCGACACCGCCCGCAACGGCACCGTCCTCGGCGAGGGAGCCGCGTTCCTCGTGCTGGAGCGGGCCGAACGCGCCCGAGCCCGCGGAGCCCGCCCGTACGGCGTCGTCGCCGGCGCCGGATCGTCGAACGACGCCGCCAATGCCGTGGCCCCCGATCCGTCCGGCGCGAACGTCGTCCTGGCCGTCCAACGCGCGCTGCGCGACGCGGACATCACGCCGCAGGACGTCACCGTCGTCAACGCGCACGGCTCCGGGACACCGGTGAACGACGACGTGGAGACCCGGGCCTACGCGCGGCTCTTCGCCGGCGTACCCCGCCCGCCGGTCGCGTTCGCGACGAAGGGGGCGTTCGGACACACGCTCGGCGCGACCGGCGCCATCGAGGCGGTGGCCCTGCTCCAGGCCCTCACGACAGGGACGGTGCCCCCCGTCCCCTCCCTACGGGACCCGCTGCCGAGACTCGGCATGCCGATCCCGATGGAGCGACCCATGAAGACCGAACCGGGCTGGGGCATCAGCGTGACGCTCGGATTCGGCGGCTTCAACACCTGCCTCGTCCTCCAGGGACCCGAAAGCGCGGCGACATGACTGACGCGGCCACCCTGACCACGTACGGCATGACCGTGCTCGGCGAAGGCGTCGCCGAGGTGACCGACCTGTCCGGTGTGCGGCCGAGACAGCGGGCCTCCCTCTACGCGGACCCGCTCTCCTGGCTCGTGTTCGAGGCCGTGCAGCACGCGGTCGACGCACACCGGGGGGACATCGACTCGGCGCGGGAGGGTGTGGGGCACATCGTCGTCAGCGACGACTGCACCACGTACACCATGCGCGCGATCGCCGCGACGGTCGCGGCGGGACGCATCTCGCCGCTGCGGTTCTCCGGGGCGAACCCGGGTTCGGTGTGCAGCCTCCCCTCGCAGTTCCTGGGCTTCAGCGGGCCCAGCATGACCCTGTCGATGCCGCCGGACAAGGGCCTGCCCCCGGCGGCCGCCATCGCCCGCGCATGGTTGCGCCAGGGCTCGGCGACCCATGTACTCATCACCTCCCACCGAGCCGGCCCCTCGGGCCATCGCGTCACCAGCACGCTGCTGACGGGGACACAGGAAGGCTGAAGTGGACACCGCCTGCACCCTTGAGTCCGGCGTCGTGCGGGACTTTCTCCGTGATCTCGTCCAGGTGGACCGACCCGGAACCGAACCGCCGCTGTTCGACACCGTGGTGGAGGAGATCCACCAACTCGGTGTCGAACCGGGAACGCCCGTCATGGTGGCGATGCCGAACGGGGCTCCGTTCGTCACCGTGGTGTTCGCGCTGCTGGTCGGGGGCGCGGTCCCGGTACTCCTGCCGCCGTCGGCACCGCCGTCCCGTATCGAGCGGATGGCGCGGGCCCTCGGCGCGGACGCCCTGATCGCTCCGAGGGTCCCGCCCGGACCGTACGCCGGCGTACCACCGCGCGACCTCGGCGGGTTCGCCCGGTTCGCCCGCCTGAGCGACGTGGACACCATCCGGTACCGGCCCGGGGAGATCATCCTCCTCACCTCGGGCACCTCCGGTGTGTTCAGCGGCTGTCTGCACCGCGTCGACTCGCTCCTGCGCAACGCCGGCCGCCACGCCCGGTCGATCGGCCAGAGCGACGCCGACAGCGTCCTGATCAGCCTGCCCATGCACTACTCCTACGCCTTCGTCGCCCAGTTGCTCGCCACCCTCGTGACCGGGGGCAGGGCTGTCGTCGCGGGACCGCCGTTCACGCCCGCCCACTACCACCGGACCATCCAGGAACACGGGGTCACCGTGTCCTCCCTGACACCCACGATGGTCGAGTCATGGCTCCGCGCGGGAGAGCGGCTCCCGGCACCGCTGCGCCGTCTGACGGTCGGGGGCGACGCGTTCGCCGCCTCGTCCGTGGCGGACCTCCTGAAGCACAACGCGGGCCTGGAGCTGTACCTCACCTACGGGCTCACCGAAGCCGGTCCCCGCGTCTCCACCCTCGCCGCCCACCTGGAGCCGCCCCGGCGCTACACCTCGGTGGGACTCCCGCTCCCCGGGGTCCAGGTCCGGCTGCGCACGGCCGACGCCGACGACAGGGCCGGCGAGCTGATCGTCGAGACGGACACGGGCATGCTCCGCAGGGTCGGCCGCCGCGACGAGCCCGGGCCGCCTGTCAGCGGTACCACGACCTCGATCAGCACGGGGGACCTCTTCGAGAGGGACGACGACGGCTATCTCTACTTCCGCAGCCGCCGCCCCAGCTATGTGATGAGCCGTGGCGAGAAGGTCTCCCTGAAATCGGTCTGCGCACTCGCGCAGACGATCCCCGGCGTCCTGGGCGCGGAGGCCTGGACCCACGAGAACACCGCCGGCGACGTCGTGTTCACCCTCGACGTCTACTGCGCGGACCCCTCGATCGACGAACAGGAAATCCGACGACGGCTGGCGACGGTCCTGCTGCGCAGCGAGCAGCCGGCCCGCCTGCTGATCCACCCGGCAACGCACCTGGGCTGGCGCAAGTCCGCCGGAAAGTAGCGGAGGTCGACCATGGAACATCTCACCCCACCCCTGCTGGTCTCGGGCAACTCTCCGGACGCGCTCGCCGCGGAGGCCGACCGGCTGCGTGAGGAGGTCGCGTCGGCCTCGGAGGAGACGCTGCGGGACCTCCGCCACCGCGGCCTGACCGCGGACCACGCCCACCGGCGCGGCGCGGTCCTCGCCACGGACCGGGACGGACTGCTGCGCGGCCTCACCGTCCTGGCCCAGGGCCGGACCTCGGGCGACGTCCTCACCGGCACCGCCGACACGGCCCGCGGACCCGTGCTCGTCTTCCCCGGCCAGGGCGCCAGCTGGCCGGGCATGGCGGCGGAACTGCGCGCGTCCTCGCCCGGATTCCAGGAGCGGATCAGGTTCTACGGCCGGGCCCTGAGCGCCCACCTGGACGGCTGGGACCCGGCCGACGCGCTCGCCGAGGGAGCGGAGCTCACCCGGCTCGCCACCGTCCAGCCCGTCCAGTTCGCCCTGTCCTCGGCCCTCGCGGACACCTGGCGCGCCCACGGGCTCCGGGAGACGGCGGTCGTCGGACACTCCGTCGGCGAGATCGCCGCCGGCCACGCCTGTGGCGCTGTGGCCCTCGATGACGCCGCCCGGCTCCTCGCCCAGTACGGCAGCGCGCTCACCCGCATCGAGGGGCAGGGCGCGATGGCATCCATCGCCGCCCCCGTCGACCGCGTCGAACCGCTGCTGCGCAAGTGGGGCGGACGCCTCGACATCGCCGCCGTCAACAGCGCCCGCAACGTGACGGTCAGCGGTGACCGGGACGCCGTGGACGAACTCCTGGCCGAGCTGACCGGCGACGGGCTCTGGGCCTGGAAGGTGCCAGGGATCGAGGTCGCCGGACACTCCCGCCAGACGGAGATCCTGCGCGAGCTGATGCTCGAACAGGCGTCGCCCGGGACCCCGGGCCCGCTCCGCGCCGCCCTCTACTCCACCGCCACGGGCTCGCGGCTCGGTGCCGACGACCTCACCGCCGCCCACTGGTACCGCTCGATGCGCGGCACGGTCCTCTTCGAGCAGGCCGTGCGCGCCCTCGTGGCCGCGGGCCACCGGCTCTTCATCGAGGTCAGCGCCCATCCCACACTCACCACCGTCATCGGCGAGACGCTGCGCTCGGAGGGTGTGACCGGCGTGGTGATCCCCACGCTGGACCGCAGGAGGAGCGACCGCGAGAGCCTCCTGCGTGCCCTCACCCACGCGTACGTCAACGGAGTGCCGGTCAACTGGGAGACGGCGTACGAAGAACTCCTCGCCCCTGCGGCCCCGGCCCGGGTCTCGACCCCGGCCCCGCTCACCCGTTCGGAGGAGCCCGCCGTGCCGCCGCGGACCGCGGAGTTCCCCGATATCGCGGAACTGCGCGACGTCTCCCCGGCCGAACAACGTGCGATCCTGGTCGATCTGATCGCCCGGGAGACCGGCAGCGTGCGGGGCCACGCCGACTCCACAGGCTCCTCGGGCTCCTTCGGCACCCACACCTTCCTGGAGAGCGGGCTCACCTCGCTCACCGTGGTCGAGCTGGCGCGCGCCCTCTCGGCGGCCACCGGCCTCGACCTCCCGGCCACCCTCGTCTACGACCACTCCACCCCCTTGGCCCTCGCCGACCACCTGCGCCACGAACTCGGCCTCACCTCGTCGGGCGACGCCCCGGCGCCCCCCGTGCGCCGTGCCGCGACGGACGAGCCGATCGCGATCGTCGGGATCGGCTGCCGCTTCCCCGGCGGGGTGACCAGCGCGGAGTCCCTGTGGGACCTGGTGCTGGGTGGCCGTGACGGGATCGGCGAGCACCCCGGCGACCGCGGCTGGGACGCGGACCGCCTGTACGACCCGACCCCGGGTGAACTGGGGAAGATCTCCTCGCGGTACGGCGGGTTCCTGTACGACGCCGCCGACTTCGACGCGGGATTCTTCGGCCTCTCGCCGCGCGAGGCGACCGCGATGGAGCCGCAGCAGCGGCTGCTCCTGGAGGTGTCCTGGGAGGCGGTCGAACACGCCGGCATCGCTCCCGAGAACCTGCGCGGCACCCGCACCGGAGTGTTCGCCGGAGTGATCTCCCAGGAATACGGCCCCCGTCTCCACCAGGCCGGCGAGGAGGTGGCGGGCCACGCGTTCCTGGGCACCGCGCTGTGTGTGGCCTCGGGCCGGATCTCCTACCTCATGGGGCTGGAGGGACCGGCGATCACCCTGGACACCGCCTGCTCCTCCTCCCTGGTGGCCATCCATCAGGCCTCCCAGGCGCTCCGCGCGGGCGACTGCGACCTGGCGCTCGCGGGCGGGGCGACCGTGATGTCCGGTCCCGGTGTGCTCGTCGAGTTCTCCCGACAGCGCGTCCTCGCCCCGGACGGCCGGTGCAAGGCGTTCTCGGCGTCCGCCGACGGCATCGGCCTCGCCGAGGGCGTCGGCATGGTGCTGCTTGAACGGCTGTCCGACGCTCGCGCGAACGGCCACCCGGTGCTCGCGGTGATCCGGGGCAGCGCGGTCAACCAGGACGGCGCCTCCAACGGACTGTCCGCGCCCAGCGGTTCCGCACAACAACGGGTCGTCCGCCACGCCCTCGTCAACGCCGGGCTGGGCCCCCACGACATCGACGCGATCGAGGCCCACGGCACCGGAACACCGCTCGGCGATCCGATCGAGGCGCACGCGCTGCTGGCCACCTACGGTCAGCGACCCGCCGAACAGCCGGTGTGGCTGGGATCGGTCAAGTCCAACCTCGGTCACACGCAGGCCGCCGCCGGGGTCGCGGGACTGATCAAGATGGTCATGGCCCTCCGGCACGGACTGCTCCCCAGGAGCCTGCACATCGACGCCCCTTCGCCGCACGTGAACTGGTCGTCCGGCGCGATACGGCTGCTCACCGAGGAACAGCCGTGGCCCGACATCGACGGCTGCCCCCGGCGCGCCGCGGTGTCCTCCTTCGGCGTCTCCGGCACCAACGGCCACCTGATCCTGGAACAGTCGCCCCGGCTCCCGGCCCTCGCGCCCGCCGTCGGCGGCGGAACGCCGCCGGAGGTGCTGTGGCCCGTCTCGGCGAAGAGCCGGACCGCGCTGCGGACCCAGTCCGCCCGGCTGCGCCAGTACGCCGCCGACCGCTCCGACCTCGACCTCGTGGACGTGGCCCACACGCTGGGCACCGCACGCAGCGCGTTCGCGCACCGCGCCGTGGTGCGCGGCCGTACCCGTGACGAACTCCTCGACGGCCTGCGGGCGTTGCAACGGCAGGAGGACCACCCCCACCTCGTCCAGGCGGCCGTGCCCGTGACGGGGCCCGGGAAACTGGTGTTCGTCTTCCCCGGGCAGGGCTCGCAGTGGCCCGGCATGGGCATGGAGCTGTACGACGCCCACCCGGCCTACCGGCAGGCGCTCGACGCGGCCGACGAGGCACTGCGGCCCCACACCGGCTGGTCGGTTGTGGAGGTCCTGCGCGGCACCCCGGGCGCGCCCGCGCTGGAGCGGGTCGACATCGTCCACCCCGCGCTCTTCGCGGTGATGACCTCGCTCGCCCGCCTGTGGCAGTCCCACGGCCTCGTCCCCGACGCCGTGGTGGGGCACTCCCAGGGCGAGATAGCCGCCGCCCACATCGCCGGCGCCCTCACCCTGCCCGACGCGGCGAAACTGGTCGCCCTGCGCGCCCAGTCGCTGGCCGCCCTGTCCGGCACCGGCTCCATGGCCACCCTCGGCCTGCCCGCCGACCGGGCCCGGGCGCTCGTCGAGAAGTACGACGGTGCCCTCGGCGTCGCCGCCGTCAACAGCCCCGACTCCACGGTCGTCGCCGGCACCACCGCCGCCGTCGAGGAACTCCTGCGGCGGTGCGAGGCGGAGGGCATACGGGCGCGGCGCATCGACGTGGAGGTCGCCGGCCACTCGCCGTACATCGACCCCCTGCACGACGACATCCTGGAACGGCTCGCGGACATCACCCCGCACCCGACCGGCATCGCCTTCCACAGCACGGTGGACGGCCATCTCCAGGACGGCCCGCTCGACGGTACGACCCTGACCGCCGCCTACTGGTGGGACAACCTCCGCAACACCGTCCGCCTCACCGACACCATCCGCTCCCTCGCCTCCGGGGGACACCGGACCTTCCTGGAGTGCAGCCCGCACCCGGTGCTCGTGCCGGCCGTCGAGGAGACCGCCGACACCGCCGGGCTCGTCGTCGGCACCCTGCACCGGGCCCAGTCCCAGACCGGCTCCCTCGCCTCCGCCGCGGCACGCCTGCACACCCACGGTCACGACCTCGACTGGAACGCCCTGTACCCCGGGGCCCGCCGCGTCGACGTACCCACCTACGCCTTCGAACACCGCCGCCACTGGCTCGTCCAGGCTCCCTCGGCCGAGGCGGTGACCGCGGGGCAGCGCACGACGGGGCACCCGCTGCTGGGCGCGATGGTCGATCTGCCCGACGACGAGGGCCTGCTCCTGACCGGCCGCGTCGGCCTGGACACCCACCCCTGGCTCGCCGACCACGCCGCCACCGGAGTCGCGCTGGTCCCCGGCACCGCCTACCTGGACATGGTCCTGCACGCGGCCGACCTGGCCGGCTGCCCGCACATCGCCGAGCTGACCCTGCACGCCCCCATGGTGCTGCCGGACCAGGAGACCCTCGACCTGCATCTGAGGGTCGGCGCGCCCGACGACCACGGGCACCGGCCGGTCACCCTGCACGCCCGTGTCCACACCACCGACACCGACCCGCCCCCCTGGACGCTCCACGCCACCGCGCGCCTGGCCGAGGAACCGGCGACGGCGGACCCCGCACCGGCCGGACCTGCCGTGTGGCCGCCCGACGACGCCCGGCCGGTCGACCTGGCCGGCCTGCGCACCGGCCTCGCCGAGGCGGGCTACGACTACGGCCCGGCCTTCACCGGCCTGCGCTCCGTGTGGCACCGGGGTGAGCACTTCTACGCCGAGGCCGAACTGCCCGAGGGCCTCGCGCCCACCGGCCACGTCATCCATCCCGCGCTGCTCGACACCGCGCTGCACCCCATCGCCCTGCCCGACACCGCCGGGGAGCGCACCGACGGCCGCGACGGGCCCCGGCTGCCCTTCACCTTCAGCGGCATCACCCGCACCGGAACCCCGGTCCGGCAACTGCGCGTCCACCTGCAGATCACCAAGCCGGACACCGTGCGTGTGCTGGCCACCGACGGCACGGGCGCCCCGGTCCTGACCATCGACGCGCTCACCCTGCGCGCGACCACCGGCGACCATCTGCGCCGCCAGACCACCAGCGGCCCCGAACACGACCTGCTGCACCTGACGTGGAGCGCCCTGCCCGGCGCCCGCACCGACGCACCCGACAGCACCGGATGGGCCCTGCTCGACACGGATCCCCGGCTCACCGAGGCCCTGGACACCGTCCCTCGCCATGCCGGTCTCGCCGCACTGACCGAGGCCGTCGACCGGGGAGCGGCTCCGCCCGAGCTGGTCGTCTGGTCCCTGCCGGCACAGGACCGGGCCGATGCCGAGGGCGCCCGGCCCCTGTGCGAACACGTGCTGCACTTCCTTCAGGAATGGCTCGCCGACGACCGGCTGGCCCGTACCGTCCTCGCTGTCGTCACCCGCCACGCCGTCGTCACCGGTCCCCACGACCCGCCCGGACTGGCCGACGGCCCGGCGTGGGGTCTGCTGCACACCGCCCAGAACGAGAACCCCGGCCGGATCGTCCTGGTCGACACCGACCGCCACCCCGACAGCGTGGCCGCGCTGACCGCCGTACTGGCCGCCGGGCACCCCCAGTCGGCGATACGGGCCGGGAAGCAGTACATCCCCCGGCTCGCCCGGACCAGCACGGCCGAGTTGCTCACCCCGCCGGCCGAAACCCCCGCCTGGCGGCTGGAGTCCACCGGCGCGGGCGGTCTCGACCGGCTCGCCCTGCTGCCCGCGCCCGACGCCACCGCCCCGCTGCGGTCCGGCGAGGTCCGCGTCGAGGTGCGTGCCGCCGCGATGAACTTCGTAGACACCGCCGCCGCACTCGGTCTGATCCCACCCCGGAGTCTCGGGGCGGAGGCCGCCGGTGTCGTCACCGAGACCGGGCCGGACGTGCACCGGTTCGCCGTGGGGGACCGCGTGACGGGTCTGATCGAGAAGGCCTTCGGGCCGGTCGCCGTCGCCGACCACCGCCTGCTGACGCACGTCCCGGACGCGTGGTCGTTCGCGCAGGCCGCCGGCGTGCCCGTGGCGTTCGCCACCGCCTACCACGGCCTCGTGGACCTGGCGGACGTCCGGCCCGGCGAGACGGTCCTGATCCACGCCGCCGCCGGCGGCGTCGGCCAGGCCGCCGTCCAGTTGGTCCGTCACCTGGGCGCGACGCCGCTGGTGACCGCCCACCCCGACAAGTGGGAGACCCTGCGCGCACTGGACTGCCCCGACGAGCACATCGCCAGTTCCCGCACCCTCGACTTCGCCGAGCGCTTCCGGGAGGCCACCGGGGGCCGTGGTGTGGATGTCGTCCTGAACTGCCTGGCCGGTCCCTTCGTCGACGCGTCCCTGGACCTCCTGACGCCCGGCGGTCGTTTCGTCGAACTCGGCAAGACCGACATCCGGGACACCGGGCACCTGGCCACGACCCACCCGCACCTCACCTACCAGGCCTTCGACCTGCACCCCAGCGCGGGCCCCGACCGCCTGGCGGACCTGCTCGCCGAACTCCTCGACCTGTTCCGCACCGGGGCACTGACCCCCTTGCCCGTCACCGCCTACGGCATCCACCGAGCAGCCGATGCCTTCAGGCTCATGCGGGACGCCCGACACACGGGGAAGCTGGTCCTGACCTTCCCCCGTGCGCTGGACCCCGACGGCACGGTTCTGATCACCGGGGGCACCGGTACCCTCGGCGCTCTGCTCGCCCGGCACCTCGTCGCCACGCACGGGGTCCGCCACCTGGTGCTGGCGAGCCGGCGCGGACCCGAGGCCGACGGAGCCGACCGGCTGCGCGCCGGCCTCGAAGGCGCGGGCGCGCACGTCACGGTCACCGCCTGCGATGTCGCGGACCCGCACGCGTTGCGGCAACTCCTCGACTCCGTCCCGCCCGAGCACCCGCTGACCGGTGTCTTCCACACGGCGGGCACGCTGGCGGACGCCACCATCGCCAATCTGACCCCCGAGCTGTTCGCCCGGGCCTTCGCGCCGAAGGCCGACGCCGCCCGGCAGTTGCACGAGCTGACCCGCCACCTCGACCTGGCCGCCTTCGTCCTGTACTCCTCGACCGCCGCCACCTTCGGCAACCCCGGCCAGGGCAACTACGTGGCCGCCAACGCCTTCCTCGACGCCCTCGCCCACCACCGGCGCCGCCAGGGCCTGTCCGCCACCTCCATGGCCTGGGGCTGGTGGCAGCCGGTCACCGGACTCAGCGGCACGCTGACCGACTCCGACAACGCGAGGATCGCCGGCACCGGACTCGCCCCGATCACCGCGGAGTACGGGCACGCCCTCCTCGACGCCGCGCTGGAACTGCCGTACCCGGTGCTCACCGCCAGCCCCCTCAACCAGCGGACCCTGCGCGCCAACAGCGAACTGGGCACCCTGAACCCGCTGCTGGAGCGCCTGACCGCCGCCACAGCCGCTCGCCGGACCGCGGGTGCCGCCGACTCGGCCCCCGATCTGCGCCAGGAACTCGACGCCCTCGCCCCCGAGGCGCGGCTGCGTCGGCTGCGCACGCTCATCACCGCCCACGCCGGCGCCGTACTGGGTCTCGACGCGGCCTCGCCGCTGCCGGCGGACGAGCCCTTCAAGGCGTCCGGCTTCGACTCCCTGACGGCCCTGGAACTGCGCAACCGGCTCTCCAAGGCCACCGCGCTCCGGCTGCCGGCCACCCTCACCTACGACCATCCGACCCCCGACGACCTCGCCGCCCACCTCGTCGGCGAGCTGTTCCCCGACGCCGACGGTGTGGACCGGACGGCGGCCGACCCGGATGCGGCGATCCAGCGGACCCTCGCCTCGATCCCCGTCGCCCGCCTGCGGGACCTCGGGCTGCTGGAGACGCTCCTGCAGCTGGCCGACGACGGCACGACCCCCGCCCGGCACACCGGCGCGGAGGACATCAGGTCGGCGAGCGCCGACGAACTCGTCGCACTCGCCCTGTCCCTGGAGGAGTCCGGATGACGCACCGCCCCGGCGGCGCCGCGCACGCCGCCCAGAACGGACCGACGTCCCCCGAGCCGACGGAGCCGGCCGTGTCCAACCCGCCCGCCGCCATCGTCGACGCCCTGCGGCACAGCCTGCTGGCCAACGAGCAGTTGAGGCGGACGAACCAGAAACTGCTCGGCGCCGCACGGGAGCCGATCGCCGTGGTCGCGATGGGGTGCCGGCTGCCCGGTGGAGTCCGGTCCCCGGAGCAGTTGTGGCAGCTGGTCGCCGACGGCGGGGAGGCACTGGGGGAGTTCCCCACCGACCGGGGCTGGGACCTCGACGGCCTGTTCGGCGCCGCCGCCGAGCGGCCCCGGCGGGCCGGCTTCCTTGAGGACGCCGCCGGCTTCGACGCCGGACTCTTCGGGATGTCCGACCGCGAGGCGCTGGCGACGGATCCCCAGCAGCGACTGCTGCTGGAGACCGCCTGGGAGCTGGCGGAGCGCGCCGGTATCGCCCCGACCTCCCTGCGCGGCACCCGGACGGGCACATTCGTCGGCGTCACCCATCAGGCTTACATGCCCCCCATAGACAGGCCCGTCCCCGCCGCCGACGGGTACCGCCTCCAGGGCGGCCTGCCCAGCATCGCCTCCGGCCGGATCGCCTACACGCTCGGCCTGAACGGCCCGGCGGTGACGGTGGACACCGCGTGCTCCTCCTCGCTGTCCGCCGTACACCTGGCCTGCCAGTCGCTGCGCGGCGACGAGTGCTCGCTCGCCATCGCCGGCGGTGCGATGGTCATGGCCACCCCGGAGGTGTTCGTCGAGTTCACCAAACAGGGCGGGCTGGCCATGGACGGGCGGTGCAAGGCGTTCGGCGACGGCGCGGACGGCACCGGCTTCTCCGAGGGCGTGGGCCTGCTCCTGCTGGAGCGGCTCTCCGACGCGCTGCGGGCCGGTCATCCGGTACTGGCGGTCATCCGGGGCAGCGCCCTCAACCAGGACGGCGCCAGCAACGGGCTGACCGCGCCCAGCGGCCCCGCCCAGGAACAGGTCATCCGCCAGGCGCTGGCCAACGCCGGCCTGACCCCGTCCGACGTGGACGCGGTGGAGGCGCACGGCACCGGCACCGCACTGGGCGACCCCATCGAAGCGAACGCCCTGATCAACACCTACGGCAAGGACCGCCCCGCGGACCAGCCGCTGTGGCTGGGTTCGCTGAAGTCCAACATCGGCCACACCCAGACGGCTGCCGGGGTCGCCGGGATCATCAAGACCGTCATGGCGCTGCGCCACGGCGAGCTGCCCCGGACCCTGCACGCCGACAGCCGCTCGTCCAGGGTGGACTGGTCCAGGGGGTCGGTGCGGCTGCTCACCGAACAGCGCCCCTGGCCGGACACCGGGCGGCCCCGCCGCGCGGCGGTGTCGTCGTTCGGTATCTCCGGCACCAACGCCCACCTCGTCCTGGAACAGGCCCCGCCGCCGGCCGCCCCGGCGCAGGATCCGGACCGGCCGCCGGCGCTGACCGTGCCCGGGTTCGTCTGGCCGGTCTCCGCCGCCTCGCCCGGCGCTCTGCGCGCCCAGGCGGACCGGCTCTCCCGACTCCTCAGGGACGCGCCGGAGACCGACCTCGCCGCTGTCGGCCACTCCCTGGCGACCACCAGGGCTCACCTCGCCCAACGGGCCGTCCTCACCGGCGCGGACCGCGACGGACTGCTCGCCGGCCTCGACGCCCTGGCGGGCGACTTCGCCGGGGCGGGCCTCGTCCAGGGGGTGCGCGGCCCGGCGGGCAGGACCGCGTTCCTGTTCTCCGGCCAGGGTTCCCAGTGGCCCGGCATGGGCCGCGCCCTGCACACGCGCTCCCCGGTGTTCGCCCAGGCCCTGGACGAGGCGTGCGCCCGCCTCGACCCGCATCTGCCACGCCCGCTGAAGGACGTGATGTTCGCCGGGCCGGACACGGACGAGGCCGGGCTGCTGGACCGTACGGACTTCACCCAGGCCGCCCTTTTCGCCCTGGAAGTCGCGCTGTACCGGACCGTCGAACACCTCGGGCCCCGCCCCGACTTCGTGGCCGGACACTCCGTCGGCGAGATCGCCGCCGCCCATGTCGCCGGGGTGCTGTCCCTCGCGGACGCGGCCACGCTGGTGGCCGCGCGCGGCCGGCTCATGGGGTCGCTGCCCGCCACGGGGGCGATGATCGCCGTGGCCGCCTCCGAGGAGGAGGTCCTGGCCACGCTTCGCGGCCACGAGGACCGGGTGTCCGTCGCCGCGGTCAACGCGCCGGCCTCCACGGTGATCTCGGGCGACCACGACACCGTCGTACGCATCGCCGAGGAGTGGCGGGAGCGCGGACGCCGCATCCACCGGCTGCGCGTCAGCCACGCGTTCCACTCCCCGCACATCGACCCCGTCCTCGACGAACTCACCCGCGTGGCGGCCGGACTCGACCTCCGTCCGCCCGCCCTGCCCGTCGTCTCCACCCTCACCGGTGCCGCCCTGTCCGCCGAGGAGGCATGCTCGCCGGAGTACTGGGCCCGGCAGGCACGCGGTGCGGTGCGCTTCGCCGACGCCGTGGCCCGGCTGCGGGACCAGGGCATCACCACGTTCCTGGAGATCGGCCCGGACGCCGTACTGACCGCGCTCGGCCAGGCGGGCCCCAGCACCGCCGACGGGGCCGGCACGTCCTCGGCCGCGTGGATCCCCGCCCTGCGCAGGGGACGTGACGAGCCGCGCGTCCTGACCGCCGCGCTGGCCCGTCTGCACGTCGGGGGAGCGCCGGTCGACTGGACGCGGCTGCTCGCCCGCGCGGACCGCGTGGAACTGCCCACCTACGCGTTCCAGCACCGCCCCTACTGGCTGCACACCCCACCGCCACGGCAACTGGGCACGGGCGGGGGACTGAGCCCGGTGACGCACCCGTTCCTGGATGCCAAGGCCGTACTCGCCGACGGAGAAGGCTGGTTGTTCACCGGCGGCCTGTCCGTGCGGACCCACCCGTGGCTGCGCGACCACGCGGTGGGCGGCACCGCGGTCGCGGCCGGAGCGGGCACCGCCGAACTGATCCTGCACGCCGGGTCCCAGCTCGGCTGCGGCCGTCTCGACGAACTCACCCTGTACACCCCGCTGGTCCTGCCGGAGAACACCTCCGTCGACCTCCAACTACGTGTCAAGGCGGCCACGGCCGACGGTCGGCGCCCCGCCGACCTCCACTTCCGGATCCCCTCCGACGACACCGACGCGCCCGACACGGAGACCGGCTGGACCCACTACGCCGGCGGCACGCTCGCTCCGCACGAGGACACCGTGCCCGCATGGCCCGACCTGACGGCATGGCCGCCCCCCGGCGCACGGCCCGTCGACCTCGACCCGCTCTACGAGCGCCTCGCCGAGCAGGGCGTCGACTTCGGCCCCACCTTCCGGCTCCTCACCGGCGCGTGGCGGCGCGGCGACGACACCTACATCGAGGCCCACCTGCCCGAGGACGCCGCCGACCCGGGATTCGCCGTGCACCCCGCACTGCTGGACGCGGGGCTGCAGGCCTGCCTCGTGGAGGCGGCGGCGGACACCACGGGCGGGCAACCGGCCCGCATGCCCTTCGCCATCGCCGGCATGCGGATCTTCACACCGGGCGCCACCGTCGTGCGCGCCCACCTGTCGACCACGACACGCGCCACCTCCCCGGCCGGGCACAGCGAACACACGCTCCGGCTGGCCGACGACACGGGCCGGCCCGTCGCCGTGATCGACTCGCTGACGCTACGGCCCTTCACGGCTCAGACCGTCGGGCGGACCCACTCCCGTCGACAGGCGCCCTTCCTCCTGGAGTGGCGCGAGTTGTCCCCGGCCGCCGACCCGCCGTCCCGCGATGTCTGCTGGATCCTCCCCGAGGACGGCCAGGCCCGGCTGCCGCACGACCTGCGGGCGGACCGCCGCCACACCGGCATCGGTCCCGCCGTCGACGCCCTGGCCACCCGGCCGCACGGTGACGTGGCGGTCCTGGTGTGCGCCGGGCACCCCGTCGCGGCCGTCGAGGCCGTCGAGGACTCGGCACACCGTTCCGCCCGGGGGCTCCTCGCCGCCGTACAGGAATGGCTGGCCGACGAACGGACCCGGGACCGGCCCCTGGTGGTGCTCACCCACGGCGCGGTGGCGACCGAGGCGGGGGAGGACGTCCGCGGCCTCGCCCAGGCGCCCGCGTGGGGGCTGCTGCGGACCGCCCAGTCCGAACATCCCGGCCGGTTCGTCCTGCTCGACGTCGACGACCACGAGGCCTCCTGGCAGTACCTGCCCACGGCGCTCGCCACCGCGCTCGCCGACGGTGAACCGCAACTGGCCCTGCGGCACGGCCGGTTGCGCGTGCCCCGGCTGACGAGGACCGCCACCGACACCCCCCTGACCGTGCCGGACGGACCAGCGGCCTGGCGGCTGACCCTGCGCGAACCGTCCACCGGCAGCCCGGACGACCTCGTCCTCGCCGCCTGCCCCGAGGCCGAGGCCCCCCTCGCGGAAGGACAGGTCCGCGTCGCCGTCCGCGCCGCCGGCGTCAGCTTCCGCGACGTGCTCCTCACGCTCGGCATGTATCCCGAACCCGGGCGGCTCGGCAGCGAGTTGGCAGCAGTGGTGGCCGAGTGCGGCCCCGGCGTGGAGGGGCTGCGGCCCGGAGACCGGGTGCTGGGGCTCGCCTGGCAGGGAGCGATGGGCCCGCTGGCGGTCACCGACCACCGCAACCTCGTCCGCGTTCCGCACGGTTGGACGTTCGCGCAGGCCGCGACCGTGCCCACCGCGTTCCTCACCGCCTGGCAGAGCCTCGTCGACGTCGCCGGTGTCCGCCCGGGCGACACGGTCCTGGTGCACGCGGCGGCCGGCGGGGTCGGCATGGCCGCCCTCCAGATCGCCCGCCACCTCGGCGCGGACGTCTACGCCACCGCCCACCCCACGAAACACGCCACCCTGCGCGCCCTCGGCCTCGACGACTCCCACATCGCCTCCTCCCGGGACCCCGGCTTCGAGCAGCGGCTGCGCACCATGACGGCGGGCCGTGGGATCGACGTCGTCCTGCACAGCCTCAGCGGCGAGCTGACCGACGCCTCGCTGCGCCTGCTCGCCCCCGGCGGACGTCTCGTCGACATCGGCAGGACCGACCCGCGCGACCCCCGGCAGACCGCCCTGGACCACCCCGGAAGGCGATACCTGCCGTACGGACTCGACACGCGTCCCGACCGCGTCGCGCGCACCTTCGCCCGCCTCGGCGAACTCTTCGACGACGGAACCCTCCAGCCCCTGCCCGTCACCGCCCTGGACGTCCGCCACGCTCCCCGGGCGATCCGGCTCATGCGGGACGCGGCCCACACCGGGAAGATCGTCCTCACCGTCCCGCGCCCCCTCGACCCCGACGGCACCGTCCTCGTCACCGGAGGCACCGGAACCCTCGGCTCCCTCGCCGCCCGCCACCTCGTCACCCGGCACCACGTCCGGCACCTGCTGCTTGTCGGCAGGCGCGGACCGGACGCCCCCGGCGCCGAGAGCCTGCGCGCCGAACTGACCGGACTCGGCGCGCACGTCACCCTCGCCGCCTGCGACACCGCCGACCCCGATGCCCTGGCAGCGCTCCTGGACACCATCCCGGCCGACCACCCCCTCACGGCCGTCGTCCACGCCGCCGGAACGGTGGACCCCTCGACCGTCCGGGAACTGACCCCCGACCAGATGGACAGCGTCCTGCGGCCCAAGGCCGACGCGGCCTGGCATCTGCACCGGCTCACCGAGCACCTCGACCTCGCCGAGTTCGTCCTGTACTCCTCGGCGGCGGGCGTACTCGGGCTCGCCGGGCAGGGCAACTACGCCGCCGCCCACACCTTCGTCGACGCCCTCGCCCACCACCGGCGCCACCATGGGCTGCCGGCGACCTCCTTGGTCTGGGGCATGTGGGAGGAGAGATCGGCGATGGGGAAGGAGCTCGGCGCCGAAGGGATCCGGCAACTCCTGGGCTCCGGAATCGTGCCGATGTCCGCCGCGGAAGGACTGGCGCGGCTCGACGCAGCCCTCGGCACCGGGCCCGACAGCCACCATCCGCTCCTCATACCGGCACGCCTGGACCTGAACTCGCTGCGTGCGCAGCACCCCACACCGCTGCTGGCGGGCCTCGCACCGGCCCCGGCACGGCCGTCGGCCACCGCCGGGGTGGCCGAACGGTTCGCGGCACTGCCGGAGTCGGAACGACGGCGGTTCCTGCTCGACCTGGTCACCCGCCACACCGGCGCCGTCCTGAGCCACCCGGACCCCACGGCCATCCCGTCCGACACGGCCTTCAGGGACCTGGGCTTCGACTCCGTGACCGCCGTGGAAGCACGCAACCGGCTCACCGCGTCGACCGGGCTCCCCCTGCCGGCGACCGTCGTCTTCGACCACCCGACCC
>NZ_LIQQ01000452.1 GCF_001418565.1 Streptomyces graminilatus | reverse complement strand
GACCGACGCTCTGGAGAGCCTGTTCGCCTGGGGCGACGCCCACGTCCGCGGCGGCCAGCAGGCGATGGTGGCGCGCCTCGCCGACGAGTTCGACCGTCCCCGGTTCCTGGTCCGCCGCCAGTTCTACGCGGTACAGCACGTCCTCGAGGCCGCCGGTATCGGCGACGGCTACGGCAACCTCACCGTCCCCCAGCCCGTGCGCCCGCCCGTCCCCACCCCAACCCGATGACCAGCCCGCCGCCCGGAACGGTCTTCCGCCTGCACCTGCGGCACCGGGTGTTCGACGGCTGGATCGAGCCGGGCGGCCAGGCCGTCGCCATCGAGGACCCCGAGTACGGCCTCACCACCTGCGCGCCAACGGTTGAGGATCCGCTCCGCGGCTACGGCGGCGGCCACATCACCTGGCCCGACCAGCACCACGAACCACCACAACAGCACGAAAGGGAACCCAGTGACCGAGACCGCTGAGCCCTCCACCCCCGCCCTTGCCCCGTGCGCCGCAGCCACCTGCCACCGCACCATGTACGACCACGAACTCAGCGACGGCCAGACCCTGTGCACGCCCTGCGTCAACACCATCGCGGCGTGGCTGACCGAGGAGCTCCCCCGACAGCTCATCGTCCTCGAGGCCTCCCGCCAGCGGGAGACCACCGGCTCCCGCACCGGCGGCCGTACGGTCCACCGCACCGCACCCCTGCCCGGCCGCGCCGACACACTCAACCTCCTGGGCCCCGCCGCCTGGGCCGACACCATCCACGACCCCTACGGCGACGCACACACCGACCAGCACGGCCCGCTCTCCATCACCGGCACCCTCACCCCCTGGGTACGCCTCATCGCCGAGCAACGCCGCTGGAACCCCCCGGCCACCCTCACCGAGCAGGCCCTCGCCGAATGGCTCGCCACCCCACGCCTCCTCGGATGGGCCGCCCGCCAACTGTGGGCCGGCGACCTCCGCGACGAACTGGCGGAGATGATGCGGGCCATCCGCAACATCACCCGGCTGCGCCCCCAGCGCCGCCCGGTCACCCAGCCATGCCCGCGCTGCGACAGCCTCACCCTCGTCGAGACCGACCACCAGCTCTACATCGAGTGCACCGAGGACGGGTGCGGAGGACTCTTCACACGGGACGAGCTCGCCCTCGCCGCCCGCATCCACCCCGACGTCCTCGCCCACAACGCCGCGTAGAGCGACCGCCGAAACGGGAGAGCCCCGCCACCCAGTCGAGATGGGGCGGCAGGGCTCTCCCGCGTTCGGCTACTCCGCCGTCAGCGGGGGCTCGTTCGGGCCAGCGATCTCGTCCGCGCGGATCGTGTGTTCGGCCGCGTCGCCGGAGAAGCGACAGAGGTAGTGGTCGGGAGCGCCGTCCCCGGTCCACCGGGCCGAGTCGACGACGGCCGTGCGTCCGTCGTGCAGCCGTACGGTGGATTTGGGTGGGTAACCGCCCGTGACCGAGATGACAGCCGCTTCCAGCAGGGACTGGGTCGCCAGGAAGGGGAAGCCCTGACTGGTGAAGTAGCCGTCGAAGCCGCGGTAGGCGTGGTGAGCCTCGTGCCAGTAGGCGTAGTTGACCCGGTGGTGCATTGCCCCGCCGCCACAGCTCCCGTCCTGGGACAGGTAAGTGATGTAGGGCTCTACTTTGTCCCGCCAATCCGGGAGGTGGAGGATGCCGAGGGCGGCGCGGTCGAGCGGGAGGTACACGGCGTCGATCGCGTTCAGATCGGCACGAGCCACAGCGGCGGCAACCTCATCCTCGTCCGGGAGCAGCCCGGGCTCGGCCCACAGCGCAGCCTCGTACAACAGGCTCAGGAAGCGCTCCGCCCTGTGCGCAGTGTGGCGCGTGTACCGCTCGCGCAGGAGCCACACCCGGGACTGGGGACCGCCGCCGGCCAGTCGCAGGTGGTACTGCAGCCGCCGACCATCCACGTCGCTCACTCCTCGGTCCACTCGGTCAGCTGCACACGCCGCCGCCGGACCAACGGTGTGACCTCCCACTCCGCCTTCTCGAACTCGGCCTGCCGCTTCGCGCGTTCGCTGAGGGTGTCGAAGGTGAGCAGCGTGCCGTCCCTCAGGCGCAGCCCGTGCTCCGTGGTCTCGGTGGCAGGAAGCCACGCACTGGTCGTCTCAGCGTGTTCGGTTGCCGCGGTCACTTGCACTCCTTGCTCGGGTGGGGAGGCGGGGTCCGTTCGCTTCTTCCCCGGCTGCTTCGGGTTGGCCTTGAAGAAGGCGTCCACCTCGCTGGCATTGAACCGGGGGCGTGTACTGCCCTCGCCCTCGACGGGCTGGGGGAAGCCGCCGGTCCGCCGGTACGTGTGGATCGTCTGGCGGCTGACCCCGTGCTCCGCCGCGATCTCGGTGACGGTCATCAAGCGCGGGCTCCCCTCTGTCTCAGGGCGTTTGGGCACGGCCACATCCTCCCCGAACCTCTTGACGTTGTAAAGAGGTTCTGTCAGTCTTGCGATGCGTCAACAGAACGGCCCCGACGGGAGCAGCAACTCCCGTCGGGGCCAGCCATCCACCTGCATCACCAGGAGGAATGACCGTGCACGACCTTACCCAGCCCGACCCCGTCGACGTAGGCCTCCGCATCCTCATCGACCAGCCCTCCTACGGCGCGCAGGTCCTGATCACCTTCGCCCGCCTCCTTGAGTTGGACGGCCGCGAGGAGATGACCGGCCTGGTCCGCGAGCGCGGCATCGACATCGCCGCCGACACCATCCTGCGCCTCCTCCCCGACGCCGTCTGCCGCGAGAGCCTCGCCCGCGCCTACGACGCGATGCCGGCCCTCGCCCTCGACGTCACCCGCGGCCAGTACGCCCTCCTCGTCCGCACCGCCGCGAGGGAGCTGGGATGACGAACGAGCCCCAGAACACGGACACCCCCACCGGCGCCGCCCCGGCCCCGAAGCTCGGCGACCCGGGCTACGACCACAGCAAGGCCTCGTGGTACCCGAAGCTCGCACGGGACATGACGGACGACGAGGTCAACGAGGCCCACGCGTACTACCAGTCGATCGGCGAGCTGTGGATGGAGAGCGAGTGGCTCAAGCGCCGCGGCCTCCCCCCGGACTACGGCAAGCCCGCGCTGACCAACCCGGCCCTCACCGACGCCGACGCGTCCACCGCCGAGCTCCTGGCCGCCGCCCGCGATGACTACGCCACCGCCCAGGCCCAGCGCGAGCCCCAACTCCCGCCCCTCAGCCCGGAACTCGCCGCCCTAGCCGCCGAGGCCGACCAGCTCACCGAAGGCGAGGACCAGTGACCAGCCTGCGTACCGCCGGCCGCGCCCTCACGTGCGCCCTGGCCGTCGCCGCCTTCTCCGGGAGCGTGGCCGCCTCGGTGTCGTACCTGATCCTCCACGACAGCCCCCTCGCCGACACCAGCCCCACCATGCCGTCGGCCGCCCGTACGGTCAGCCT
>NZ_LIQQ01000451.1 GCF_001418565.1 Streptomyces graminilatus | reverse complement strand
GCCCCAGCCCGCTCCGCACGGCCGGCACGCCGCGTACGGCCACCAGGCTCCCTACGGCCACCAGGCCCCGTACCAGCAGCCCTCGGTCACGGCCACCACCCCTCTCGCCGAGCCCCCCGCCGCCACAGGGCAGCCCAAGAAGCGGGCGAAGGGCACCCTCGCCCTTCTCGCCGCCGTGGCGATCGTCGCCGCCGTGATAGGCGGCGGCACTGCGTACGGCATCCAGGAGCTGACGCACTCGCAGGCCGCCGTCACCTCCAGCAGCACCAGCACCAACGTGGTGCCGTCGAGCGCCAGGGGCACGGTCGCCGGGGTCGCCGCGGCGGTCAGTCCGAGCATCGTCGAGATCAACGCGAACTCGAACGCCGGTTCGTCGACCGGGTCCGGCGTGATCATCACGTCCGGCGGCGAGATCGTCACCAACAACCACGTCATCACCGGCGCCACCTCCGTCAAGGTGTCGACGCACGACGGCCGGACGTTCACCGCGAAGGTCGTCGGCACCGACGCGAAGAAGGACCTGGCCCTCATCAAGCTGGAGCACGCCTCCGGCCTGAAGGTGGCGACCTTCGGCAACTCCGCGGGTGTCCGCGTCGGCGACCAGGTCGTGGCGATCGGCTCCCCCGAGGGCCTGACCGGCACGGTCACCAGCGGCATCGTCTCCGCTCTCAACCGTGACGTCACCGTCTCCACCGAGGAGGGCCAGGGGCAACAGCAGCAGGGCGACGGTGGCGGCGGCTGGCCGTTCGAGTTCGGCGGGCAGCAGTTCAACGGTGACACCGGCTCGTCCACCACGACCTACAAGGCCCTCCAGACGGACGCGTCCCTCAATCCCGGCAACTCCGGCGGCGCGCTCATCGACATGAACGGCAACATCATCGGCATCAACTCCGCGATGTACTCGGCGAGTTCGTCCCAGCAGGACGCGGGCAGCGCGGGCCTCGGATTCGCCATCCCGATCAACACCGTCAAGTCCGACCTGGCCACGCTGCGCTCGGGCTCCAGCACCTGAGAACTCCGGGGGCCCGAGAAGCCTGAGATACCTGAGATACCTCGGAAGCCTCAGAAGCCTGAGACGCCTCAGAAGAAGGACGGCTCATCCCTGACATGCGACGCTGAAGACACCCGACGTCCGACCCCCGACGTCCGACACCCGACGCCCGCCATGTCCCACCGCACCCGAGGAAGCCACGACCATGAGCCCCGCCGAAGGCGACCGTGACCCCCAGCGCATCCTGATCGTCGACGACGAGCCGGCCGTGCGCGAAGCACTCCAGCGCAGCCTCGCCTTCGAGGGTTACGACACGGAGGTCGCGGTCGACGGCGCGGACGCCCTGGAGAAGGCGACCGCGTACCGGCCCGACCTGGTCGTCCTCGACATCCAGATGCCGAGGATGGACGGCCTGACGGCGGCCCGGCGCATGCGCGGCGCGGGCGCGACCACGCCCATCCTGATGCTGACGGCCAGGGACACGGTCGGCGACCGGGTGACGGGCCTGGACGCGGGCGCGGACGACTACCTGGTCAAGCCCTTCGAGCTGGACGAACTCTTCGCCCGCGTACGGGCTCTGCTGCGCCGCAGCACCTACGCGGCGGCGGCCCTCGCGGGCAGCCTCCCGGAGAGCGAGGCCCTGACCTTCGCCGACCTGCGCATGGACCTCGCGACCCGCGAGGTGACCCGCGGCGGCCGGGCGGTGGAACTGACCCGCACGGAGTTCACCCTGCTGGAGATGTTCCTGACCCACCCGCGCCAGGTCCTCACCCGGGAACAGATCCTGAAGTCGGTCTGGGGCTTCGACTTCGAGCCGTCCTCCAACTCCCTCGACGTGTACGTCATGTATCTGCGCCGCAAGACGGAGGCGGGCGGCGAGCCGCGCCTCGTGCACACGGTCCGGGGCGTGGGATACGTACTGCGCCAGGGCGGCGCGGAGTGAGCCAAGTGGCACGCCGGTACCGGTACCGGTCCCTGCCGATCCGGTCGCGGCTGGCGCTGCTGGTGGCGGCGGCGGTGGCGTTCGCGGTGGGCGCGGTCTCGGTGGCCTGCTGGTTCATCGTGCAGGGGAAACTGTACGAGCAGGTCGACGACGACCTGCGGCAGATGGTGAGCAGCCCCGACATCCTCGCTCCGGGGCTCAACCAGTGCTCCCAGACTCCGCGGAACGACGGCGAGCGGGACACCGTGTCGAACAACTACGTCCAGTTCTTCAAGGAGAGGGGCGCCCCCTGCGTCGCCCCGTACTCCAAGGGCACGGTCAAGGTCACCGGCGCCGACCTGAACCTTCTCACGCACGCGACGGAGCAGGACCAGCACATCTTCCGCAACGGGACCGACGAGTCCGGCAACGCCGTACGCGCGCTGACCGTGTTCCTTGGCGTGGACGGGAACGACGGGCAGCGGGTCGCCCTGCTGGTCGCCACGCCCCTCCACAGCACCCACTCCACCCTCGACGAGCTCGCCCTGATCCTTCTCCTCGTCTCCGGGGTCGGGGTGTTCGGTGCCGGGGTCGCCGGTCTCGCGGTGGCCCGCGCGGGCCTGCGTCCCGTGGACAAGCTCACCGCGGCCGTCGAACACGTCGCCCGTACCGAGGACTTGAGCATCCGCATCCCGGTGGACGAGGACAGCGACGACGAGATCGCCCGCCTCTCCCGCTCCTTCAACTCGATGACCTCGGCCCTAGCCAACTCCCGTGAGCTGCAACAGCAGTTGATCGCCGACGCGGGCCACGAACTCCGCACCCCCCTCACCTCGTTGCGCACGAACATCGAGTTGCTGACCCGCAGCGAGGAGACGGGCCGCCCGATCCCGGAGGCCGACCGCAAGGCGCTGCTGGCCTCGGTGAAGGCCCAGATGACCGAACT
This sequence comes from Streptomyces graminilatus, assembly GCF_001418565.1. Lineage (GTDB taxonomy): Bacteria > Actinomycetota > Actinomycetes > Streptomycetales > Streptomycetaceae > Streptomyces > Streptomyces graminilatus. Next base: position 464 of record NZ_LIQQ01000451.1, on the reverse strand, counting down.
GGCCGCCCTGATCGGCGACTTGCAGGAACTGTCCCGCCCGGAGGGCCACCAGGCCGAGCGCGTCCAGGTGATCTCCCTGGCGGACACGGTGGAGTCGGCCCTGCGCCGAGCCCGCCTGCGGGGCCCGGAGTTGACGATCACGTCGGACATCCACCCCTGGTTCGTCCGGGCGGAACCCTCGGCGCTGGAACGGGCGGTGGTCAACATCCTGGACAACGCGGTGAAGTTCAGCCCGGTGAGCGGCACGATCGAGGTCCGGCTCGTGTCCGGCGTACTCACGGTCCGCGACCACGGTCCCGGCATCCCGGCCGACGAGATCCCGTATGTCTTCGACCGCTTCTGGCGCTCCCAGAGCGCCCGCGCGCTGCCGGGCTCGGGCCTCGGCCTGTCCATCGTCGCCCGCACGATCCAGCAGGCGGGCGGCGAGGTCACGCTGTCCCACGCGCGGGGCGGCGGCACGGTGG
>NZ_LIQQ01000450.1 GCF_001418565.1 Streptomyces graminilatus | reverse complement strand
GGCCGGGCATGCGGTGCGCGAGGCCGGGGGCCCGGGGGAGCGGCGGTGCTTCTGTTGCTCCCGGTGCTCCTGTTGCCTCCGGTGATCCCGGTGCCCCGGGGCAGCGGGCGGGCGCCGTCGCAGGGCATCCCTCGCACACCTGATCTCCTCGGCTGCCTCATCAGCGTCTCCCCCGTCCGGTTCCGGCACTTCACCCGCCTGGTACGTCTCGTCGTACGTCCTGGTACGTCTTGCATTCCCCGCGATCGCCGCCTGTCCCACATTTCCGGCCCGCCGGTACTCCGTACGCCCGTCAGGCGACCGACTGTTCGTCCTCCATCGGCTGTCCACCATCCGTCGGCCGTTGGTCCTCCACTGGCCGCTTGTCTTCCAGGGGCCGCTGGTCCTCCACCGGCCGTTGGTCCTCCGCTCGCCGGTCGTACGGGGAGTGACGCTCGGCGTCGGGGGAGGGTTCCCGGTCGGCGGGTGCCCGCCGGCGGCGGGGCGGGTGCGCCAGGAGGAACTGCGAGGTGCCGTGCAGCAGGTTGACGGTGATGACGGCCGGGCCGACGGTCGCTGCGGTGCCCGGGAAGTCCCGTTCCAGGGCCAGGGCGATCAGTACGGCGGTGATGCCGTTCTGCTGGCCGAGGCCGAGCGCGATCCGGTCGCCGCGCTTCAACCCCCGTACGAACAACGGCAGTACGCCCAGCGCCACCACCGCCTGCGCGGCGAACGCCGCCACCCCGAGCACGATCCCCGGCACCGGCCGCACCCCGTGCGCGAGCAGCAGCCCGAGCGTCAGGAACGCGGCGAGGAACGCCCCGCCCACCGCCCGCCCCACCGCCTTGTCGAGCACCGTGGCACGCAGGACGAGACCGGCCAGCGCCACCCCGAGCATGAGCTGGTTCACCGCCGCGAGCACCAGCATCGCCGCGACGAGCAGTACCGCCCCGCCCGCCTTGGTGCGCCGGACCGCCGGGACGTCCGGCAGCCGTGACACCGCCCGCCGCCCCGCCCACCACAGCAGCGCCACGGCGGCCAGGAGCACGGCGTTGAAGAGGAGCCCGGTCGCGTAGTCGCCGCCCGCGCCCCGGCTGATCCGGGGGGTGCCCTCGTGCCCGGCGGCCGTGTAGGCGTACCCCGCCAGATACAGGGTCAGCAGGACCGTCATCGGGTCGTCGAAGGAGGCCCACGCCGTCAGCAGCGACCGGGCGCGTGGTGACATCCGGCCCTTGTCGTTGAGGGCGGCGACCGACAGCGGGTCGATCTGGGCGACGGCGATACCGAGCACCAGATACTCCGGCTTGCGGAACACCAGCACCATCGTGCCGGCGATCAGCCCGGCCTTCAGGACCACCCCCAGGGTGACGGCGGCGACCACTCCGGGCAGATCGGCGCGCAGCGCCCGGAGATCGATCGAGTACGTGCTCCCGTACAGTCCGACCGCGAGGAGCAGTGCCGCCCCGAGCGCGTAGCCGTCGGAACGCACCAGCGCGGAGACGTCCACCGCCAGACCGGCCAGCACTCCGACGGCCAGCAGGCCGGCCGCGCCGAGCACGATCCCCGGGACCGCCTCGGGCAGCCTGAGCGGACGTGAACGGGTGCGCGAGGATGTCCCCATGACCTTGTCCCCCCTTCGCTCCGGCCTCGCGCGCTGTACGGCACGACCGGAGACGCTCCCCCCGGCGGTACGGGTGTGACCGCCTGTGGGGCAGGTGAATGCTAGGGGCCCTGGCGTCAGGGGAAAAGCCGTCCACCGGCCTTCCGCCCGGCCCGTCGACGACCCCCCGGTGCTGTCCTCACGATGCCCGGCACGAGGCACCCGCGAACCCGTTCCGACCCCCTTTCGGCCCGGTTTCGGGCCGGTTTCGGGCCCTGGCCGAAAGGTAACGCTCCTTTCCCGCAGGTTATTTGACACCCGTAGACTCACCCGGTGACAAAGGTGACACGGGACGACGTCGCCAGGCTCGCCGGAACTTCCAGCGCGGTCGTCAGCTACGTCGTCAACAATGGCCCACGGCCCGTCTCCGCGGAGAAACGCCGACGCGTTCTCGAAGCGGTAAGGGCGCTCGGCTACCGGCCCGACCGGGTGGCCCAGGCCATGGCCAGTCGCCGTACGGATCTGCTGGGGCTGATCGTTCCGGACGCCCGCCAGCCATTTTTCGGGGAAATCACCCACGCGTTGGAACGCGCCGCCGCCGACCGGGGAAAAATGGTGCTCGTCGGCAACTCCGATTACCAGGAGGAGCGCGAAATCTATTACCTGCACGCCTTTTTGGGGATGCGGGTGTCGGCGCTGATCCTGGTCAGTCTGGGGCTCGGCGACCGGATCGCCGCCGAGCTGGACACCATGGACACCCGGGTCGTGCTGATGCACGAACGGTCCGCTTCCGTACGAAAGTTCGCGGTGGTCACCGACGACGTCGAGGGTGCCCGGCTCGCGACCCGGCATCTCCTGCGGCACGGTCACACCGCGGTGGCCTGCCTGGGCGGCCCCCAGGAGGCTCCCCCGGCCGGGGATCCCGTCGCCGACCACGTCGAGGGCTGGCGCAAGGAGATGGCGGACGCCGGCCTCCCCACCGAGGGGCTCCTCTTCCGCGCCCCCTACAACCGCTACGGCACCTACCGGGTCGCGCTGCGCCTGCTGGCCGCCCCCGGCCGCCCGACAGCCGTGTTCTGCTCGACGGACGACCAGGCCATCGGCCTGCTGCGGGCCGCCCGCGAACTGGGCGTCGACGTACCGGCCGAGCTGGCGGTGGCGGGCTTCGACGACGTCAAGGAGGCGGCGATGACCGACCCGCCGCTGACGACGGTCGCCTCCGACCGCGAGGCGATGGCCCGCAGGGCGGTGGACATGGCCCTCGACCCGGAACTCGACGCGCTGACGCACGCCGGGACGGACCGCACCCGCCGCTTCCCGTCCCGCCTGGTCGTCCGGGCGTCCTGCGGCTGCCCGGCCGCCGCCGGGACCCGGGACACCCGGCCGGCCGCTGTCTGACCCGCGCCCCTGAAGGGCCTCTGCCGCACCCTCCGTACAATTTGGTACCGAACGACATCGAGTGGTGGACGAGTGGTGGAGGGGGATCGCCGGTGACGCAGCGACCGATCGTCGAGACCGAGCAGTTGGTCAAGGCCAAGCTCGGGGAGATCCCGATCCGGCACGACCAGATGGCCGTCGTCGCCAATATCCACCGGGCCGCCTCCGCCGTACGCCAGCACGTCGAGAACTCCGTGCTGCGTGGCGTGGACCTGACCTGGACCGGATTCGTCGTGCTGTGGGTCGTCTGGATCTCCGGGGAGACCGAGACACGGCTCGTCGCCGAGGAGGCCGGGATCTCCAAGGGGACGCTCACCGGGGTCGCCCGGACACTGGAGTCGCGCGGCCTGGTCCGGCGCACCGAGCACCCTTCTGACGGGCGCCGGGTGCTCCTCGCGCTCACCGACGAGGGCGAGACGCTGATGCGGACGCTGTTCCCCGACTTCAACGCCGAGGAGGCGTTCGTCGCCGCCCCGCTGAGCGCCGAGGAGTGCCGGGCCACCGCGGACGCGCTGCGCAGGATCGTCGTACAGGTCGAGACCCACGGGGAGGACCGCCGGCTGGAGCTGCTCGACGGCGCCGAGCCGGCTCCGCGCCGCAGCGGCCGACGCGCCAAGAACTGATCCTCCTGTCGCTCATGCCGTTGATGCCATTGATGCCGTTGACGTCGTTCAGAAGTGGAGAACCCGTGCGCGCCCTCGTCATACATCACGACCATCTCTCGCCGGCCGGTCCCGTCGGCGACCGGATAAGCCAACTCGGCTACGAGATCGATGAGTTGACCGTCGTACCGGCAGAGCGGTACGAAAGCCCCGGTGTGCGGTTCGACTTCCCCGACCCGGCCGGCTACGACCTGATCGTGGTGCTCGGCGCGCCCTGGTCGGTCTACGACAGGGCCTCGGTCGCGCCCTGGATCGACGGCGAACTGGAGCTCCTGCGCACCGCGTACGCCGCCGACCTGCCCGTGCTCGGCATCTGCTTCGGGGCGCAGGCGCTCGCCACCGCCCTCGGGGGGAGCGTCGGGGCGGCGCCCCGGCACGAGATCGGCTGGACGCCCGTCGAGTCGGACGTGCCCGCGCTGATTCCGGCGGGCCCCTGGTTCCAGTGGCACTTCGACCGGTTCACGGTCCCGCCGGGCGCGCTGGAGCTGGCCCGCAGCGAGGTCGGTCCGCAGGCGTTCCGGGCCGGACGGGCGCTCGGGGTGCAGTTCCACCCCGAGCTCGACGAGGCGACCCTGCTCCAGTGGCTGGACGGGGGCGGCCGACGCGAGGCGCGGGCCCACGGCGAGGACCCGGACCTGCTGCTCACCGAGACCCGCGCCCGGCACGAGGAGTCACGGCAGCGGGCGTACGACCTCGTGGACGCGTTCCTCGCGCAGGTCGCCGGGGTGGCGGCGGACCCGGCGGCCGACGGGCGGGAACAGGCGGCCTGAGACCCCGCCCGGGACCTCGCCCGGGACCTCGCCCGGGACCTCGTCCGAGACCTCGTCCGAGACCTCGTCCGAGACTCTCCGGTCCCCGGATGAACGTTTCCCGGCGCGACAACGTCGTAGCGGTTAGCGGCATCCGCGTCCGGAAGCCGGTAGCCGGTACTCGTTCATTGTTCTCAGGTTCAGTGTTCTCAGGGGGATCATCATGGCCTCGGTCCGGTCGCTGTCGTGCGTCGTACTGGTCGCGGGGTTGATGGGCGCGGTCGCCGGCTGCGGCGGGGACTCCGAGGCCTCGGTGCCGGGGGCGGACCCGTCGGCGCCCTCGCCCTCCCCCACGTCCTCGTTCTCGTCGTTCGCGGAGTCCTGGGCGGAGCCCGCCTCGTACGTGTACACGCTGACGTCGAGCGAGGGGGAGCGCAGTCTGATCGGCACGTTCCGGGTGACGGTCCGGGACGGGAGGGTCGCCAAGGCGGTCGGGCTCGACGAGAGCGCGCGGGCCGCCGTGCGACGCGCGCCCGGGGAGGTGCCCACCATCGGCGGACTGCTGGACGAGCTGGCGCGGGCCCGCGACGAGGGCGCGGACACGGCGGAGGCGGAGTACGCGCCGGACGGCCACCCCGTACGGATCACCCTGGACCCGGAGAAGAACACGGCCGACGACGAGCGGTCGTACGTCATTAGCGCCTACCAGCCGGATCCGGCGCCGAAAGGAACGTGACGGCGGGCGGCGGGCCCTGGTTCTGAGCCCTAGTTCTGGGCGTCGTGGTCGCTCAGGTCCACGAAGGTGCCGCCGACCTTCTTGCGCAGCAGTTCCTGGAGCTTCGGGGGCGCGGTGATGACCCACCTGTTGCCGACGAGGTACTTGCCGCCGTAGATGGCCGCGCTGTCCAGCCAGGTCAGCTTGTACTTCTCCGCCGGGAACGTCGTGATCAGGTAGTCGCCCTTGGCGGTGTGGCAGACACCCTCACGGAGTTCGTCCGCGTTGGTGCGGATCGACACCTCGCAGCCCGTCAGCTTGGCGATCACCTCGACCTTGGCCGGCGCGACCATGGCCGCCACGGGAGCGGGCGGCTTCCCGCTGTCCTTGTCCGGGGCCGAGTCCGAGTCCGCCGAACAGGCCGTGGCGAGGGGAAGGACGACGGCCGTCACAAGCGCGGCGAACGCGAGGCCTCTGCGGGACGCGGATCGCTGGGTTTGCTGCTGGGACACTGCGCTGCTCCAGGTCGGGCGGTACGGCGGACGTACGACTCGACAGAAGGTACGGGCGGGCAGTGGGCCGCGTTCACAGCCAGCCGTTGCGCTTGAAACCGCGGTGGAGGAAGAAGCAGGCGGTGCCGATGACGCCGAGGACGAGCGGGTAGCCGTAACGCCAGTGCAGTTCGGGCATGTGCTCGAAGTTCATGCCGTAGATCCCGCAGACCATCGTCGGTACGGCGACGATCGCGGCCCATGCGGTGATCTTCCGCATGTCCTCGTTCTGGCCGACGGTGACCTGCGCCAGATGGGCCTGGAGGATCGAGTCGAGCAGGGCGTCGAAGGCGTGGATCTGTTCCGTGGCGCGGATGAGGTGGTCGGCGACGTCCCGGAAGTAGGCCTGTATCGACGGTTCGATGAACGGCATCGGCTCGGTGGCGAGCTGTTGGAGGGGGCGCCCGAGCGGGACCACCGCCCGCTTCAGTTCCAGGAGCTCACGCTTGAGCTGGTAGATACGGCCGGCGTCGGCGGTGCGCGGGCTCTGCGGGGAGAAGACGTCCGACTCGACCTGGTCGATGTCGTCCTGGACGGCGTCCGTGACGTGCAGATAGTCGTCGACGACATGGTCGGCGATGGCGTGCAGCACCGCTGCCGGGCCCCTGCCGAGCTGCTCCGGGGCGGACTCCAGGTCCTCGCGCAGGGGACCGAGGGAGCCATGGCGGCCGTGCCGGACGGTGACGACGAAGTCGGGGCCGGCGAAGACCATGATCTCGCCGGTGGTGACGACCTCGCTGGTCGCGGTGAGCTCCTCGTGCTCGACGTAGCAGACCGTCTTGAACACGGCGAACAGGACATCGCCGTACCGCTCCACCTTGGGGCGCTGATGGGCCTGGACGGCGTCCTCGACGGCGAGCGGGTGCAGCCCGAACAGTTCGGCGACGCGGGCGAACTCCGCCTCGGAGGGTTCGTGGAGTCCGAGCCAGACGAAGCCGCGGTTCTGCTTGCGGACGCGGGCGACGGACTCCTCGACGGTCGGGGCGGTGGGCTGGCGTACTCCCTCGCGGTAGATCACGCAGTTGACGACGGTCGAGCCGAGCGGTGAGCGGGCGGGGTGACTGAGGTCCACGCGCCGCCGCCCACGCCGAGCCAGGCGGGCCACTTTGCGCAGGCTGCCGACCATCGACATGCGGTTGCTCCTTCTCCGGATGCGGACAGTCTGCCAGGTGGAAGTAAGGCGCCGGTCAGGGCGCCGGTCAGGGAAGGGTCCGAAGGATCTTCCCCTCGCCGACCGTTTCGCCGCTACTGCCCGTCTTCCCGCGCCCCGGTGGGGAAACCGCCCGTTTCGCCCCCCGTTCATTCGGGCAGGGAACGGGCATCGTAGGGGGGAGGGTGACGCGGCGGTGGTGTCTGACCATGTGCGGACCCCGGACGGGCGGCGATTACGGGTCGAGGTCTCGGGAGACCCGCGCGGTCACCCCGTGTTCCTGCTGCACGGCATGCCAGGCAGCCGGGTCGGCCCCCGGCCCCGCCCGATGTTCCTCTACCAGAGCGGCGCCCGCCTGATCAGCTACGACCGCCCCGGGTACGGCGGCTCCGACCGCTGCCCCGGCCGCCGTGTCGCCGACGCCGTGGGCGATGTGGCCGCCGTCGCCGACGCCCTCGGTCTTGACCGGTTCGCCGTGGCCGGACGATCCGGCGGCGCCCCGCACGCCCTGGCCTGCGCCGCCCTGCTGCCGGACCGGGTGACCCGGGCCGCCGCGCTGGTCGGGCTCGCCCCGAGGGACGCGGAGGGGCTGGACTGGTTCGCGGGCATGGCCCCTTCCAACGTCAAGGAGTTCCGTACGGCGTCCACCGACCCGGAACGGTTCGCGGCCCGTCTGATCCCACGCTCGGCGGCGATCCGCAGCGATCCGGGGAAGCTGCTGGAGGACCTGCGCGGCGATCTCACCGACGACGACCGCTCGATCGTCTCGGACACCGCGATGCGCTCGATGCTGCTGCGCAACTTCCGCGAGGCGGTGCGTACTTCACCGTACGGCTGGATCGACGACGTCCTCGCGCTGACCGGCCCCTGGGGGTTCGACCCCGCCGACATCCGGGTGCCCGTCCTGCTCTGGCACGGCGGGCGGGACGTCTTCTCACCGCCCGCCCACGCGTCCTGGCTCGCCGCCCGTATCCCACGGGTCAGGACGGTCGCCGAACCGACGGCGACCCACTTCGCGGCGGTGCGCGCACTGCCCCGGGTGATCGGCTGGCTGCTCGGCGACAGACTGGCCTGAAGGACACCGGGCTGTACACCCGGCCTCTCAACCCGGCCTCTCAACCGCCCATTTACCGCTGCCTCCTGACGTACCGTCAGACCGACAGTGGCTCCAGGTCCCGGTATATCCGCCGCTCGTCCGACGCCACCTGCGTGATGCCGTTGTCCTCGCCCAGGAGCATCCGCAGTTCCTTGAGGGCCTCGTCGCGCAGTCGCCGGGCCTCGTCCTTGCGGCCCAGGGCCGTGAGGGTGAGGGCGAAGTTGGTGACGATGCCCAGGGTCTCCGGATGGTGCTGCCCCAGGATCGTGCGCAGGACAGTGACCGCGTTCTCCTCCAGGGCGCGCGCCTCCTCCCACCGCCCCAGGTCCGCGAGGACGTTGGCGTAGTTGACGCCACAGAAGACGGTGTGCGGATGCTGCTCGCCGAGCACGTCCGCCATCCGCGGCAGCACCCGGTGGAACACCTCCTGCGCGAGCGCCACGTCGCCGCAGCCCCAGTGGAAGATGCCGAGGTTGTTCAGCGCCGCCTGGGTGTACGGATGCGCCTCGCCCGGCACCTTCATGTACTCGCCCAGGGCGTCCCGGGCCACCTCGCGGGCCTCCTCGCGCTCGTCGGCCGCGAACAGGTCGGCGGCCAGGTTGAGGTCGCAGGCCAGCGAGTCCGGGGTCGGCTTCGAGTACTGGGCGCGGTACTGGCCCCGGGTCGCCGTGGTGAGCCGCCGGGCGTCCTCGAACTGGCCGGCCCGGCGCAGCGAGACGGCCAGCGACTTGGCGCAGCGCAGGGTGCCCGGGAACTCCTTGCCGAGGAGACGTTTGTGCGAGTCGTACGTACGGGACAGCAGGGCGACCGACTCCGAGTAGCGGCCGACCTCGCGCAGGTCGCGGCCGAGCTGCTCGGCGGAGGCCAGGGTGTAGGGATGGTCGGGGCCGAGGACCTCCATCCGGCGGTCCAGGGTGTCCTGGTCGATGACCCGGGCGTCGCTGTAGCGGCCGACCATGCGCAGCGCGAGCGCCAGATTGTTGGCGGCGCTCAGGGTACGGCGGTGCGACTCGTGGAAGATCTGGCTGAACCCCTCGTGCGCCTCCCGGGCGAGATCCACCGCCGACCGGTAGTCACCGAGGGAGGCGAGGTCGCTGGAGAGGTTGGACGTGGTGACGTACGTGTGCGGATGGGACGTACCGAGGACCAGGCGCTGGCGTCCCAGCAGCTCGGTGTCGATGTCACGGGCCTCCACATAACGCCCCTGGGAGCGCAGCACGCTGGCCAGTTGGCAGCGCAGATAGAGGTACTGGACGTCGTTCTCGCCGAGCAGCTCCTTCCAGTGGTCGAGGAGTTCCTCCGCGCGCCGCTGGGCGCCGGGGAAGTCGCCGCGCTTCCAGAGGTAGCGGACACGGTCGATGAGCAGACGGCGGGTCCCGGAATCGACGCAGTTGCGGGCGTCGGAAGCGGTGAGGTGCGGCCAGATCACGGCGAAGCGCGGCCAGGTCTCCGGGTCGTCGATCGGCTCGTCGCCGTCCGGGCGGCTCCCGGCCAGCACCGTGTGGACGACGTGCCGGGCCTCCCGCTGCTCCTCCTCGGTGAGCTGGGCGCGGATCACCGCCTGCACCAGCCGGTGCACCTGGATGCTGTTGCTGACCTGGTCGACCTTGGCGAGCGCGAACCGGCCGATCTCCCGGATGACCCGCCCGAGCAGCAGACTCTCCTGGAGCGAGGCGTCGTACGGCTTCAGGGCGTCGATCATCTCCTTGCTGTAGAGCAGGTGCGAGGAGATCGGCTCGGCGGCGAGGAAGGCGCAGAGCTGGAGCAGCCGTACCGACGCGGGGGATCGTTCCTTCAGCCGGGCGATGGAGATGTTCCAGGTCGCGGCCACCGAGTGGGGGTAGTCGGCGGGCGAGTTGAGGTCCAGTACGTCGGTGGTCTGGTCGGCGAGCTGGCGCAGGTACTCGTCGATCGGGGTGGCCGTCTCGGCGAGCCAGGCCGCCGTCTGCTCGACCGCGAGCGGCAGGTCGCCCACCGCCTGCGCCACCTGGTCGGCCTCCCCGGTACTGAGCCCCGAGGCCCGCCGGGTGAGGTGCTCGACGCTCTCGTCGCGCAGGAACACATCGATCGGCATGGACGCCCCCTGCCGCGCCCAGGCCTGGTTGCGGGAGGTGACCAGCACATGCCCGCCGCCGCCCTGCGGGACATAGCGGGCCAGCGTCACCGGGTCCTCGACGTTGTCGAACACGAGGATCCACCGTTTCGTCGGCATGCCCCGGGCCAGCATCTGTACGGCTTCCTGGCCGGCCAGCGTCATGTCCTCGCCGCCGGGCGCCCCGATACGGGCGCCGAGTTCGGCGAGGGAGGCGACGATGTCGTCCTCGTGTTCGGCGGAGGTCCACCACACGAGGTCGTAGTCGGCCATGAACCGGTGCACGTACTCGGTGGCGACCTGGGTCTTGCCGACCCCGCCGAGCCCGAACAGCGCGAGCGGCTGCGGCACCACGGCGGTGGTACCGCTGCCGAGCTGGTCGCGGACTATGTCGAGGATGACGTTGCGGCCGGTGAAGGTGTTGTTGCGCTGCGGCGCGTTCCAGATCGCCGGGGTCGTGCCGGGGAAGCGCGGGCCCCCGGTCCCGGTGCCGACGGGCCGGCCCGGCAGATCGACGGCGCTGAGCAGCGTGAGGATGCTCTGCGCCTCGTCGAGGCGGTGCAGGTCGACCGGGTTGTGGTCCAGGTACGCCATGGGCAGCCGGACCTCGTCGACCCGCAGCGGCACCATCGCGCCGTGCGGGGTGTCCGTGTCGGTGTCGGTCAGCGCGCGCCAGACGGCATCCGCGTACCGGGACTTCTGGAAGGCGTTCGACAGCAGCACCAGGGTGCGGGTCGAGTCGTCGGGACGGGAGACCGGGCCGGTGGAGATGTCGTGGGGCATCACATTGCAGCCGGCGCGTTTCAGCATCGCCTCGATCCAGTCCGCCCACATCCGGTTCTCACCGGCGTACGCGACGACGATGTCCGCCGTGGTGGCGAGCGGCCGGCGCCGCAGGAACGCGTCCCGGCAGCGCAGCCGGACCGGCTCGGGGACCGGTGGCAGCGAGGTGACCGTGCCCTCCGAGATGACCGCGGTGAGCCGTTCGAACGCCGACAGCAGGGAGTTGGCGATGCCGCTCTCGTCCCCGACCGTGGCCAGGGTCTCCTCGTAGGCGTAGTAGGGGCGGTAGGGGATCTCGACGTTCCCCCAGTAGGCCGTCATCTCCTCCGGGCTCAGGTCGCCCTCGTCGAGCGCCTTGGGCAGCCCCTCGAACTTCAGCCGGGCCAGCGCCCGCCCCGCGTCGACCTTCTCCTTCTCGCCCTCGTCGATGCGCATCGGCACGGGCAGCACCCGGATACGGCGTTTGCGGTAGCCGTCCTGGACATCGCGGGCCACGGAGGCGGCACCGTCCAGCGACTGGTCGCTGAGGGTGAAGCAGTCCACGAGGACGTCCGGCATCTGGATCGTGCAGATGTCGGCGTTGTCCGACAACCCGGTCCGGCTGTCGATGAGCACATAGTCGTACGACGCTTTCATGCTGTCGCGGAGAGCGTCCAGGAAGAGCCCGCCACCCAGTCGCTCGTAGAAGTTGTCCCACTCGAACGACGACACGGTCGCCGAGTACGAGCGGTCCTGGCGGCCCGCCGACAGGAAGTCGAGCGAGCCCCCGTCCGCGAACCGGAGGCCCAGCCGCTCCGGGGTGAGCGAC
>NZ_LIQQ01000045.1 GCF_001418565.1 Streptomyces graminilatus | reverse complement strand
GCGCAGTTCCCCGCGCCCCCAGGTATGTCTCCGCGACGTCTCTTGTTAAGTGCTGTCGGTCTTGGCTAATAGGCTGGGGGCGTTCTAGCCGCCGCACCGCATCTGGGGAGAAACGCACATGGCACCCGGCCTTCCTATCGCCATGGATCGACCGCACTTCATCGGTATCGGTGGTGCCGGGATGTCGGGGATCGCGAAGATCCTCGCGCAGCGCGGGGCGCGGGTGGCCGGCAGTGATGCCAAGGAGTCCGAGACCGCCGCCGCGCTGCGGGCGCTGGGGGCGACCGTGCACATCGGACACGCGGCCGGGCATCTCGCCGACGACGCCACCTGTGTCGTGGTCTCCTCCGCGATCCGCGCGGACAACCCCGAGCTGGCGCGGGCGGCGGAGCTGGGGGTCCCGGTGGTCCACCGGTCGGACGCGCTCGCCCGGCTGATGGACGGTCTGCGGCCGATCGCGGTCGCGGGCACCCATGGCAAGACGACCACGACGTCGATGCTGGCGGTGTCGCTGAGCGAGCTGGGCCTCAACCCCTCGTACGCGATCGGCGGCGACCTGGACGCGCCCGGCTCGAACGCCCTGCACGGCGACGGCGAGATCTTCGTGGCCGAGGCGGACGAATCGGACCGCAGCTTCCACAAGTACGCGCCCGAGGTCGCGATCGTCCTCAACGTCGAACTCGACCACCACGCCAACTACGCCTCCATGGAAGAGATCTACGAGTCCTTCGAGACGTTCGCGGGCCGGATCGTGCCCGGCGGGACGCTGGTGATCTCCGCCGACAACGAAGGCGCCCGCGAGCTGACGCGGCGCCTGCCGGACTCCGTGCGGGTGGTGACGTACGGGGAGTCGGCGGACGCGGACGCGCGCGTGGTGTCCGTCGTACCGCAGGGGCTGAAGAGCGAGGTGACCGTCGAGCTGGACGGGGAGCGGCTCACCTTCACCGTCTCGGTGCCGGGCCGGCACTACGCGCACAACGCGGTGGCCGCGCTGGCGGCGGGCGTCGCGCTGGGCGTGCCCGCGGGCGAGCTGGCCCCCGCCCTGGCGGCGTACACGGGGGTGAAGCGGCGGCTCCAGTTGAAGGGCGAGGCTGCGGGCGTCCAGGTCGTCGACTCGTACGCGCACCACCCGACCGAGATGACGGCGGACCTGGAGGCGATGCGGGCGGCGGTCGGTGACGCGCGCATCCTGGTGGTCTTCCAGCCGCACCTCTTCTCCCGTACCCAGGAGCTGGGCAAGGAGATGGGCCAGGCGCTGGCGCTCGCGGACGCGTCGGTCGTCCTCGACATCTACCCGGCCCGCGAGGACCCGGTCCCCGGGGTGACCAGCGCGCTGATCATCGACGCCGCGCGGGCGGCGGGCGCCGATGTGACGGCCGTGTCCGACAAGGCCGAGGTGCCCGGGGCGGTCGCGGGAATGGCGAAGCCCGGTGATCTCGTTCTCACCATGGGCGCGGGCGATGTCACGGACCTGGGCCCGCGGATCCTGGACCACCTGGCACGGTGACGTCCGTGGTTCCGCAGTGACTTTCGTAGTGAGGGGCTGAGTCTCATGTCGTACGACGTCGAAAAGCCGGACGAGCAGTGGCGCGCGGAACTGACGCCGGCCGAGTACGCGGTCCTGCGTCAGGCCGGTACGGAGCCCGCCTTCGTGGGTGAGTACACGGGCACCAAGACCAAGGGGGTCTACTCCTGTAGGGCCTGTGGTGCCGAACTCTTCACCTCGGACACGAAGTTCGAGTCGCACTGCGGCTGGCCGTCCTTCTTCGACCCGAAGGACACCGAGGCGGTGGAGCTGATCGCCGACCGCTCGCTCGGGATGGTGCGGACCGAGGTGCGGTGCGCCCGGTGCGGATCGCACCTCGGGCACGTGTTCGAGGGGGAGGGGTATCCGACCCCGACCGATCAGCGGTACTGCATCAACAGCATCTCGCTGCGGCTGACGCCCGACGAGGGCTGAGGACCGGGCGGGACGCCGGGCCACCGGAGGGATTCCGGTGGCCCGTGAAGCCGTACGCGGCCTCAGGCGGTGTGGGCGTTCCCGCCGTCCTGGGCCGCCGCCGCCATCAACCGGTCGATCAGGGCTATCAGCACGTCCCGGCACGACTCCCGGCTCCGTGCGTCGCACAGCAGGACCGGTGTGTGCTCCGGCAGCGCGAGCGACTCCCGGATCTCGTCCGGCCCGTACGGATGTTCTCCATGGAAGCCGTTCACGCCGACGACGAACGGGATGTCCCGGCGCTCGAAGAAGTCGATCGCCGCGAAACTGGACTCCGGCCGGCGTACGTCGATGAGGACCACGGCGCCCAGCGCGCCGATCGCCAGGTCGTTCCACATGAACCAGAACCGCTGCTGACCCGGCGTACCGAAGAGGTACAGGACCAGCTCCTGGCTGAGCGTGATGCGGCCGAAGTCGAGGGCCACGGTGGTGGCCTTCTTCTCCTCGATGCCGTCGAGGTCGTCGATGCCGAGACCGGCCGCGGTGAGCGGTTCCTCGGTGCGCAACGGCACGATCTCGCTGACCGAGCCGACCATCGTCGTCTTGCCGACACCGAAGCCGCCGGCGATGAGAATCTTGACCGTGTCGGGCGCCGGGGTCCCGTTCACGGTCGGGTCAGAGCCGGCCAAGACCGTCCCTCACTTTCTGCAGCAGACCCATGTCCGTGGTGCGCGAGATCTGGCGTGGGGCCTGGGCGGTGATCCGGCCGGCCTCCAGCAGGTCGCACAGCATGATGACGACCACGCTCACCGGCAGGTCCAGATGGGCCGCGAGCTCCGCCACCACGACGGGACGCGCGCACAGCCGCAGGATCCGGGCGTGCTCGGGCTGCGGCCGTTTGCCCCCGTCGGGCTGCGGCTCCACCGCCGTCACCAGGGTGAGCAGTGTGAAGTCGGCGCGGCTGGGCCGGGTCCGCCCGCCGATGAGGGTGAACGGCCGTACGAGACGGCCGGCCGCGTCGCTTCCGTTCACCTCACTCGCCGGCCGCGCCGACGACCCCGGCACGCGGGGCCGCGCTGAGGTGTTCACCGATCTTCTTCACCAGCATGTTCATCTGGTACGCGACCACGCCGACGTCCGCGCCCTGGCTGGTCAGGACGGCGAGATGGGCGCCGGGGCCGGCCGCGGTGAGGATCAGATAGCCGTTGCGCATCTCGATCAGCGCCTGGCGCACCGGGCCGCCCCGGAAGTCCATGCTGACGCCCTTGCTGAGGCTCATCAGCCCGGACGCGGTCGCCGCGAGCCGCTCGGCGTCGTCGCGCAGGAACGCGGTGGATCTGCTGACGACCAGTCCGTCCTCGGAGAGCACGACGGCGTGGTTCACCTCGGCTACCCGGTCCACGAGTCCGGTGAGCAACTGGTCGAGCTCGGTGTGAGTGGCGGGGGTGGGGCGTGTCATTTCTCTGTCCTTCATCAGCGGTCCGCGGGCGGGGTCGGGGTGACCGTGGTGCCTGCGGCGGGGAGCGGTGAGTCGGGTTCCCGGGGCGCGATGTCCTCCCCATGGTCGTACTGCTCTTCGGTGTCGTCGTCACGGGCCTGGAGGGTGCCGCGCTGGAAACCGGCGAGCGATGAGGCGGCG
Source organism: Streptomyces graminilatus (assembly GCF_001418565.1). Taxonomy (GTDB): domain Bacteria; phylum Actinomycetota; class Actinomycetes; order Streptomycetales; family Streptomycetaceae; genus Streptomyces; species Streptomyces graminilatus. Next base: position 3,684 of record NZ_LIQQ01000045.1, on the reverse strand, counting down.
CGCTCCGCCGAGAACTCGTCGAGCGCGTCGTCGGAGGTGCCGCGGGGTTCGGTGTCCTCCAGCAGTTCCGCGGCCAGACTGGTCTGCGGCACACGGCGCGGCAGCGGGGTGAGCCCGTCCTTGCGGACGCCGCCGCCCTGCTCGGCCTGCCGCCCGCCTGCCCGGCCGTTGACCCGGCCGACGCCCCGGTCCGCCCCGACGAGGGCGGTCTGCCGGACCGTGAAACCGGCGTCGGCGGCCCGGACACGGGCCACGGCGGGCTGTGGCTCCCGGGCGCGCTCGTGGCCGGGGCGTTCCCCGGTGAGCGCGCCGGGCACCCTGGCGGACACCGGAGTCGCGAAGGAGGAGTCCGCGTCCGGCGCGAGGAGTTCGCGTACGACGACCTCGTGCGGGATCAGTACGATCGCCGTCGTACCGCCGTACGGTGAGGAGCGCAGCGTGACGCTGATGCCGTGCCGGACGGCGAGGCGCGCGATCACGAACATGCCGAGCCGCAGGTCGTCGGCGAGCGCCACCACATCGAACTGCGGGGCCTTGGACAGGTGTTCGTTGAACGACGCGTAGTCCTCGTCGGACATGCCGAGCCCACGGTCCTCGACCTCGATGGCCAGCCCCTTGGCGACCACCGCGGCCCGTACGCCCACCGGGCTGGGCGCGGGGGAGTAGGCGGTCGCGTTGTCGATCAGCTCGGCCAGCAGATGGATGACGTCGGCCACCGCGTGCGGCGCGAGATACACGTCCTCCTCGGTCTGCACGTCGACCCGCTGGTACTCGGCGACCTCACCGACGGCGCTGCGCAGGATGTCGATCAGCGCGACCGGATCGGTCCAACTGCGTCCGGGGCGCTCCCCGCTGATGATGACGAGGTTCTCCTCGTAGCGGCGCAACTGGCTGGCCGTGGAGTCGAGCTCGTACAGGCCCTTGAGGATCTCCGGGTCCTGGTGGCGGCGTTCCAGCGCGTCCAGCTTGGTGAGCTGGAGGTTGACCAGGTTCTGGCTCTGCCGGGCGATGCCCAGGATGATCTTCTGGAAGCCGCGCCGGGTGTCGGCGAGTTCGACCGCGGTGTGCACGGCGGTGCGCTGCGCGGCGTTGAACGCGTGTGCCACCTGGCCGAGTTCGTCGTGGCCGTAGTCCAGCGGCGGGGTGGCCGACTCGACGTCGACCGTCTCGCCCCGGTTGAGCCGCGCCAGTACGTCGGGCAGCCGCTCCTCGGCCAGGCTGAGGGTGGCCATGCGCAGCCCGCGCAGCCGGCGGGACAGGGACCGGGTGATGCGCCAGGACAGGGCGATGCACAGCAGCAGCCCGCCGAGTCCGCCGGCGCTCAGCGAAGCCGCCTTGATCAGCAGCGTCTGTGACTCGTCGTCGCTGCGGGCGAGCAGCCCCTGGGTCTCGTCGTGGATGAGCGAGCCGTACTGGGCGCTCAGTTCGTCCATCGCGGCGGCCCACTGCGCGCGCTTCCTCGGCAGGGTGATCCGCCGCTCGGCGCCCCCGCCGGGCGTGCCCGAGGCGAGCACCTCGTCCTCGATGGAGGTCAGGGTCCGCCAGGCGGGGCCCGTCAGGATCGCCGCGGTGCGGGCCTTCGCCGAACCGGTCAGCGACTGGACGAGCTGGTCCTCGACGACCCAGCGCCGGGCGCTGACCAGCCGGACGTACGTCTCCCACTCGTCCTGGTCGAAGTGGCCCGAGGGCCAGGCCAGCATGAGCTGGGAGTCCTCCTGGGCGACCAGTTCGGCGGCCTGCTCCAGCGAGACGAGCGGACCGGCCTGTGAGGTGAGGTCGCCGTCGTCGACCTGGGAGAGCTCCTGGAACGAGTGGATCTGGTTGCCGATGATCGACGAGTACTGGTCCAGCACCTGCTGGGGGGAGATGTCGGTGCGACGGTCGACCTGCCCCCGGTAGTACTCCAGGCTGCCCGTCGCGGCGATGACCGAGTACATCCGCTCCCCGATGCGCTCGGGAGCCTCCTGGATGGCCCTCGACTGGCCGACCAGTTGCGCGACCGCCGCGTTCACCACCTTGCGCTGCGCGTCCAGGGCCCTGCGGTCACCCCTGGGGGTGGCCAGCCACTCGGCCGACAGGGTGCGTTCCCGCTGCAGCGCGAGCGTGGCGTCGGTGCCCATGGCACCGGTCGCCCGGCTGAGTCCCGTCTGGTCCCGCAGCCGCAGCCCCTCCGAGAACATCTGAATCGTCGTCACACCCCACATCGCGGCGAGGGTGACGCTGGGCACCAGCGCGAGCAGAACCAGCGAGAGACGTATGGAGCCGAGACGGCGCCGGGCACCTTTGCGTGGAGGCATCGTCGTCCTAGGGCGATCAGCGGTGAGGGAGACGGACAGGTGAGGGGGGTGGACAAAAGGCGTGTGACAGACGGTCGGTGACAGCGGAAACGGAACGAGCGGCAGAACAGGCACGGGTCCGCAGGATGCTATCCGTACAAATGAACGTACGCACCGTTAGTCCCCGAAGCTTGGCGCAGCCGTTGTACGACGGTTGCCCCGCGAGTGGCCGGATTTCCGCCGGGCGGAGGGTGCATGTGACGTTCAGCGGGTGCCCTCGGACGCGAACCGGGCGACGTCGGCGATGTTGTGCCTGGTGACGAAGGCCGGCCCGGTGAGCACGGGAGCCGACCCGCCGCCGCTGAAGTTGCCGTTGGACCTGTACAGCCAGAGCGAGTCGACGGCGAGATAGCCCTGGAGGTACGGCTGCTGGTCCACGGCGAACTGCACACGACCGTTCCTCACCGCGCCCACGATGTCGTTGTTGAGGTCGAAGGTGGCGATCTTCGCCCTGCTCTTGGTCTGCTCCACCGCCTTCACCGCCGAGAGCGCGAACTGCGCGCCCAGTGTGACGACTTCGTCGATGCTCGGGTCCTGGTTCAGCTTGGCCGCGACCACCGCGGTCACCGCGTCCAGGTCGGTGCCGTCGACGTACACGGTGTCGGTCTCGCCGGTGAACGTCTTCCTGGCGCCGGCACAGCGGGCCTCCAGACCGACGTTCCCCTGCTCGTGGATGACGCAGAGGGCGTGTCTGGCCCCGAGCGCGTCCAGCTTGGCGCCGAGCGCCCGGCCCGCGGTGCTCTCGTCCTGGCCGAAGAACGCCAGCAGGCCCGTCGAACGCCAGGAACCGATCCCCGAGTTGAGCCCGACCACCGGGATCCCCGCCGCCCTCGCCTGTAACACCGCCCCTTTCATCGCGTCGGGCTTGGCGAGGGTCACGGCGATCCCGTCGACCTTCTCCTTGACCGCGTCGCGCACCAGGTCGGCCTGGGCGGTGGCATCGGGGTCACTGGCGTACGTCAACTCGATGTGGTCCTTGGCGGCGGCGGCCCGCGCGCCCTTCTGCACCCGCTCCCAGAAGACATCGCCCTTGGCCCCGTGGGTGATCAGGGCGACCCTGGACCGGGCGGTGCCGGCGCCGGCGGCGCCCTGAGCGGAGTCCGACCCGTCGGAACCGGAACCCGAGCAGCCGACCGCGAGCAGACAGACGGCGGCCATACCGGCGACAACGGGCGTGACACGGGCGGGTCGTGCGGAACCGGTGGGGACGGGGGGTGTGTTCATGGAAGTGCGGCACCTCGCTGCGCGGCCGAGGAGAGGGACGTGGGCCAGGAAAGGGAGCGGGACAGGGAAGGGGAGTTCGACGGGCGGGGAGTGCTGGCGGAAGGGGGAGTCGGGCAGGTGGGGG
>NZ_LIQQ01000449.1 GCF_001418565.1 Streptomyces graminilatus | reverse complement strand
TCCAGATAACCTCGGCACATGAGCAGGCCACAGACCTTCGCCCCGCCCCCCGGCGCCCGCGCGTACCCCCTCCGTACCGCACGCGGTGAGTTCGCCGTCATCGACGCCTCCGTGGCACCCGGCGTAGAGCCGAAGGGGACCGTTCTGCTGCTGCCCGGGTTCACCGGCAGCAAGGAGGACTTCATCTCGACGCACGAGCCACTGGCCGCGCGCGGCTACCGCACCGTCGCCGTGGACGGCCGCGGCCAGTTCGAGTCGCCCGGCCCCCGCGACGACGAATCGGCTTACGCACAGGCCGAGTTGGCACAGGACGTACTCGCCCAGGCGGCAGCCGTCGGCACCCCCGTACACCTCGTCGGGCACTCGCTCGGCGGACAGATCGCCCGGGCCGCAGTCCTCCTGGACCACTCCCCGTTCCGCTCACTGACCCTCATCTCCTCGGGCCCCGCCGAGATCTCCGAGGCGCAGCAGCAGCGGGCGAAACTGCTGCGGGACGCACTCTCCGTGATGAGCATGGCCGCTGTATGGACGGCCATCCAGGCCATGGACGACCCGCAGGCCGGCGGCGACCTCGACTCGGTGGACGCCGTGGACGCCGGACTCGACGACCGCGAGGACCTGCGCCGCCGCTGGATGGGCAACAGCCCGGCCCAACTCATGGCCACGGGGCGCCAGTTGTGCTCGGAACCGGACCGGGTGGCGGAACTCGGCGCCCTGCCCCTGCCCTTCCACGTGCTGTCCGGCACGGAGGACGGCACCTGGCCCGTCCCCCTCCTCGACGACATGGCCGTACGGCTCCGGGCGCACCGGACCGTCATCGCGGATGCCGAGCACTCCCCCAACACCGACCGCCCGCTGGAGACGGCCCGCGCCCTGGCCGACTTCTGGGACACCGTCGCGCACTGATCGAACGAATTGAATCGACGGGACCCCCGAGCCACCCCAACCGCCCGAACCGCCCGAACCGCCTGCGCGCTCGGGCCGCCCGCCCACCTGCACGCTCGGCCCGCCTGCCCGTCTACCGGTCTACCCGTCTGCCCGTCTGCCCGTCTGCCCGTCTGCCCGTCTGCCCGATCGTCAGTACTGGGTCTGCAAGTGCTCCCAGAAGCCGTCCCGCAGCGACCGCCGCAGCTCGGCCTGGCCGCGCAGCGAGTACTGGAGCAGGCCCTCCGCCTCGACCAACAGGTCCTGGTCGACCGATCCGGGCAGATACGGATGCCCGGGCAGCAGGTCGACCAGCGCCTCGCGTCCCCGCGCGGCCAGCCATTTGGCCGCGACCTGGGCGCCCACGAACCGCACGTCCTCGCGTGTGGGCCGCGTTCCCGCCGACGCCTCGTAGGACGCGGCCGTGCGCCGGACGACGTACGGCTTGAAGAAGTCGAGGTCGAAGGTGCGCTGGCTGTCGACCTCCCAGAGCAGTGGCTCGGCCTGGTTGCGGCCCTCGGGCGCCTCGATGCCCCAGAGGTGGACGCGTGCCCCGTACCCCTGTGCGGCCTCGACCGCCGACACCAGGTCCTCGTCGCCGCCGATGAGCGCGGCGTCGCTGATGGCGCGGTGGCGGGCCAGCGACTCCAGGTCGGAACGGATCAGGGAGTCGACGCCCTTCTGCTGGTTGTTGGCATTGAGGTTGCCCAGGCGGACCTTCACATCGGGGAGTTCGGCGATGGACTGCTGCTCGATGGTGTGAATGCGGCGCCGGGCACCGTCGTACCAGTAGACCCGCAGCAGCCTGCTGTCCGCGAAGATCGTGCGAGCCTTGTCGATGAGCGCCTCGATGAGCCCTTCCGCGTCCAGCTCGTAGGAGCGGCGGTCCTCGGTTCCGGCGACGAGCCGTCCCGCCGCCGCGTACAGATATCCCGCGTCGACGAAGATCGCATGCGTCGAGGGCGTCTTCGCCACCTCGGCGAGCATGCGCTGGAGCAGTTCGTTCGTACGGTCGATGCGGGCGCTCAGTTCCGCGTGGTCGTCGTTGTTCATATACCTCCATTGTCTCGGTGGTCACGCTTCGAACACAACCGGCCCCGGTCAGTCCCCTGTACGCCACATATGCGCCTTCTGTACGCCCCCTGTGCGACTCTTACCGGTTGGTAGTTAGGCGTTCGAAGAATTTATTTAGCGTAGGGAATGTTTGTAACATGCGGGCAGTTGACTACTACGTAACCAAGTAGTTCTCCTCAGGAGGATGACCAGACGAAGGGAGAAGCACATGCGCTTCGAAATCATGCGTCTCGACGACGTCGACGGGACCCCCGTGGACAGTACGGTCGTGGACGCCGCCTCCGTCAACCGGATCGTGCAGCAGGCAGCCGCCATAGGGCAGCGCCTCTGGATCCGCCCGGCCGACACCTCGGCCTCATAACGCGCGAACCGCGCGAACGACGCTCGTGGACGACGAGCAGACTTCGGAACCCCCGTACGGCACATACGCCGTACGGGGGTTCCGCTTATGTACCGATGGCCGTCGGCCCGATGCCCGTCGGCCCGATGCAGCTCAGCCCGACGCCCTCAGCCCTGCCGGATCACCTGGGTGACGCCGTTGATGATCTGCTGCACGGCGATCGCGGACAGCATCATCCCCGCGAGCCGGGTCACCAGGACCACACCGCCGTCCTTGATGACGCGGATGATCAGCAACGAGTACCGCATGACCACCCACAGCACGACATGGACGGCCAGGATCGCCGCCCACACCGACACCTGCATGGCCACACCGTCCGCCTTCTGCACGGCCAGGATGACCGACACGATCGCACCGGGCCCGGCCAGCAACGGCATGCCGAGCGGGACGAGGGCGACGTTGACGTCCTTGGTCTGCTTGGGCTCGTCCGTCTTGCCGGTGAGCAGATCGAGGGCGATCAGCAGGAGCAGCAGCCCACCGGCGATCATCAGGGCGGGCACGGAGACATGCAGATAGTCCAGGATCCGGTGCCCGAGCAGACCGAACACGGTGATCACACCGCCGGCCACGCACACGGCCTGGAACGCCATCCGCTTCTGCACGCGGGCGGGCCGGCCGGCGGTGAGCGCGAGGAAGATCGGCGTGATCCCGGGCGGATCCATGATCACGAAGAGGGTGAGGAAGAGCGAGCCGAAGACGGCGACGTCGAACATGGGTGAGCGAGCCTTGCGTAGGTACGGGGAAAGAAGGGGGAAAGGAGGAGAGAAGGGCGCCGCGCAGGGTGGGGCCGGTCCCGAGGACTCAGGTACCGAGGACTCAGGGACAGGGGGTTCAGGCTCCGCCGGTCCCCGGCACCGGGAACGCCCCGGTGGCCCGCCGCGTGATCTCCCCGTACACCTCGGGGTCCGTCGTGTACTCCCCGAGCACACAGGTCTTGCGGCTGCCGTGATAGTCGGAGGAGCCGGTGCCCAGCAGTCCCAGCTCCGCCGCGAGGCCGCGCAGACGCACCCGGGTCGCCGGTTCGTGGTCCATGTGGTCGATCTCCATGCCGTCGAGCCCGGCGGCGGCCAGCTCCGCGATCGCGGACTCCGGAACCGTCAGCCCGCGCTTGCTCGCGGCCGGGTGCGCGAACACGGCCACTCCGCCGGCCCCCTTGATCAGCCGCAGCGCCTCGAAGGGGTCGGTCTCGTGCTTCGGTACGTAGGCACGGGCGCCGTCGGCCAGCCAGTCCCCGGTGAAGGCGTCGTTCACGGTCGGTACGACGCCCAGCTCGACCAGCGCGGTCGCGACATGGGGCCGGCCCACGGAACCGTCACCGGCGATCCGCGCGACCTGCTCCCAGGTGATCGGCACGCCCAGTTCCTGGAGCTTGACCACCATCGCCCGGGCACGCGGCACCCGGTCGTCCCGGACCAGCTCACGCTCGGAGAGCAGCGCGGGCTCCTCGGGATCGAACAGGTAGGCCAACATGTGCATGCTGACCCCGTCGAGCCGGCAGGACAGCTCGGCCCCGGTGACCAGCGTGAGCCCGGCGGGCAGCGCGGCGATCGCCTCGGCGTACCCACGGGTCGTGTCGTGATCGGTCAGCGCGACCACGTCGAGCCCGGCGGCAGCGGCGTTGCGCACCAGCTCGGCAGGGGTGTCCGTACCGTCGGAGGCCGTGGAGTGGCAGTGCAGATCGATGCGCACGATGCGGACTCCAGCAAGCGACGGGGATGAACAAGACGCGTCAAGCATAACGGGCCCAGAAGCCGGCTCGTCACACCTGAACCATCCATGCACCCCTTACAGGATCCGACCCGCAGGAGCGCGGGGAACTGCGCGGCAAACCCCCGCCGACCGGCACATGCCAACACACCCGCAAACCCCGCACACCCCGCACACGCGAACCTGGCAGAGCGCTACGGCTGAAGCAGCCTGGGCGACAACGCCCCGCAGGGCACCAGCTCCAGTTCGGCCCCCGCGTCCCGCAGATCCGTGAGCACCAGCTCGTCGTACATCAGCAGTCCGGACTGCTCGGGCCACACCACCGCCCACAGCCACAGTCCGAGCGCCTCGCCCGCGAACACCGCGCGGTCGTCGGGCCCGCCCGTGACATGCCACAGCGGTGTGGGCCGCCCCGCCGCGAGCACCTTCGCCTCGGCGGGCTTCTCCACGTTCATGTACGGCCCTGGGTCGGGCCCGTCCATGCCCGCATACCGCGCACCGAGGCCGACACCGAGCTCCTCGGCGACCAGGATCAGCTCACCCATGCCGCCGAGCGGACCGGGGCCCGTGCAGGCCACCGCTGTCGCACGGCCGCCACTACGGTCGTCGCCCGCGCAGACCACGCCCGTGAACAGCCAGCCGACCGGCAGCGGCCACGGCATCCACACCGGCACCTGGGTGCGGGCCACCACGACGCCGAGGGCCTCGACGCTGGGCGGGATCACGGGCTGAAGCGGATGCACCGTCCCGTGCACATCGCACTGCCAGGAGTCGGCAAAGAGTCCGGGAGCCCTGACCCGGCCACCACACTTCGGGCAACTGGGTTCGCCCCTCATAGAGCCCCACGGTCCTCCCCGTCCCTCCTCCCGTCAAGGACGATCACCCGTCCGGAGTGACACGTTTACACCCGTTCCCCCGGATGGAATTGGATGCGTATTGCATTAGTTAGCTGCGCTAACTCGCCACACGCGCGCGTCAGCGGGTACGGGAGCGGGAGGCCCGGGGACCCGCGGCCGTCCAACTGGCCTGTTCTGGGCGCCGGTTGGTGACATCGGTCACTCGGGGGTCCGGAGCGGGAGTCAGTCCAGCGGAACGGATCCACGGGCCGGGTCCCGCAGGTCGGTCCCGTTCGTGAGCCAGCGCTCCTGGAGGGCCTGGGCGCCGTGGACGCGCTTCCAGGCGGCCTCGTTCGGGGTCATCGGGAGCAGCGGCAGAAAGCGCACCGGGTCCAGGGGCGCGTCGAGCTCCAGGTCCTCGACCAGGCCGCCCGGCTCCGCGACCAGGACCGAGGTGAAGGGCGCGCCGGGCCACAGCGCCTCCCCCACGTCCAGGGAGGCACCGGGGGCCACGATCACGCCCTCGACCTGCGGGGACGCGGCGAGGACCGCGAGCGGGCGCAGCACCTTGTCGGTGTCGGCGAGGCCGGCCCGGACGGAGATGACCAGTTCCGCGCGCGGGCCCTTCACCGGGTCGGCGAGCGCCGCCGTGGGGTCGGACATCGGCAGCGCGGACATGCCGAGGGTGGCGTAGCGGACGAGCTCCCCGTCCTGGTCCCGGTCCTGGAAACGCAGCACCTCGACCCGGTCCGTACCGAGGAAGGTGACGGCGGCGCGCGCGTCCGGTTCACCCAGCGCCGTACGCAGCCGGGCCTCGACCAAAGGAAGAACATCAGCCATGCGGTGAGCATAGAACTCGTCAGTTACGGGCAAACGCGCACCTTGACAGTTCGGTCGGCTGTTACCCTTGGCCGGGTTCGGGGCAGCCCGCAGATGGGGGTACCTCCCAGGTCTTCAAGGCACTGGGACAGGCGCGATCGAGTCCCGTACACCGCTGAAGTTCCCCTCAGGGGGCTCCCCTTCGAAGGGGAATGGATCGTCCCTCACGAGGGACCGGCCGGAGGAGGTGGGGCTGCAATGGATCGAAGTCATCCGTGCAGTAGCACCCGCTCTTCCGCCCGCTGATGTAGTCGCTTGCAGCGCTCCGGCTTCTCCGGCTGGTTGTCACCTCTCGCATTCGCGTCATCGCGGAAGAGCACTTGGTTTCGTTTTGCCTGATCCATGTGATCTGCGTCAGTTCTGAATCAGCAGCGAAGCTCACCACCGCGACGGTGCGGTGCTCCCCGCTTTGTGGACGTGCCAAACATCCTCAGCCAGGACGTCCCCATTCCGGGCAGTTCCAACCGTCGTCGGCGGCCTTTCGTTGCCTGTAGCGAAGGAACCTGCCATGTCGATGATCCACAGCCTCCGTGCAGCGGTCCGTCCCTCCCGCCCCTCCCCGCGCAAGGACGGCAGCACGTACGACACCACCCGCGACCCCTCGACGCCCTCGGCCGTCGTCGACTGCGCCGTCTACCGCGACGGCGTCCGGGTCGAGACCCCGAAGCCGCTCACCCCGCACGAGGCGATGCGCAAGGTGCGCCGCGACGGCGGCTTCGTGTGGATCGGGCTGCACGAGCCGACGGAGGGCGAGTTCTCCGGAATCGCCAGCGAGTTCGGGCTGCACCCGCTCGCCGTCGAGGACGCGATCCAGGCCCACCAGCGGCCCAAGCTGGAGCGGTACGACGACACGCTCTTCACCGTCTTCAAGACCATCCACTACGTCGACCACACCGAACTCACCGCGACCAGCGAGGTCGTGGAGACCGGCGAGGTGATGTGCTTCACCGGGCGGGACTTCTTCATCACCGTCCGGCACGGCGGCCAGGGCTCCCTGCGCGCGCTGCGCTGCCGTCTCCAGGACGACCCCGAGCTGCTCGCCAAGGGCCCCTCCGCCGTGCTGCACGCCATCGCCGACCATGTCGTCGACGGCTATGTCGCGGTCGCGGACGCCATGCAGGACGACATCGACGAGGTCGAGACGGAGGTGTTCTCGCCGGGCCGCAAGGGCACTCCGCGCGGTACGGACGCCGGCCGGATCTACCAGCTCAAGCGTGAGGTCCTGGAGTTCAAGCGGGCCGTGTCGCCGCTGCTGCGGCCCATGCAACTGCTCAGCGAGCGCCCGATGCGGCTGATCGACCCCGACATCCAGAAGTACTTCCGTGACGTCGCCGACCACCTGGCCCGGGTCCAGGAACAGGTGATCGGCTTCGACGAGCTGCTCAACTCGATCCTCCAGGCCAACCTCGCCCAGGCGTCGGTCGCTCAGAACGAGGACATGCGGAAGATCACNNNAAGCGCAACGGCTGGCTGTGACGGCGGGCCCTGCCTCCGGCGGGCGTCGTTACGCTTCCACCCATGACTGACACGCTGCTCGACCGGGCCCTCGTCGAGGAGGCCACGAAGAAGTCCGGCCTCGTCTGGGTCAAGGGCCCCGCCGGCCCGTCCCGTGCCCTCTGGCACGTCTGGCACGAGGGCGCTGCCGTCCTGGTCGGCGACGGGCCCGGTGAGCAGCCGTTGCCCGGCCTGGTCGAGGGGGCCGAGGCCGAGGTGACCGTCCGCAGCAAGGACAAGGGCGGCAGGCTCGTCACCTGGGCGGCGACCGTCGTGGAGCTGGCCGCGCGCTCCCCGGAGTGGGAGGCCTCGGTCGCCGAACTGAAGGGGAAGCGGTTGAACGCGCCTGACGGGGAGGCGATGACGGATCGGTGGGCGCGGGAATGCAGGGTGGTGCGGCTGGTGCCGTGCGCGGGGGGCTTGCGCCCGCTGCCGGAGGGGTCGTTGGCCGTGCCGCCGGTGCCTACCTCGGCGACGACCCGGGAGGCGATCCCTGCGGGGTTGCCGCGGCTGCTGTTCAAGAGGCGTAAGCGGTCGGCCGGGTAGGTCGTTCGTCGGCTGCGGGCCGGTGGGGGCTGGTCGCGCAGTTCCCCGCGCCCCGGGGGGGCGGCCCCGGTTGCCAAGGCTTCCCTAGGGGGTTGGGGGCGGCCCCGGATTGCCGGGGCCCCGGAGAAGCAGGACTCAGCTGGAG
>NZ_LIQQ01000448.1 GCF_001418565.1 Streptomyces graminilatus | reverse complement strand
CCGGGCCCCTCGTCCGCCCGTACGCCATGACGGGCGGACGCACCAGGCCCGGCCCAACAGGCGTGCGGTTCGACCTGATCGCGCTCGTCACGCTCGACACGGGCGCGCCCGGCACGGACGACGACACCGCGCTCGGCCCCGAGCACCGGGTGCTCATCGGCCTGTGCCGTACGGAGACGCAGTCCGTCGCCGAACTCGCCGCGGGGGCCGACCTTCCCGTAGGGGTGGTGAGGGTACTGCTCGGCGACCTGCTGGAGCTGGGCCGTGTCACCGTCAGCCGTCCGGTGCCGCCCGCGCAACTGCCCGACGAACGCATTCTGCGCGAGGTGATCGAAGGGCTGAGGGCGCTGTAGACGAGAGACGCGGAACCATCCGGACCACGCCGAGTTGTGCGTCCTTCCGGACACCGAACCGTCGCAAGCGCTCACATCGGTCTATTAGTGGTCCAACACCCCAATGCGGGCCATGAGTTGCCATGCTGATGCCCACGGACTCCGACTGTTGCAGGCCCTCCCGAGAGAAGTGATCGATGGTCTCCGAGCACTCCGACGCCACGGACGACGAGATGTCCGCGCTGGCGTTGAAGATACTTGTCGCCGGCGGGTTCGGCGTGGGCAAGACCACCCTGGTGGGCGCGGTCAGTGAGATCAGGCCGCTGCGCACAGAGGAACTGCTGAGCGAAGCGGGCCAGTCGGTGGACGACACCGACGGTGTGGACCAGAAGGTCACCACGACCGTCGCCATGGACTTCGGCCGTATCACCATCCGCTCAGGGCTCTCGCTGTACCTGTTCGGCACACCGGGCCAGGACCGCTTCTGGTTTCTGTGGGACGAGTTGTCCCAGGGTGCCCTCGGTGCTGTCGTCCTCGCGGACACCCGCCGGCTGGAGGACTGCTTCCCCGCCGTGGACTATTTCGAACACCGGCACATCCCGTTCGTGGTGGCAGTCAACTGCTTCGCGGGAGCCCGCACCTACGGCGCCAAGGACGTGTCGCGCGCCCTCGATCTCGACCAGGGCACACCCGTGGTGCTCTGCGACGCACGCAGCCGCGACTCGGGCAAAGAGGTGCTGATCCGGCTGGTCGAGTACGCCGGCCGGATGCACACCGCCCGGCTGCTCGACTCCGTCGGCTGACGCGGGCAGGTCATCTTCTGTGCCATAAACCCCTCCTGCTTGCTCGGAAGGCGGCCGTGGTGAAGGCTGGCTGCCCGGATCCTTCGGCTTGGAGGGTCTGCAGCACGGGGAGATCGGAAACATGGCGCAGAACCAAGGGCTTGGCTGGTTGCTCGACGATCTGACCGAGCGTGTCGAGCACATAAGACATGTGCTGGTCCTGTCGAACGACGGGCTGGTGACAGGCGCCAGCACCGGACTTCGGCGCGAGGACGCCGAGCACCTCGCCGCTGTCTCGTCGGGCCTGCACAGTCTGGCGAAAGGCTCGGGACGCCACTTCGGCGCGGGCCAGGTGCGTCAGACGATGATCGAGTTCGACGACGCGGTGCTGTTCGTCACGGCGGCCGGTACAGGCAGTTGTCTGTGTGTGCTCAGCGCCGCGGAGGCCGACATCGGCCAGATCGCCTACGAGATGACACTGCTCGTCAACCGGGTCGGCGAACACCTCGATGTGGACGCCAGGCGACCTGAGCAGTCTTCGGCATCAGACGTCTGACCTGCGAATATCGCCTCGCGGAGAGAGTTATCCACAGGCTCGGCGGTCCGGGCGCGAAACCGGCTACGGTTTTTCCCGAGGCCGGCGCACACGGCGCGGGCCATCCACTCCACGGGGGAGACCGACCATGTCAGGTGTCAGCGTCACACAACCCGCCCGGACGGCCGCCACAACAGCCACCGACACGCTCCACACGTCCGGCGCGCCCTTCACAGCGAGCCGTGCCGCACGCGAACTCGGGCTGAAACGCCGGGAGTTCGACCTGGCGGTGCATCTCGGACGCGTACGGACCGTTCCTGACGAAGGGGGCGGCGGCCGACGGGTCGATCGTGACGAGATCGACCGGCTGCGCAACGACGCCCACTTCCCCGACACCCTCCGCGAACGTGTCCGGGCGGTGGGCACGGCGGACGGCGCGAAGCTCATGGATGTGACGCCCACCCGGTTCACCCGCCTGGCCCGGCTCGGCCTGGTGACGCCGGTGGCGTTCTACCTCAACCGCTACCGGGCCGTGGTCTGGCTGTATCTCGCCGACGAACTCCGGCAGTTCGCCACAGGCGACGACACCGCCCCACTGCTGACCGGCCGCACCTCCCAGAGCCAGCGGGACCGCCTCGACGCGGGCATCGACCTGCGGCCCCGCAACTGGCGGGGCCGACAACTGGGATTCCTGCTCCGGCCGGCCGACGACCCATGGGCGCGGGCCGCCGTCGTGGCGTCCTTCCTCGACACCGCCCAGGTCGCGGAGATCGTCGACGACCCGTACGAACGCGCCTGTGTGAACCGCTTCCGGCCGCAGCGGCCGGCCCACGGGGTGCCGGGTTCCCCCGCCGCCCAACTGGCCGAACGGATCATGACGGCCGACGATCCGGACGAGATCGGCTGGCTCCGCGCGGAGCTGGCCAAAACCCTGGCCGAGGCCCGCGATCACCGGCCCGCACCGCGCCCGAGCCCGGACCCGGACCGGACCCCGCACCAAACGCCGGAGCGGGAGGCAGTGCGGTCCATGCCCCCGCAACTGCACAGCAGTCACCCCGGGGCACCTGAACGAACCCGCGGCCTGCTGAGCCGACTGCGCGGCAGAAACCCACGCCCCGCGCGGGACCACAAGAGCGCCGCACGGGTCTGAACTGACGGGGCTCCTCAGTCCAGCTTCCGGAACAGCCCCTCCTGGACGACGGAGACGAGCAGCCTGCCCTCGACGTCGTAGATCCGGCCGCGAGCCAGCCCGCGCCCGCCCGTGGCGATGGGGGACTCCTGGTCGTACAGGAACCACTCGTCCGCGCGGAACGGCCGGTGGAACCACATGGCGTGGTCCAGCGAGGCCATGTCGAAGTTCCGCGGGCCGAACAGGGGCTCCACCGGGAGCCGGACGGCGTCCAGCAGCGTCATGTCGCTGGCGTACGTCAGCGCGCACGTGTGGACGAGCGGATCGTCGCCGAGGGGGCCGACCGCCCGCATCCACACCGCGCTGCGCGGCTCCAACCGCTGGACCTCCTCGGCGGTCCAGCGCAATCGGTCCATATAACGGATGTCGAAGGGCTGACGGCGCGCCATTCGCTCGAAGTGCTCGGGCAGCGCGCCGAGATGCTCCTTGATCTCCTCGGTGACGTTCGGCAGGGACTCCGGGTCGGGGACCTTCCGGGCCGGCGGCAGCTGATGTTCGAAGCTGCCTTCCTCGGGCTTGTGAAAGGAGGCGGTGAGATTGAAGATCGTGCGGCCCTGCTGCACGGCCGTGACCCGCCGGGTCGTGAACGACCGGCCGTCCCGGACCCGTTCGACCTGGTACACGATCGGCACGCCCGGACGGCCCGGGCGCAGGAAGTACGCGTGCAGCGAGTGCACCGGACGCTCGCCGTCCGTGGTGCGCCCGGCGGCGACCATCGCCTGGCCCGCCACCTGGCCGCCGAAGACCCGCTGGAGGGATTCCTCGGGGCTGCGGCCACGGAAGATGTTGACCTCGATCTGCTCCAGGTCCAGCAGGTCGACGAGTCTCTCGGCTGCGTTCGTCATGGGTGCGATTCTCCTGTGCTCACAACTGGCCGACGGCGGTGACCTTGACGACAGCGCGGCCCTCCGCGTCGGAGGCGACGAGGTCCACTTCCGCGCTGATGCCCCAGTCATGGTCGCCGTTGGGGTCGGCGAAGGTCTGCCGGACGCGCCACAGCCTGTTCTGCGGCTCCTCCTCGATCATCAGCAGCCGGGGCCCGCGCGCGTCGGGGCCGGTGCCGAGGTCCTCGTACTCGTCCCAGTACTTGTCCATCGCCTCGCCCCACGCGTCGGCGTCCCAGCCGGACTCCGCGTCCAGTTCGCCCAGTGCCTCCACCTGGTCGAGCGCGGCCAGCTCGACGCGGCGGAACATGGCGTTGCGGACGAGAACACGGAAGGCGCGCGCGTTGGCCGTGACCGGCTTGACCTGGTCGGCCTTCTCCTGGGCCTCCTCGGCGGTCATCACCTCCGGGTTGGCGAGCTGTTCCCACTCGTCCAGGAGGCTGGAGTCGACCTGGCGCACCATCTCGCCCAGCCAGGCGATCAGATCCTGCAGGTCCTCGGACTTGAGGTCGTCGGGGACGGTGTGGTCGAGCGCCTTGAACGCGCCCGCGAGATAGCGCAGCACGATGCCCTCGGTGCGGGCCAGATCGTAGTGGGACACCAACTCGGTGAAGGACATGGCGCGTTCGTACATGTCACGGATGACGGACTTGGGGGAGAGAGGATGATCGCCGACCCACGGGTGGCTCTTGCGGTAGGTGTTGTAGGCGTGGAAGAGCAGTTCTTCCAGCGGCTTCGGGTACGTGACGTCCTGGAGGCGCTCCATGCGCTCCTCGTACTCCACGCCGTCCGCCTTCATCGCGCCGACGGCCTCACCGCGCGCCTTGTTCTGCTGGGCCGCGAGAATCTGGCGCGGATCGTCCAGCGTGGACTCGACCACCGACACCATGTCCAGCGCGTACGAGGGCGATTCCGGGTCGAGGAGCTCGAACGCGGCCAGCGCGAAGGTGGACAGCGGCTGGTTGAGTGCGAAGTCCTGCTGGAGATCCACGGTCAGGCGGACGATGCGGCCGGACGCGTCCGGTTCGTCCAGTTTCTCGACGACGCCGCCGTCGAGCAGCGAGCGGTAGATGGCGATCGCTCGCCGGATGTGCCGCAGTTGCTGCTTGCGCGGCTCGTGGTTGTCCTCCAGCAGGTGCCGCATCGCGTCGAAGGCGTTGCCGGGGCGGGCGATCACCGACAGCAGCATCGTGTGGGTCACCCGGAAGCGGGACGTCAGCGGCTCCGGATCGGAGGCGATCAGCTTCTCGAAGGTGCTGTCCGTCCAGCCGACAAAACCCTCGGGCGCTTTCTTGCGGACCACCTTGCGGCGCTTCTTCGGGTCGTCGCCCGCCTTGGCGAGCGACTTCTCGTTCTCGATGACGTGCTCGGGCGCCTGCGCGACGACGAAACCGGCCGTGTCGAAGCCCGCGCGGCCCGCGCGGCCGGCGATCTGGTGGAACTCACGCGCGCGCAGAGTCCGTACGCGATTGCCGTCGTACTTGGTCAGCGCCGTGAACAGCACCGTGCGGATGGGCACGTTGACGCCGACACCGAGTGTGTCCGTGCCGCAGATGACCTTCAACAGGCCTGCCTGGGCCAGCTTCTCGACCAGACGGCGGTACTTGGGGAGCATGCCGGCGTGGTGGACACCGATGCCGTGCCGGACGTAACGGGACAGGTTCTGGCCGAACTTGGTGGTGAAGCGGAAGTTGCCGATCAGCTCGGCGATCTTGTCCTTCTCCTCGCGCGTGCACATGTTGATGCTCATCAGCGCCTGCGCCCGCTCCACCGCCTGCGCCTGGGTGAAGTGCACGATGTAGACGGGCGCCTGCCTGGTCTCCAGCAGTTCCGTCAGGGTCTCGGTCATCGGGGTCAACTGGTACTCGTACGACAGCGGGACCGGGCGGATCGCCGAGCGGACCACCGAGGTCGGGCGGCCGGTGCGACGGGTGAGGTCCTTCTCGAACATCGAGACGTCGCCCAGCGTCGCCGACATCAGGATGAACTGCGCCTGCGGCAGTTCCAGGATCGGGATCTGCCAGGCCCAGCCCCGGTCGGCCTCGGCGTAGAAGTGGAACTCGTCCATCACGACCTGGCCGACGTCCGCCTGCTTGCCGTCGCGCAGCGCGATGGAAGCCAGCACCTCGGCCGTGCAGCAGATGACGGGGGCGTCGGAGTTCACGGACGCGTCGCCGGTCAGCATGCCGACGTTCTCCGTGCCGAAGATCTTGCACAGCTCGAAGAACTTCTCCGAGACCAGGGCCTTGATCGGCGCGGTGTAGAAGGTGACCTCGTCCCGGGCCAGCGCGGCGAAGTGCGCGCCCGCCGCGATCATGCTCTTGCCCGAGCCGGTGGGCGTCGACACGATCACGTTCGCCCCCGAGACCGCCTCGATCAGCGCCTCCTCCTGGTGCGGGTAGAGCGTGAGACCGCGCTCCTGGGCCCACGACTCGAAGGCTTCGTAGAGGGCGTCGGGGTCGGCGGTCGGCGGCAACTGATCGATGAGGGTCACGCCCCCATCTTGCCTGTGATCCCAGGTGAAGGGGGAATCGGATGCCCGTCCCAAGATCGTGGCCGCTACCCTGAGTCGCCGACGGAGCGTCAGCGCACCCGGTCAACTGGACAGCGGCGTACGAGGAATAGGGCGGGACACGGCCATGATGGGACCAGCACACTCACTCTCGGGGGCCGCGGCCTGGCTCGGGGTCGGAGCCGCCGCGGCGGCGGCCGGCGAGCCGATGCCCTGGCCGGTGGTGCTGGCCGGTGCCCTGATCTGCGCCGGTGCCGCACTCGCCCCGGACCTCGACCACAAGGCGGCGACCATCTCGCGCGCCTTCGGCCCGGTCTCGCGCGGACTGTGCGAGATCGTCGACAAGCTCTCCTACGCCGTCTACAAGGCGACGAAGAAGCAGGGCGACCCACGCCGCTCGGGCGGGCACCGGACACTGACGCACACCTGGCTCTGGGCGGTCCTGATCGGTGCGGGAGCCTCCGCCCTGGCGATCACCGGGGGCCGCTGGGCGGTGCTGGCGATCCTCTTCGTGCACATGGTGCTCGCCATCGAGGGCCTGCTCTGGCGGGCGACGCGCGGCTCCAGCGCCGACATCCTGGTCTGGCTGCTGGCGGCGACCAGCGCCTGGATCCTGGCCGGCGTCCTGGACAAGCCGGGCAACGGCGCGGACTGGCTGTTCACGGATCCGGGGCAGACGTACCTGTGGCTCGGGCTGCCGATCGTGCTCGGCGCGCTGGTGCACGACATCGGGGACGCGCTGACGGTGTCCGGCTGCCCGGTCCTGTGGCCCATCCCGATCGGCCGCAAGCGCTGGTACCCGATCGGCCCGCCGAAGGCGATGCGGTTCCGGGCCGGGAGCTGGGTCGAGCTGAAGGTCCTCATGCCGGCGTTCATGCTGCTTGGCGGAGTGGGCTGCGCGGCGGCGCTCAACCTCATCTGATCCGCCCGGCGACGGCTACCGGGACCGCCGGCTCAGCTCTGGCCCTCCTCGCCGCCGTATCGCCGTTCGAAGGCGGCGATACGGCCCTCGGTGTCCACAGTCCGGGCCTTGCCGGTGTAGAACGGGTGGCTCTCCGAGGAGATCTCCACGTCCACGACCGGGTACGTCTTGCCGTCGTCCCACTCGATGGTCTGCTCGCTCGTCGCGGTGGACCGGGTCAGAAAGGCGTATCCGGCGGCCCGGTCCCGGAAGACGACCGGCCGGTACGCGGGCTGCTTGTCCTGCTGCATGGGTGCTCTCCTCGCTCGGACGGTCTGCCGCCCCATGGGGTCCTGGGCCTGTCGGGACGGTCAGCCGGACAGGGCGTCCTCGTCGACGATGTGCATCGCGGCCTCCTCGGCCGAGGCCGCGGCGCCGTCGATGCCCACGTCGGTGGCGATCAGCCCGCTCTCCCCGTCCTCGTGCGCGCCCTCGTTGGGAGCCACCAGACGGCCGGAGCGGGCGGCGCCCACCTCGTTGTCGAGCGGCTCGCCCTCCATGCCCGCGCAGTCGCCGATGCCGTCGCCGTCCGGGGTCGCGATGTCCGGCACTTCCTCGGCGAGGCGCTGGTCAAGGCTCTCGCCCTGCCTGCGCTCCGCCGCCGTCACACCGGTGCGCTCCACCGCCCAGGGCCGGTCCGGAGGGGACCAGCCACGGTCGAGGGGGTCGTCGACACCGTCGGTGACCAGGGTGTCCTCGGCGTCCAGAAGGCCGGCGTCGTCCTGTACCTCGGATCCGTCGGGCTGGTAGACGTCGTCTCCCCATCCCTCGTCACTGTCCACGGGTACCTCCAGGTGGGTGGGGACCGGCCCCGGCGCCGCCCGGGTGGGCGGGCAGCCGCTTCCAGCGTTCCACCCACTGTCGGGACCGCGCAACGGGACGGAGCCGACCAGGCTCCGCCCCGCTGCCCGGTCACCGGTGTGTCAGCCGTGCCACGACCGCCACAGCGCCGCGTACGCCCCGTCGGCCGCGACCAGCTCGTCATGGCTGCCCAGCTCGCTGATCCGGCCGTTCTCCACGACGGCGATGACATCCGCGTCATGGGCCGTGTGCAGCCGGTGGGCGATGGCTACGACCGTACGGCCGTCCAGTACCCGGGCCAGGGACCGTTCCAGATGACGGGCCGCGCGCGGGTCGAGGAGCGAGGTCGCCTCGTCCAGGACCAGCGTGTGCGGGTCGGCCAGCACCAGCCGGGCCAGCGCGATCTGCTGGGCCTGAGCAGGTGTGAGCGCGAACCCGCCCGAGCCGACCTCGGTCTCCAGCCCCTCGTCCAGCGCCCGGGCCCAGCCGTCGGCGTCGACCGCGCCCAGCGCGGCCCACAGCTCGGCGTCCCCGGCGTCCGTGCGGGCCAGCAGCAGGTTGTCGCGCAGCGAGCCGACGAAGACATGGTGCTCCTGATTGACCAGCGCCACATGCGAGCGGACCTCCTCGGCGGGCATCCTGGACAGATCGGCGCCGCCCAGGGTGATCCGGCCGGTCCGGGGCGCGTAGATCCCGGCGAGCAGCCTGCCCAGTGTGGACTTGCCCGCGCCGGAAGGGCCCACCAGGGCGAGCCGGGTGCCCGGCGCGACCTCCAGGGACACCTTGCGCAGCACGTCCACGCCCTCCCGGTAGCCGAAGTGCACCTGGTCCGCGTGCACGTCCCGCCCGTCCGGGGTAAGCGAGGAGTCGCCGGCGTCCGGCTCGATGTCCCGGACGCCGACCAGCCGGGCCAGCGACACCTGGGCCACCTGGAGCTCGTCGTACCAGCGAAGGATGAGACCCACCGGGTCGACGAGCATCTGGGCCAGCAGCGCGCTCGTGGTCAACTGGCCCACGCCGATCCAGCCCTGGAGCACGAACACCCCGCCGACCATCAGCACCGAGCACAGCACCGTCACATGGGTGGCGTTGATGACCGGGAAGAGCACACACCGCAGCCACAGCGTGTAGCGCTCCCAGGCCGTCCACTCCCTGACCCGCCGGTCCGACAGTTCGATCCGGCGGTCGCCCAGGCGGTGGGCCTCGATGGTCCGCCCGGCGTCCACGGTCTCCGCGAGCACGGCGGCCACGGCGGCGTACCCGGCGGCCTCCGAGCGGTACGCCGAGGGCGCGCGCCGGAAGTACCAGCGGCAACCGATCACCAGCACCGGCACCGCGAGGAGCACGGCCGGCGCCAGCGGCGGTGCCGTGACGACGAGACCGCCGAGCAGCAGCGCCGCCCAGACCACGCCGATGGCGAGCTGCGGCACCGCCTCGCGCATCGCGTTGGCGAGCCGGTCGATGTCGGTCGTGATGCGGGAGAGCAGGTCACCCGTGCCCGCCCGCTCCAGAACACCAGGCGGCAGCCCGACCGCCCGCACGAGGAAGTCCTCGCGCAGGTCGGCCAGCATCCGCTCACCGAGCATCGCGCCGCGCAGGCGCACCTGCCGCACGAACACTGCCTGTACGACCAGTGCGACGGCGAACAGGCCGACGGTGAGCTCCAGATGGACTTCGCGGGCATGGTCGGAGACCCGCTCGACGAGGTCGCCCAGCAGGTACGGGCCGGCCATGGAGGCCACCACGGCGACCGTGTTGACGGTGACCAGGAGCAGGAAGGCACTCCGGTGCCTGCGGAACAGTTCAACCACGTAGGCGCGTACTGTCGCGGAGGCGCCGACCGGCAGGGTGCTCGCCGTTGTCGGGGCCGCCGGGTCGTACGCCGGTGGCGCCACGCCGATCATGCCGTCTCTCCGATTTCCTTGAGTTCCGCGAGTTCTTCCACGTCGTCCAGGTCATTCAGGCCGTTCAGGCCGTTCAGATCGTGGTCGGCGGCCGCCTCGTCCTCGGTCTCCCGGGTCACCACGGCCCGGTACCGGGGCTCGGTGTGGACCAGTTCCCGGTGCACACCGACGGCCGCGACCTCGCCCTCGTGGATCAGTACGACCCGGTCGGCGTGGTCCAGGAGCAGGGGCGAGGAGGTGAACACGACCGTCGTCCGGCCGGCGCGCAACTCCCGTATCCCGTCGGCGATCCGGGCCTCGGTGTGCGAGTCGACGGCCGACGTCGGTTCGTCGAGCACGAGCACCTCGGGGTCCGTGACCAGCGAGCGGGCCAGCGCCAGCCGCTGGCGCTGGCCGCCCGACAACGACCGTCCGCGCTCCGTGATCCGCGCGTCCAGTGGGTCCTCGGCGTTCAGCGAACCCTGCACGAGCGACTCCAGCACGTCGCCGCACTGTGCGGCGGCCAGCGCCTCGGCGGCGCTCACCGCACCCGAGGCGGGCACGTCGAGCAGCTCACGCAGCGAACCGGAGAGCAGCACCGGGTCCTTGTCCTGGACGAGGACGGCCGTGCGGGTGCTGGAGAGCGGCAACTCGTCCAGCGGTACGCCACCGAGGAGCGCCGAAGTGCCCTCCTCGGCGGGGTGCCCGCCGAGCCGCTCCGCCAGCAGACCCGCCGCGTCCGGATCGCCGCACACCACCGCGGTCAGGCACCCCGCGGGGGCCAGCAGCCCGGTTGCGGGGTCGTACAGATCCCCGGCCGGTACCACCGCCTCGCGCGAGCCCGCCGTGTCCGTGGCGCGTTCCAGGGACAGCACCCGCGCGGCCCGTTTCGCCGACGGCCTGGAGAAGGAGTACGCCATGGCGATCTCCTCGAAGTGCCGCAGCGGATACGTCAGCAGCATGACCGCGCTGTACACGGTGACCAGCTCACCGACGGTGATCCGGCCCTGCCGGGCCAGATGCACGCCCTGCCAGACGACCGCGATCATCAGCAGACCCGGCAGCAGCACCTGGATCGCCGAGATCAGCGCCCACATACCGGCGCTGCGCACGGCCGCGTGCCGCACCTCCTGCGAGGCCCGGCGATAGCGGTCGAGGAAGAGTTCCTCGCCGCCGATGCCGCGCAGCACACGCAGTCCCGCGACGGTGTCCGAGGCCAGCTCGGTCGCGCGGCCGGCCTTCTCACGCTGGAAGTCGGCCCTGCGGGTGGCCCGCGGCAGCAGCGGAAGCACGGCGACGGCGAGGACCGGGATGCCCACGGCGACCACGATGCCGAGCGCCGGCTGGTAGACGTACAGGCCGACGCAGACCAGGACGACGGTCAGCGCGGCGGCGGTGAACCGGGAGAAGGCCTCGACGAACCAGCCGATCTTCTCCACGTCCCCCGTGGAGACAGCGACGATCTCACCGGCCGCGACCCGCCGCGTCAGCGCCGAGCCGAGCCGGGCGGTCCTGCGGGCCAGCAACTGCTGGACGCGGGCTGCCGCGGTGATCCAGTTGGTGACCGCGGACCGGTGGAGCATGCTGTCGCCGAGGGCGATGGCGAAGCCGCACAGCACCATCAGCCCGCCCGCGAGGGCCAGCCGCCCGCCCGAGCGGTCGACGACGGCCTGGACGGCGAACCCGACACCGAACGGCAGTCCGGAGACGGCCACGAAGTGCACCAGCCCCCAGGCCAGGGCGGTGAGCTGGCCGCCGAGCTGGTTGCGGAAGAGCCACCACAGGAATCTGGGGCCCGAGCGTGCGTCCGGTTCACCCGGGTCCGGATACGGAAGGTCTTGGATCTTCATGACGTCCCAGTGGCTCGCATCTCGATTGAGGGGGGCGGATGTGGAGGAGGGGAAGGGGGG
>NZ_LIQQ01000447.1 GCF_001418565.1 Streptomyces graminilatus | reverse complement strand
GTCCGGCGATGATCACGAGGCCGATTCCGGCCAGCATGCCCTCGACGACGGACACCGATATGGCCCGGAACCAGCGCCCCAGCTTGAAGGCGCCCATCGCGAGCTGGAGCAGCCCGGCGGCGAGCACGATCACCCCGAGCGCGGGCAGACCGTGTTCCCGTACCGCCTCGAAGACCAGGACGGTGAGGCCGGCGGCCGGCCCGGACACCTGGAGGCTGCTGCCCGGCAGGAGTCCGGTGACGATACCGCCCACGATGCCGGTGACCAGGCCGAGTTCGGCAGGCACCCCGGAGGCGACGGCGACGCCCACGCACAACGGCAGGGCGACCAGGAAGACGACGAGCGAGGCGGCGAAGTCCTGCCGCAGCTGCGGGACCTTGGAGCGTATGTTCATTGCGGCCCTCACAGCGCTTCGAACGTGTCGGTGGCGGCGCGGTGTTCGCGCACCGCCCCAGTGTGCACCTCGTAGTACCAGCCACGAAGACGCAGTCCATTTTTGGCCATGCGCTGTTCCACGCACGGGTAGGAGCGCAGCCGCAGCAACTGTGCGAGGACATGGTTCTGGACGGCGGAGGAGACCGTCGGGTCGCCGTGGTCGGACGGGTCCGAGGGCTCGGGTTCATCGGCGGCGTGCGCGAGCCAGTCGCGTACGGCGGGTACGGCGGTGAGGTCGTCGCCGCGCACCAGGGCACCGACGGCCCCGCAGTGCGAGTGGCCGCAGACGACGATGTCGCTGACGCCGAGGACCTCCACGGCGTACTCGATGGTGGCGGCCTCGCCGGTGGGGCTGGCGGAGACGTACGGGGGGACGATGTTGCCCGCGGTGCGAAGCTCGAAGAGCTCGCCGGGCCTGGCGCCCGTGATCAGGGCCGGGACGACCCTGGAATCGGAGCAGGTGATGAACAGGACCTGGGGGGACTGGCCTTCGGCCAGCTTGGCGAACTCCTCAGGGCGCTGACCGAAGGTGCGGGCGTTGTCGATGAGGGGCTGCATGTGGGGACTCCTCCTGGCGCGCCTCGATGGCGCGTCGGACGTACATGACAGTCGGACGTGCTGACGGGGAGTGGGGGGCTTTCCCGCTGTCAGCAGCGGAACACCTGAAGCGCTGCCGGGGTGTGCGCGGTAAGTGATCTGGCCGCCTGATGACGGGACGTGACGCGCGCCGCCGGTTCGTGCGGAGCCGTGTGGTCCCGCACGAGGGGCGGGCGGTCGAGCACCTGGGGACCCGAGTCGGCGATGCGATGCCGGTCCCGGGTGCGCAGGGGCAGGCTCGGGTCGTGCTGATGGCCGCCGTCACCACAGGTGACGTACTCGTCGCGCTGGGCTTGGGCCCGGGGTTTGTTTCTGGGCTCGGTCTTGACCTCCGCGTGACGGGCTGTGTGCGCGTGTGCGAAGGACTCCGTGGGAGCGAAGAACTGGAGGGCCAGCAGGAGGGTGGCGAGGAGCGAGAGCACGGTCCTGGCCGTAGTACCTCGGAACACGCTCCCCCCTCCAGTCAATTCACGTCTCACGTGTACGTCAACGGTTGGTCAACCGATGGTCAAGAAACACGTTAACCCTGCGGAGTTGTTTGCTGGGTTAACTCAGCGTTTCATGTCGAAGAGAGCGTGAAAAGCGCTGGTGAGGTGGCGTGAACTGGTCCTTGACCCGCGACAGTTCATGTGATTGGCGGGTCGGAATCGCGCGAGGCTTCGCGGGCGCCCCGCACGGCGCCTGCCAGGGGCTCACCAGGGGACTGCCAGGCGCCTACGCGGGATCCACGAGGCCCTTGGCGTCGCGGGCCAGCGCGGTCAGGCGGGAGATCGCGCGGAAGTACTTCTTGCGGTAACCGCCGTTCAGCATCTCCTCGCTGAACAACTGGTCGAAGGGCAGACCGGAGGCGAGCACCGGCACCTCGCGGTCGTACAGCCGGTCGGCGAGCACGACGAGCCGCAGCGCCGTCGACTGGTCCGGGACGGGCCGCACATCGGTGAGGCACACGGCTTTCAGGCCGTCGGTGAGGGCGCCGTACCGGCTCGGGTGCACGCGCGCGAGGTGGTCGAGGAGCTGCGGGAAGTCGTCGAGCGACGCACCCTCGTTGGCGTACGCGGCCTTCGTCACCTGCTCCTCGGAGTACGGCGCCGGGGCCTGCGGCAGGCCCCGGCGCCGTACTCCGAGGAGCAGGTGACGAACGGCGCGTACGCCAACGAGGGTGTGTCCCTCGGCCACTTCCCGCAGCTCCACGACCACCCCGCGCGCGTGCACCCGAGCCGGTACGGCGCCCT
>NZ_LIQQ01000446.1 GCF_001418565.1 Streptomyces graminilatus | reverse complement strand
CCCCCGCCTCGGCGATCCGCGACCCCGACAGACCCCCCGTACGGACCCAGAGCGTGAGCCCGCCCCCGGGCACCGTGAACTCCCAGTCCGGCAGTTCCCGCCGTACCGCCGCGACCAGCGCGTCCCGGTTGTCCCGGGCCTGTTCGCGGCGCATGCCGACCGCCTGCTCCCAGCCTCCGGTGCTCAGCAGCCAGTTGACGGCCAGTTGTTCGAGTACGGGCGTGCCCAGGTCCGCGTAGGCACGCGCGGCGACGAGGCTGCGGATCACGTCCGGAGCCGCCCGCACCCAGCCGATGCGCATCCCGGCCCAGAAGGCCTTGCTGGCGGAACCCACGGTGATGACCGTCGACCCGGCCGGGTCGAAGCCGCACACCGGGCGCGGCATCTCGACGTCCGGGTCGAGCCACAGCTCGGTCATCGTCTCGTCGGCGACCAGCACCGTGCCCGCCGAGCGGGCCGCGTCGACGAGCTGCCGTCGCTGGTCCTCGTCGGCGAGCGCGCCGGTGGGGTTGTGGAAGTCGGCGACGACGTAGGCGATGCGGGGCGCCGCGTCGCGCAGTACCTGGCGCCAGCGGTCCAGGTCCCAGCCGGCGAGCCCCTCGGCCATCGCCACGGGGACGAGCCGGGCGCCGGCCTCCCGCATCAACTGGAGGATGTTGGCGTACGAGGGCGACTCCACGGCGATGCGCTCGCCCCGGCCGGAGAACAGATGACAGATCGCGTCGATGGCGCCCATCGCACCGGTCGTCACCATGATCTGTTCGGGCATGGTGGGGATCCCGCGCGCGGTGTACCGCTCGGCGAGCATCGCGCGCAGCGCGGGCAGCCCGGCCGGGTAGTCGCCATGCGTGTGCGCGTAGGGGGGAAGCTCCTCCAGGGCGCCCTGGACGGCGCGGGTGAGCCAGGGTTCGGGCGCGGGCAGGGCCGCCGTACCGAGGTCGATCACCGAGCCGAGCGCCTCGGGGGGCAGGGGTTCGAGCCCGCGCGCGGGAAGTGGGTTACCCGCGGGTACGGCAGTCCAGCTCCCCGCCCCCCGCCGGGACTCCAGGAAGCCCTCGGCGCGCAGCGCCTCGTAGGCGGCGGCGACCGTGGTGCGGCTGACGGAGAGGGCGAGGGCCAGTTCCCGTTCGGCGGGCAGGCGGGCGGCCACCGGCACACGGCCCTCCAGCACCAGCAGGCGGATGCCGTCGGCGAGTGAGCGGTAGGCGGGCGGGCGGCGGGTGCCGGGGCCCGCCGGGCGGTCCTGCTGGGAGGTGAGCAGCCGGGCGAGCTGCGCGGTCCCCACTGCCGAAGTCCACTGCACCATGCAGATCAGTCCACCTTCCCCGAATTGGCCATGGATGCGATCCGATCCCAAGCCACAGGGTGTCATGTGTCAGGCCACTACCACCACAGGGGGCAGCTCGTGAGTTCGTTGTCAGCGCAGGATCGTCTCGGCCGGCGGTTGGTCCAGCTCTACGCCGGTCTCGCGCTGTACGGGGCCAGTTCGGCCCTGATGGTCGAATCGGGCCTCGGCCTGGAGCCCTGGGGCGTGCTGCACCAGGGGCTGGCCAAGCTGACGGGGCTGACCATCGGCGTCGTGTCGATCTTCGTGGGCGCGGCGGTGCTGCTCCTGTGGATACCGCTGCGTCAGCGTCCGGGCCTCGGCACGGTCTCGAACGTGTTCGTCGTCGGCCTCGCCATGGACGGCACGCTCGCCCTGGTTCCCGACGCACACGCCCTCGCAGCCCGCGTCCCGCTCCTGGTGGCGGGCATCGTCCTCAACGGTGTGGCCACCGGCCTGTACATCACGGCGAGGTTCGGCCCGGGCCCGCGCGACGGCCTGATGACCGGCCTGAACCGGATCACCGGCCGCTCGATCCGCCTCGTCCGTACGGCGATCGAGGTGGCGGTGGTGGCGACGGGCTTCGCCCTGGGCGGCACGGTGGGGATCGGCACGGTGCTGTACGCGGTGGCGATCGGACCGCTGGCGCAGGTGTTCCTGCGCGTGTTCGCCGTCCCTACGGCATCCGACGGCAGCACGGCCGTTGCCGCCGGTCAACCGGAAGCGGCGATACTGCGACCGTGACCACGCGCATACGTCATCCCTACCTCGACCATCCCGGCCCGATCCCCTTCGCCCACCGGGGCGGGGCCGCGGACGGGCTGGAGAACACGATGCTCCAGTTCCGGCGGGCGTTCAACGCGGGCTACCGCTACATGGAGACCGACGTGCAGTGCACGGCGGACGGAAAACTCGTCGCCTTCCACGACCTGACGCTGGACCGGGTGACGGACGGCAGTGGCCTGATCGCCGACCTCCCCTGGTCCGACGTACAGCACGCGCGCGTGGCGGGCAAGGAGCCGGTACCCCTCTTCGAGGACTTGCTCGAAGCCCTCCCCGAGGCGCGCTGGAACATCGAACTCAAGGCCGAGTCCGCGCTGCGCCCGGTGCTGGACCTGATCGAGCGCACCGACTCCTGGGACCGGGTCTGTGTCGGCTCCTTCGACGAGGCGCGGCTGGTGCGCGCCCAGCGGCTGGGCGGCCCCCGGCTGGCGACCTCGTACGGCGTCCGGGGCATCCTCGGCCTGCGGCTGCGCTCCTGGCACGTGCCCGTGGGCGTACGCCGTTCCGCGGTCGCCGCACAGGTGCCGGAGTCCCAGTCGGGCATCCCGGTGGTCGACCGGAGCTTCCTGCGCACCGCCCACGCGCGCGGGCTGAAGGTCCATGTGTGGACGGTCAACGATCCGGATCGGATGCACCGGCTCCTGGACCTCGGAGTCGATGGCATCATGACCGATCACATCGACACGTTGCGCAAGGTACTGGAAGACCGGGGCACCTGGTCCTGACGCCCCGCGCGCACCACTCCGCGGGGAAAGCGAGGGGCACGGGTGGGCACCGACACCGTGCGGACCGAAGCGGCCGACGAGGCCGCCGGGCGCCGCCGCGAGCAGCGCGGCTGGTACTTCTACGACTGGGCCGTCTCCGTCTACTCGACGAGCGTGCTCACCGTGTTCCTGGGCCCCTATCTGACCTCGGTCGCCGAGAAGGCGGCCGACGCGGACGGGTTCGTGCATCCGCTGGGCATTCCGGTGCGCGCCGGTTCGTTCTTCGCATACTCGGTGTCCCTGTCGGTCATCCTGGCCGTGGTGGTGATGCCCCTGGTGGGCGCCGCCGCGGACCGCACCGGCCGCAAGAAGGGCCTGCTGGGAGCCGCCGCCTACGTGGGTGCCACGGCGACGGCGGGCATGTTCTTCCTCGACGGCGACCGCTATCTGCTCGGCGGGCTGCTGCTGATCGTCGCCAACGCGGCCCAGTCCGTCTCGATGATGCTCTACAACTCCTACCTCCCCCAGATCGCCACGGCCGAGGAGCGCGACGCGGTCTCCTCGCGCGGCTGGGCGTTCGGCTACGCGGCCGGCTCGCTGGTCCTCGTCGTCAACCTGGTGCTGTACACGGCCCACGACTCCTTCGGCCTGTCCGAGGGCATGGCCGTCCGCGTCTGTCTGGCCTCGGCGGGCCTTTGGTGGGGCGCCTTCACCCTCGTACCCCTGCGCGGCCTCCGCGACCGCCGGACCGCCGCGCCGGAAGGTGCCGCGAAGGCGAAGGAGGCCACCTCACCGGGACTCCGGCAACTCGCGGCGACCGTGCGCGACATGCGCCGCCACCCGCTCACCCTCTCCTTCCTGCTCGCCTACCTCATCTACAACGACGGCATCCAGACCGTGATCTCCCAGGCCTCGGTGTACGGCTCGCAGGAACTGGGGCTCGGCCAGTCCACCCTGATCGGGGCGGTGCTGCTGGTGCAGGTGCTGGCGGTGGCGGGCGCGCTGGGGATGGGCCTGCTGGCCCGCCTGTACGGGGCCAAGCGGACGATTCTCGGCTCGCTCGTGGCCTGGACGCTGACCCTGTCGGCCGGGTACTTCCTGCCGGCCCACGCGCCGGTGTGGTTCTTCGTGCTGGCCTCCGGGATCGGCCTGGTCCTCGGCGGCAGCCAGGCGCTGTCCCGGTCACTGTTCTCGCATCTGGTGCCGCCGGGCAAGGAGGCCGAATACTTCTCGGCGTACGAGATGAGCGACCGCGGAATGAGCTGGCTCGGCCCGCTGCTCTTCGGGATCACCTTCCAGCTGACCGGAAGTTACCGGGACGCGATCATCTCGCTCGTGGCCTTCTTCGTCATCGGTTTCGCCCTGCTCGCGCGGGTTCCGGTGGGGCGGGCGATCCGCGACGCGGGCAATCCCGTTCCCGAAAGGATTTAGCATCGGCGGGCAAAGAGCGGTAGTGTACGCCGTTGGCCTGCCAGGCGGACCGTTACTGCGCGTCAAAGATGACGAAACGCTGGGTGATATCTGCTTGCAGATGTGACAAACCGGGCGCTGGTGGGTACAACAAGGGACAGCTACGACGGCGACGCATGACCCCGAAACGGGACACGGGACGGGAATCTTTACCGCCGACCGGACGTTGACCGGATGACGACGACAGCGACACCTGTCCTGTGGGCGACAAGCCCGGGAGGCACGATTCATGAGTGAGCGAGCTCTTCGCGGCACGCGCCTCGTGGTGACCAGCTACGAGACGGACCGCGGCATCGACTTGGCTCCGCGCCAGGCCGTGGAGTACGCATGCGAGAAGGGGCATCGGTTTGAGATGCCCTTCTCGGTCGAGGCGGAGATTCCGCCGGAGTGGGAGTGCAAGGTCTGCGGGGCCCAGGCACTCCTCGTGGACGGCGACGGCCCTGAGGAGAAGAAGGCCAAGCCCGCGCGTACGCATTGGGACATGCTGATGGAGCGGCGCACCCGAGAGGAACTCGAAGAGGTCCTCGAGGAGCGACTGGCCGTACTCCGCTCCGGAGCGATGAACATCGCGGTACATCCGCGGGACAGCCGCAAGTCCGCGTAGTCCTTCAGGGGGCTGGGCGGCATACAACGCACACGTGATGCCGCGGGTGCCGTACGTGAGGTCCGCGTACGGCACCCGCGGTTTTGCGTTTTCCGGGCGGTGGGTGGGGGTTGCGGTTCCGGGGCTGTGCCCCGGAACCGCAACCCCCACCGCCCTGCGGGCTCGTCCTCCAACGCCGGACGGGCTAAGAACTCGTGCCCTCGTCCTTGATGACCTCGCCCTGGACCACCTTGCCGTCCGGGCGGCGGATCCGCGCCTGCTGGAAGGCGTCGCCCAGGGTGCCCGGGGTCGCCTCCCGCAGCTTGCGTTCGAAGGTGCGCTCCGCGTAACGGCTGATCGCCTTCTGGAGCGGGGGGACCAGCAGGAGCAGGCCCACCGCGTCCGAGATCAGGCCGGGCAGCATCAGCAGCAGCCCGCCGAGCATCATCAGCCCGTTGCCCTCGCTGCCGCCGGGGCGGGCCGCGCCGACCTCCGGCAGACCGCCCTGCTGCTGCTGCAGTGTCTCCGTGAGATTGCGGAAGGCCCGGCGGCCCGCCCGCTTGATGACCACGGAGCCCAGCACCAGACCGGCCGCCAGGAGCACGAGGACCGCGAAGCCGCCCGCCGCGCCGGCGACCACGGTCAGCAGCCAGATCTCCAGCACCAGCCAGGCGGCGATGCCCAGCGGCAGAAACGTGCGCAGCCGGGATCGCCGCGGCCGGGCGGGGTAGATGGGGGTCGGTGCGCCAGTCGTCATACGTCCAGTGTGCCCGGGCCGGGCTCAGCACAGGATAAGAGGATGATCAACAAGCGCTGGGCGGACGTAGGGGCGCGCCCGGGACGGACCGGCCTCTACGGGCCGCTACGGCTTCCTGGTCTTGCCGCGGACCTGGTTGACCCGCTCCCCCACGCCCCACGTCGTGACCCGCCAGAGCGCCTCGACCAGGATCGCGCGGCTCATCTTGGAGTCGCCGTGCACGCGCTCGACGAAGGTGATGGGCACCTCGACCACGTGGTAACCCGCCCGGATCGAGCGGCGGGCCAGGTCGACCTGGAAGCAGTAGCCCTGCGAGGCGACCTCGTCGAGGCCGAGGCCTTCGAGGGTCTCGCGGCGGAAGGCACGGTAGCCGCCCGTGATGTCGCGGAGCGGGAGGTCGAGGGCGAGCCGTGAGTAGAGGCTGCCGCCACGGGAGATGAACTCGCGGGACTTGGGCCAGTTGACCACCCGGCCGCCGGGCACCCAGCGGGAGCCGAGGACCAGGTCGGCGCCCTTGAGGGCGGTCAGCAGGCGGGGCAGTTCCTCGGGCTGGTGGGAGCCGTCGGCGTCCATCTCGATCAGGACGCCGTAGCCGTTGTCCATGCCCCACCGGAAGCCCGCGAGGTAGGCGGCGCCGAGGCCCTCCTTGCCCTTGCGGTGCAGCACCTGGACCTGGTCGTCCTCGGCGGCCAGCTCGTCGGCGAGCTTGCCGGTGCCGTCGGGGCTGTTGTCGTCCGCCACGAGAACGTGGGCGTCGGGGACAGCCTTCCGCACCCGGCCGACGATCTTCTTGATGTTCTCCGCCTCGTTGTAGGTCGGAATGATCACCAAGGCCGTGCCGAGCGGGCCGAACCGCCGCCCCTGGGCTTCTGCCGCAAGGGTCCCGTCGCCGTCGTTCACTGCTGCCCCTTCGAGTCCGTACGCAGAGGTCCACCATAGTGGCCGCAACCTGCGCCGCCGCGTCAGCACGTGCTGACG
>NZ_LIQQ01000445.1 GCF_001418565.1 Streptomyces graminilatus | reverse complement strand
CCGCACCCCCGTCCACCGCGCGCACCACCAGCCGCTCCCCCTCCGGCACCACCAGTACCGCCTCCCCCGCCCGCGCGGCGGCGGACTCCAGGTACTCGGCGAGCGCGCCCAGCGGGTCGCCGTCCGTGTCGGCGGCGCCCGGAGCACCGGCCGTAGGCCTGCTCACCCCGCCTCCCGGAGCCGACGCAGACGCCGAAGCCGACTCCGCGACCACGATCCGGTACGGCGCGTCGAGCAGCTCGCCGTACAGATCCCCGGCGACGGCACGCGCGTGGTCGGGTTCGCCGGCCAGGAGCATGCGCAGTACCGCGGCCCCGATGCGCTGCTCGGCGGCCTGGAGGGAACGGGACCGCTCGGTGGTGAGGGTCAGCAGGGCGATGGCCGAGTGCAGGGCGTACCGCTCCGCCGTACCGAGCGTGGCGGCCGTGCCGACGGCCAGCGCGGCGCGCGGGCGGCGCCCGGTGCCGAGGGAGTGCAGCTCGACCCGGTCCCGTCCGTCGCCGCCGTCGTCGTCCTCACCGCCCGCGCCGACCACAGCGCTCGCGGGCGCGGGCCGCTCCCGCAGCCGTTCCACGTCGGCCGTCAGGCGTGCCGCACGCCGCCCGGCCCAGTCGGGCGCGGTGGCGACGACGGCGCCCGAGGCGTCGTACAGGGCGGCCCAGCCGTCGACCTGGGAGGCGAGCGCGGTGAGGAGGCCCTGCGGGCCGTCGCTCAGCGCCTGCCGGGTCAGTTCGCGCTGCGCGGCGAATCCGGCGGTCACCGCCCGGTACTGGTCGGCGGCGATGGCCGC
Source organism: Streptomyces graminilatus (assembly GCF_001418565.1). Taxonomy (GTDB): domain Bacteria; phylum Actinomycetota; class Actinomycetes; order Streptomycetales; family Streptomycetaceae; genus Streptomyces; species Streptomyces graminilatus. Next base: position 3,125 of record NZ_LIQQ01000445.1, on the reverse strand, counting down.
CGACACCGCCTTGCTGATCGCGATGAAGGGCGTGCGGCGCGGGACTTCGAGGAGCGGGAGCCCCTCGTGCTCCGCCGCCTCGACGACCGCCTTCGGGATCTCGGCGTAGTTGACCCCTACCGCGAAGCCGAGTCCGACGACCCCCGCCCCCACCAGCCGTTTCACATAGCGCCGCATGGTGTCGGCGTCCTCGGCGTCCAGTTTCAGGGCGGTGATCAGGAGCAGTTCCCCGCCCTCCATGTAGGGGACGGGGTCGGCCAATTCGCTGACGTGTGCCCAGCGCACGGGGACGTCCAGGCGGTCGCCGCCCGCCCGCACGGTCAGCTTGAGCGCGGAGTGGTGGACGAGTGAGGCGAGCGTCGGGGGCATGAGGCCTTCAGGTCTGTGTCTGTGTGTTCTCCGTGAACCTTTGGCCGCCATGTATGAACGGCCTGTGCCGATTCTGCCTCACTGTACGTACAGCGCGCCCCGCCCGTACAAGTCCCTCTCCTCAGCCCCGCAGATCCACCAGCAGCGGAGGCGCGTGCTCGCCCTCGACGGTCGTCAGCGACAGCACCGCGTGCCCCGGCGGCACCTCGTGCGCCAGTTCGGAGGCCGACCAGCGCTCCCGTTCGACCGTACGTACGGTCACGGCATCGGTCGTGACCGCCTTGCCCGTGACCAGTTTGCGCAGGGCGTGGATGGCGCGGGTCATCGGCTGGTCCGCGAAGACGGTGTGCTTGGCGACGTCCCGTGTCTCCACCCAGGCCGTGCCCCAGGCCTGGGCGAACCGGCCGCCGTCCCAGGTCGTCACGCCGGAGAACGCCATCCGGCAGCCCACGGCGCCGTAGAGCGGTCCGTGCAGCGCCTCGGGGACGTCGCCGATGGTCCGCAGGGCGAGGACGACTCCCGCGTTCTGGGTGCGCAGCCGCTGCACCCGGCGTACCGAACCGGCGGTGACCGTCCCGGTGGCGTCGTCGAGGACCAGGCAGGCGAAGTGCGGGCGCCGTGTGTCGCGTACGACGGCGCAGAACTGGGCGAGGACGAGCCGGGTGATCAGCCGGGCGGCCTCCTCGTGGCCGTGCTCGGGCAGGTCGACGCGGACGCGCAGCGGGTACTGGGTGAGGGAGCGCAGGGAGAAGGGCCGTGCGGTGCCGCCCCCACCGAAGAAGCCGTCGAAGACCGGCCGGTTCAGCAGCGCGAGCCGGTCGGCGAGGACCCGGCCGACGTCGGTCGGGCTGGCCGCCTGCCGGATGCGTACGTCGAGTTCGCGCCGCATGACGGTGAACCCGTCCCCGGCCAGGGCGTCCCGCAGGCCGGACAGCGCGGCCGGGTCGCTCTCCAGCAGTTCCCGCAGCACGGGCAGGGCCGGGAAGCGCCCGTGGGCGGCCCGGTAGGGGCCGAGCACCTGGGCGAGCACGGTGGCGGCACTGTCGGTGCCGACGGTGTCGAGGTCACCGACCAGCGCCTCGGCGAGGAAGGAGGCGGCCTCGTCGGGGTCGTCGGAGCCGGCGTACGGGTCGAGGTCGTGGACGGAGGAACGGTCACCGATCCGGACGACGACGTCGAAGCGGGTGTCCTCGGCGAGCGGCGCGCCCGGCGCGGACACCGTGACGAACGCGCACTGGCCGGTGAGCGCCCGCAGGGCCAGCGCCTCGGTCACCGGTTCGATCAGGTGGCGTGTCTTGCCCGCTCCCGAGGGTCCGACGGCGAGCAGGGAGGTGCCCAGCACCTCGGGGCCGAGGGCCGCTCCGGCGCCGTGATAGGCGAGCGGGGCCCGCTCGGCCGCCACCCAGCGCCCGATGCGCACCTGCCCGGCGGCCAGGTCGTGGTGTGCGGTGCGGCGGGCCAGGTCGCGGGCGCCGGAGGGGTGCGTCCAGGCCGCGGCGCCCTGTCGCAGCACGGTGTCCTGGAAGCCGGTGAGCAGTCCGTCCCGTCTGGCGAGCGTCCACGCGTGTTCGACCCGGGCGCAGTCGACGTCGTTCATCCGGCCGCCGGTCACCTCGGCGGTGAGCAGTTCGGCGGCCTCGTACTGGCCGGCCTCGCGGAGGTCGGGCCACTGCGCGCGCGGCCGGTCGGCGGGCGCGGGCCCGGTGGGCCCGGCGGCCGCTTTACGGGCGGCGAGGCGCTCCTTCGCGTACGCCCACCAGCCGCCGATCCGGGCGAACGGCCATACGACGAGCAGGGTGATCACGGTGTAGAGGCCGACCTTGAAGGCGGTCGACCCGAACACGTCGAAGCCGCCGGTGACCAGCGCGACGAGGGCGACGACCGCGTCGACGACCGGCAGGGCGTCCCAGCCGACCAGGGGGAAGGCGTCCGGGAACACGAAGCTGAGCGTGATGACGGCCCCGAGCGCCGCGAGCAGGGCCCGCGCGGGCTGCGGGCGGCGCCCGACGAAGTGCCGGGCGATGTCGGGCCAGCTGCCGAGCCGCCCCATCCCGTAGAGAAGGACAAGGAAGAAGGCGCCGTTGTAGACGAGGATGCCCGCACTGCCCTCCCATCCCTTGGGCGAGACGGTGCCGCCCCACCACCAGTCGTCCGGCGTCAGCAGCTTCAGCAGCACCCACTCGTAGGGCATCGCCCCCTGGCGCCACAGCGACCACAGGAACAGCCCGACGACGAGCGGCACCAGCAGCCCGACCACGGTGACCGGGGAGAGACGTTCCGCCGCCTGCGCCTTCTTCGGCACCCGGTACCCGTACCGCCAGATCCCCGGCTCGGCGTCGGGCCGGGGCGCGTTGAGCCACTCGGCGACGGACGCACGGGCGGGTACCTGCGACGGCACCCCCTGTTCGACCGGCCGAGGGGCCGTCACCGGCCGGGGCGGCACGGACGGCGCGCCCGGCGGCCCCGCCGGACGCGGCACGGGATTCGCGTGCGTACCCCGCGCGTCCTGCGTACCGTCGCTGTCCATCGCACTGCCCCCTGACCAGCCGTTCCGACCACCATCAAGTCAACAGCGGCCAATCTAACGCTCCCACAAGGGGAGTTCACCGCTTACCGGGCCGACCTCACGAAGCGGACCCGGCCGAGTACCCGCCCTTGGAGGGCCTTCACGCGGGCACTCCTCTGTCCGCTCCCTGCCCGCCCTTGCCCGCTCCCTGTCCACCAAGGACAACGACACACCCCCACCACTCCCAAAC
>NZ_LIQQ01000444.1 GCF_001418565.1 Streptomyces graminilatus | reverse complement strand
GTCAGCCAACGTGACAGTGCCAATCGGCCTCCTCGGCGCATCGCTCATCTCGCAACCTGAGAACGCATCAGCCCTGCAGGAACCTCTGGTTGCTCCCCATTGGTCGAAGACCTTGTTCTTCAGGACCCGGTATAACCAGGCTCGTTGACCGCCCGTGTCGTAGTCTCGCAGCGTGGTCCACTGCATAGCGGCAGCCTGGAATGTCTCCTGAACAAGGTCATGAGCCGTGTAGCCCTCATCCCCCAGGATCCTGGAAGCGAACCTGACCAAGTCACCTCGGTGCCGCATGTAGAGGTCTGAGACCTCGGCCCAGTGTTCCTTGGGGACTCGAGGCGTCACGAGTCCCGCTCCGGATGAGACGCCGGCCCGCCGCCGACCTGAATCGTCATCTTCGGACCCCCTGTGCCTCTTTCTTGCGCTACCACGGTGCCGGGCGGTGCCTGCATGGTGATGGCCAGCAGGGTCTTGCGGCGTGACCTCTCCGACAGGATTCTCACCAGTCCCATGATGAGCAAGACAGAGCACGCGGACCACGAGAGAGCGTGCAGCCCGATGGTTGCCCACTCAACTATCCACGCGCGCACCGGAGATGTGATGACGTTCATGCCTGTACATCTCCCGCCGCAGCAAAAGCGTTTAGACCATGCTTGGGTGAGACCGATCGCCTTGACCAAGGAACGGTAGATAGTCCGCTGCCGCTCCGGCCGTCGGTGCTGCCGACACCGCGACCCGGCCCATGGCCATCGCCTGCAACCTCGCCACCGGCCGCATGCGGCTGGCTGGCTGGCTGGCTGGCTGGCTGGCTGGCTGGCTGGGCGAGGATCGCGGCAGCAAACCTACGACGACCAGCCGCAAAACGACCGCGCACACTGTAACGGCGGCGGACTTGGTGGGGCTGCTCGGTCTGTGGGACCGGCTGACTCCGGGGTTACCGCCAGGACGGTTGGAAGGTTCAGTTGCCGGTGTCGCCAGGACGCGACCCGCGGGGGTGAAATCTTCCCATTCCGGCTGCAGGCCCAGTGGAGGCTGCGTCTTACTGCCTTCAGTCGACGCCCGGCGCACAGGGCGGGCGGGAGAGGGGACAGGGACTGTGAAGTATTCGCTGAGTGACAAACAGTTGGAGCTGCTGAAGCAGGTGGCGGCAGCGTCGAAGGCGTTCGAGGTAGAGGGTGCACACAGCGGTGTGCTATGGGCGCTTGAGCAGCGGACGCTGGTGAAGACCGGCTACGGAGCCGCAGGCCGCCGGACCGCGGTCGTCACCGCTGATGGCCGTTTCTATCTCAAGCACGGAAAGCATCCCAGGGAGGTGGAAGCGCAGAAGCAGCGGCTGAAGGACGACCCGGCCCAGGCTGCTCTCGCGCCGGCGGACGGGCCTGCGCTGCTGGTCCGCATCCGTGAAGCCGGCGGAACACTTACCGTGCCGGATTGCGGGCCCAAGACCCGCGCCCGCTGGCGGGCGGCCTACTATCACGCACTGCATCACGGGCATGTCCCCAACGGCTGCAAGCTGCAGGTCAAGGGCCGGGACAAAGGCGACATGGTCTTGAAGGTCGTAGACGAAGCCGCTCGCAAGGCTGCTGAACCGCCTGCCGTTCCCGCGGTGGAAGTACCTGACGAACTCCCGCGTAAACCGCATCCGCTGGTCGCCCGCACGCTCAAGAAACTGGGGCGTTCGAAGACCACCGCGGACACGCGGGATGTGCCCGACGTCGTACCGATGAACATCTCCCGCCACCTCACCGACCGGGCCCTGCGCATCGCCCATGCACTGATCACCGAAGCCGAACGGCGCGGCTGGGAGGTCACTACCGACAGCAGTCGGCACCGCGGGGAAGCGACCCACCAGCTGGTCATCCGCATCGGCGCCCACGACTACCCCTGGCAGATCACCGAACTCACGAGTAAAGCACCCCATGAGCCCACACCCCAGGAACTGCGCAACCTCGAGAAGAATCCCTGGGCGCGGAAGCCTCCGAAGTACGACCACCATCCCGACGGCCGCCTCAGGATCGCGTCCCCCCACCACAGCAGCTACTACACCTCGCCCTACAGCTGCGCGGACGGCGCACGGTGGAAACTGGAAGACCGGCTCGGCCACCTCCTGCGCGACCTGGACCAGCTTGCCGTAAATGCCGAACAGCAACGCATCGCGAAAGAACAGGAAGAGGCCGTACGCAAGCAGAACTGGTACAAGGCGCTGCGCCAGGCCCGTGCAGCCCAGATCACACAGCACCGCGGGGCGGTTCTCACCGGTCAGGTGGAACGCTGGCGCCTGGCGCAGGACATCCGGGCGTTCTGCTCCGCAGCCCGCCAGGCGGACGTCGCGGCGGACTGGACGCAGTGGGCCGAGCAGTACGCGGCGTCCATCGACCCGCTCGCCGATACCCTCGCCGTTCCTGCCGATCCTCCGGCCACACCACACGACCTGCGCGACTGCTTCAGAGGCGACACCTACGCCCATCCGTGGCCGTTCGACAAAGACGGCCAGTGGAATCTGGCCGATGATGCCATGGGAACCACCGGCGACTGACACCCAGGCTGTGCAGGTGCCAGCCCGCCACGGGACAGCCGCAGGTGAGGGCTGGAGCCGATCGCGGGCCGGCGACAACGCCGTTGTGGATCTGGAAGAGTTCCGGCGCCACCGCGAAGGGACGTTCTCCAACGATCCGCGTGCGGACCGCTTCCGCGGTCTGCCGGTCGGACAACCCTTCGGCGAACTGCAACACCGTGACCAGCATCAGCACTCCAGGCAGAACCGCTGGACGGCCCACCGTCGGGAAGAGCTGCCCGACGTCCTCGACGGAGAAGACCTCCGCGAACTCATCCCCCAGCCGCATCGCCAGCGTGCCCTTCGGACACACCGTCCACGCCACCCGCGCCGTCTCCGCCGGAATCTCTCCCAGCCCCACTGCCGCAGCGACACCGACACCCTCCCCGAACACAACGTCGGCCCTCGACTTTCCCAGTAGTGTCTGTACGGCTGGGGCTTCTGTCTGTCCGCGGGCTACCCCCGCTGGATCTCTCACACTCGTCTCACAGACCCCACGGAAGAGCGCAGGTCGGAGTGCATCCGACCTGCGCCCTACAGACTCCATAGACGGGGCAGACCCCCCTCTGGACGCCGGGTAAACTCCGTACACGTGACCGCCGCACCCGCAAAGCCCCGCATCCCGAACGTCCTCGCCGGACGCTACGCCTCCACCGAGCTCGCCACGCTCTGGTCGCCCGAGCAGAAGGTGAGGCTGGAGCGCCAGCTCTGGCTCGCCGTGCTGCGCGCCCAGAAGGACCTCGGCATCGAGGTGCCCGACGCCGCCCTCGCCGACTACGAGCGGGTCCTCGACACCGTCGACCTGGCGTCCATCGCCGAGCGCGAGAAGGTCACCCGGCACGACGTGAAGGCGCGGATCGAGGAGTTCAACGACCTCGCCGGGCACGAGCACGTCCACAAGGGCATGACGTCCCGTGACCTCACGGAGAACGTGGAGCAGCTCCAGATCCGGCTCTCACTGGAGCTGGTGCGCGACCGTACGGTGGCCGTGCTGGCCCGCCTCGGGAAGCTCGCGGGTGAGTACGCCGAGCTGGTCATGGCCGGCCGCTCGCACAACGTGGCCGCGCAGGCCACGACCCTGGGCAAGCGGTTCGCGACCGCCGCCGACGAGCAGCTCGTCGCGTACGCCCGGCTCGAGGAACTGCTGGGCCGCTACCCGCTGCGCGGTATCAAGGGTCCCGTGGGCACCGCCCAGGACATGCTGGACCTGCTCGGCGGCGACGCGGCGAAGCTCGCCGAACTGGAGCAGCGGATCGCCGGCCACCTCGGCTTCTCGACCGCCTTCACCTCCGTCGGCCAGGTGTACCCGCGCTCGCTGGACTACGAGGTCGTGACGGCTCTCGTCCAGCTCGCGGCGGCGCCCTCCTCGATCGCCAAGACGATCCGGCTGATGGCCGGGCACGAGCTGGTGACCGAGGGCTTCAAGCCCGGCCAGGTCGGCTCGTCCGCGATGCCGCACAAGATGAACACGCGGTCCTGCGAGCGCGTCAACGGGCTCATGGTGATCCTGCGCGGCTACGCCTCGATGACGGGCGAGCTGGCGGGCGACCAGTGGAACGAGGGCGACGTGTCGTGCTCGGTGGTGCGCCGGGTGGCCCTCCCCGACGCGTTCTTCGCCCTCGACGGTCTGCTGGAGACCTTCCTGACCGTCCTCGACGAGTTCGGCGCCTTCCCGGCCGTCGTCGCGCGCGAGCTGGACCGCTACCTCCCCTTCCTCGCCACCACCAAGGTGCTGATGGGCGCGGTGCGCGCGGGTGTCGGGCGCGAGGTCGCGCACGAGGCGATCAAGGAGAACGCGGTCGCCTCGGCGCTCGCCATGCGCGAGCAGGGCGCCGAGCGCAACGAGCTCCTCGACAAGCTCGCCGCCGACGAGCGCATCCCGCTGGACCGCGCGCAGCTCGACGCCCTGATGGCCGACAAGCTGTCGTTCACGGGCGCCGCCGCCGACCAGGTCGCCGTGGTGGTCGGCCGCATCGAGGAGATCGCGAAACAACACCCGGAGGCCGCGGCCTACACCCCCGGAGCCATCCTCTGACCCGCTTCACCCAGGCCGAACTGGAGGCCGCCCGCGACCGTCTCGTACCGGACGTCGTCGCGGACGGTCTCCATGTCCTGTTCTGCGGCATCAACCCCGGCCTGATGACGGCGGCGACGGGCCACCACTTCGCCCGCCCCGGCAACCGTTTCTGGCCGGTGCTGCACCTGTCGGGTTTCACCCCGAGGCTGTTCAAACCCGCCGAACAGGGCGAGTTGATCTCGTACGGGCTCGGCATCACGAACGTCGTCGCACGGGCGACCGCTCGCGCCGACGAGCTGTCGGCGGAGGAGTACCGCGAGGGCGGGCGCCTGCTGGCGGCAAAGGTCACGCGGCTACGGCCCCGCTGGCTGGCGGTCGTGGGCGTGACGGCGTACCGGGCGGCCTTCGACGACCGCAAGGCCCAGATCGGCCCGCAGGAAAGGCAGTTCGGTGACACGCGGGTGTGGGTCCTGCCCAACCCGAGCGGGCTGAACGCGCACTGGACGGCGGCGACCATGGCCGAGGAGTTCGGGCGACTGCGGGACGCGGCTTCCTAGGCCGAGGCCGCGCGTGTCAGGAAGCGGACAGGAGCCGGGAGGGCCGACCTCACCGGCTCACCGACCCCTGCCGCTCCCACCGCGAGCCGACGCGAGGCACCGGACCGCGGGCTCAGCGGGTTGCTCGCTAGTTCGCTAGTTCGCCTTTCCGTACACCGACAGCTCGGTGGTGCCCATCAAGTAGCAGCCGAGGTTCGACGTGCCGGGGAAGCAGGGCTCGGCGTCCTGGCCCTGTGTGGTGAGCATCGTGTACCGGATGTACCTGACGCCGTTGCCGGTGCCCGCGTCCAGCGTCACCGGTGTGGGGCTCACGGTGCCCTCGGGGAAGGCGCCTGTCGTGGCGGTGGTCCATGTCGTACCGTCCGGGGAGGTCTCCACCCGGTAGTGGCCGGTCCCCATGCTGGGGAACGGGATGCAGCTCGCGGACGGGTCGATCACCAGTTGTGCGATGTCGACCGGCGCCGCCAGCTTGAGCACGATGGTCTGCCCGTTGGGGGCGACCGTCGTGAGCCAGCCCTGGCCATGCGACTGGTCGATCAGACCGCTCGGGCCGCAGCGCGGGGTGTAGTCGGGCCCGGTGAAGCTGACCACCGAGCCGCCGCCGGTCGCCGCCGCCCAGTTCCGGCGGACCGTCCAGTCCTGGTTCACCAGGTGTGACGGTATGGACAGCGTCTTCTGGTCGGAGTCGTATCCGGCTCCACGCGCCGACACCTTCGCGTACATGCCCGGCAGGATCCCGGAGATCGTGTAGGTGCCGTCCGTGGCCGTGGTGGCGACCAGGCCGCCGCCGAAGCCGGAGTCATGTCCGCCGAAGGAGATCGTGAGCCCGCCGGCCGGCGCTCCGGTGTCCTTGTCCGTGACCGTGCCGGTGAGGGTGCCGCGCGGGGTGTCCGCCGCCGGCGGCATCGAGAAGTCCTCGACCGGCTCGGTGTCGTCGCCGCCGATCGCCGCGGCGAAGTAGCCCATGCCGCGGTGGGCGAACACCTTCCAGATCTTCTTCTGCGACTTGCCGCCGTTGACCACGAGGTCGGCCTGGAGGATCGAGTTGCGTTCGTCGAGGAAGGACGGGTCGTCCGGGGACAGTTCCATGGCCCGGGTGACCAGCGACTGGGCCTGCTCACTGCCGATGGCCCGGCGCAGGTCCCACAGGGTCTGCGACCAGATCTCGCCGCCGTCGTGCACCTCGACGAAACCGCTGATACGGCCGAAGTCACCGTACGTGTAGCCACCTGAGCCGACGAAGGGCGTGCCGGGGCAGGCGTCGGCCGGGGAACCGACGGTGCAGTCGAGCGGCTCCGTACGGATCGTGCCGCCGCTCCTCCAGTACTTGCCGAGCTTCACATCACCGATGGTCGGTGTGTCCTTCTCCAGGCCCTGGGAGACCAGATAGTCCTCCGCGTACCAGTCGCTCCACCCTTCCCCCATGGCGCCGGCCTGTGCGCTGTGGAGGGTCGAGACGCCGTTGGCGTCGACCACGAGCCGGTGCGACAGGCCGTGCGTGTACTCGTGGTAAACGACGTCCGACGAGTCGCCGGCGTTTCTGGCGAAGTCCCCCGAGGACGGTGTGAGGAGGTACATCGACATGCGCGGCGAGCTGCCGTCCGGCGGCGTGCCCATGCTCGCGTTGTTGACGTGAGTGGCGTCCGGCAGGCCGCCGGCCGTGTTCGCGCCGTCGTCCGCCTCGGCCTGTACGGCGTCCCCGTCGGCCGCGTCGAAGTTGCCGGCGGCACGGGTGAAGCCGATCGGATCGGCCAGCAGGTGGTCGTGGAAGGTGCCGAGGAAGTCGAACACCTGGACCGCGTTCTGGGCCCGGTTGGCGCGCCAGGAATTGGCGGTCTTCGGATCCCACGAGCACTTCATCGCCGCCGAGCAGGTTCCACCGACGGTGCTGCTGAAGTCGGTGAACGGGTAGTCGAAGCTTCCCTGCCCGGCCGGGGCCACCTCCTCCGTCGGGTCGGCGGTGTCGTTGTCGTTGACGTCGGAGTAGACGTGGGCGTTGTAGCCGTCCAGGCGCGGGGAGTTGTCCGGCAGCCAGTCGCTCAGGTCCACCCGTCGCGGCTTGCCTCCGACGGGTGCCCCTGGGTAGTGGGCGAACGCCCGGCCGACGTCGTTCTCCACGATGTTCTGCCGGTACAGGACCCGGCCGCTGCTCGCCTCGATGACGTGGATGAAGCCGTCGCGGAGCAGGAGCGTCTCCCAGGCGAGCCGGGGCCCGGTCGCGGTCTGGAACCACACCTGTTTGACGTAGCCGCCGTCGCTGAACCCGGTCGCGCGCTGCGGGCCCCGCGCCGCCTTGGAGACCTTCGCCGGGGTTCCGGCGACGTCCTTGACAGCGATGTCGCGGGCGGCGGTGGCGGAGAGCCGGGCGCTGCCCAGGGCCGCCGGGAGGTGCTTGACCGGTGCGCCGTCCACCTGGATCAGTCGGCCGTCCTTCGCCACATGCGCCTTGAGGCCGTTGCCGAAGACGGGCACGCCGTCCACGGTCTGTACGAAGCTGAGGTGGTGGGTGCCCTCGATGTCGACGTAGTCCCGGCGCAGCGTGAGACCGGCGACGGCCTGCGCGGTCAGGCCGAAGACGTCGGCGTGCGCGCGGACGTAGTCGAGCGCGACGGCGACCGGCTTCCGCCTGCTGGCGGCGGTCAGGAACCCGTCGGTGCGGGCGACCCGGCGCGGAGTGCCGGTGGCGTTGTCGAAGTCGACGATGCCCTGCACCCCGAGCTTCTCCCGCAGCGTCCGTACGACGGCCGGCCGGGGCCCCGCGTTGGCGGACCGCCCGAAGGCCGCGGGCAGACCGTCTCCGCCGCCCAGGGCGTCGCGGCTGTCGTAGTTGGTGTGCTGGAGCTGTTGTATCTGCTGCTGTAGCTGGCGCTGTCGCTGCGGGCCGGGGGTTCCGGCGGGGTTCGGTGCGGCTTGTGCGGTGACCGACAACAGGCTGCCCAGCAACGCGATCCCGGTGGCGGCCGCCACCTTCGCCCGCCGTCTCGCGGACGGGCCGAATACCTGGCTCAACTGTGCCCCTCTCCATCTCGGGCCCGGCTCAGCCCAGAGCTGGAGAGGAAGCCCCTGCCGACCGCGCCCACTGGTGTGGCCCCGATGAGCGCTTATGGTCGCGGCGGTCGAAAATCTTAACTAGTCATGATCACGCAGACTTTTCCCCTCGGGTGTGCGGTTTGGTGACAACCACTCAACTTGCCTTCATTTCTGAGGCTGTCGCGCTCGTTGCGGCCCGGCGCCCGCTTCGTCCGCGGCCTCCCGCTCCTGCCTCAGGGGGCGATCTTGTCCGGGCACGCGGACAATGACCGTGAGGGATCCTGCCGCGGCGGTGGCGGGACATGTGGTTCTGCGGTCCGGAGGTCGTGGGACATGGGATCAGTGCCGTCATGACGATCGAAGAGCAGACCTCTCACGTCACGCCCCTTCCCGGCGAAGGTCTGTGGCGCCGTCCCCAGCCGGTGGATCGAGGTGATCCGGCCGCGCCGCCGGACCTCCCCCCACACGGCTCGCGGGAAGAGCTCGTGTCCATCCGCAACATGGTGGCCCGGCTGAGTGCCGCTTGTCCCTCGGTCGACGCGGTGACCGTCGAGGCTACGGTCATGGCCGCTTACGACTCGTTCCGCATGGCCAGGGTCAGGGCCTACGTCCCGATACTGGTCGAACGCCGGTCCCGCAGGGTCCTCCGCGCCGCCGACCGCAGCGCCTCGGGTGAGGCCGCCGAGGGTGGGCCGGCACCCGGGAGACGCGATGCTCACCCCGCACCAGTGAAGGGCTGATCGTGATGTCGGACGAGAGAGCCGAACGCATCGCGGAATTCGTCGCGCCGCTCCGGGTGGAGCCGGGGTCGAAGGTGCGCCTGGGCCGGGACTTCGATCCCCGCTACAGGGCCGGTATGAAGAAGCGGGAAGGGAAGGAACTGCTGCGGATCGGGGTGTCACTGCTGGCCGAGTACCAGCAGCGGTTGGCCGCCCAGGACACATACGGGGTGCTGCTCTGTCTCCAGGCGCTCGACGCCGGTGGCAAGGACGGGACGATCCGTCATGTGATGAGCGGCGTCAACCCGCAGGGTGTGCGCGTCAGCAGTTTCAAGGTGCCCTCCGCCGAGGAGCTCGACCACGACTACCTGTGGCGCTACGCCCTCCGGCTGCCCTCGCGCGGCGAGATCGCCATCTTCAACCGCTCGCACTACGAGGAGGTCCTCGTCGTACGCGTCCACCCCGAGAACCTGGTCCGGCAGAAGCTCCCGGACGACTCGCGCGGACCGGGCATATGGGAGCGGCGCTACCGGGAGATCAACCGCTGGGAGCACTACCTCACGGACAACGGGTTCAAGGTGGTGAAGATCTTCCTGAACCTGTCCAAGGAGGAGCAGCGCACCCGCTTCCTCAGGCGGATCGACCGGCCGGACAAGAACTGGAAGTTCTCCGCGGCCGACGTCCGGGAGAGGGGTCACTGGGACGAGTACCAGCATGCCTTCTCCGAGATGCTGTCGGCCACGAGTACGAAGTGGGCGCCGTGGTACGTCGTACCGGCGGACCGCAAGTGGTTCGGGCGGATCTCCGCGGCGGCGATCCTCGCGCACACCCTGATGGAGATCGATCCTCAGTACCCCGACGTGGGGAAGGCCGCGCGGAAGGACCTGCTCGACACCAAACGGGACCTGGAGCGGGAGGCCCCCGCCGGGGCGCCGGCCGATCCGTACACCGACCGGCATCCGCCGGCCGGGAAGAAGCGCGGCTAGGACCTGTCGGACCAGCGCGCGACGGCCCGGACCCGTCCGCGGCCACGGCTCGGGGCTCGGGACTCGGGACTCGGGGCTCGGGGCTCGGGACTCGGATCGGAGGCAGAACGATGACGGTGCGTTCGAATTCCGTGGGAGAACAGCCTCGGGCTTCGGAAGACGACTGGTACGCGCGCACTCCCGAGGAGGTCGCAGCGGCGTTCGGCGTCGATCCGGCGGTCGGTCTCTCCACGGCACGGGCCGAGCAGCTTCTGACCGCGCACGGTCCGAACGCGCTGCCCGAGGAGAAGCGGCCCGCCGCCTGGCGCCGGTTCCTCGGGCAGTACCGCAGCTACATGCAGATCGTCCTCGTGGCCGCGGCGGTCGTCTCGCTGCTCATCCAGGAGTGGGCCACCGCGATCCTGCTGATCGCCCTGACCCTGCTGAACGCGATCGTGGGCCTGCGTCAGGAGGGCAAGGCCGAGAGCGCGATGAACGCGCTTCAGTCGATGTTGAAGGCGACGGCACGGGTGCGCAGGGACGGCGCGGAGGCCGAGATCCCCGCCGAACAGCTCGCCCTCGGCGACATCGTGCTCATCGCCGCCGGGGACCAGGTGGCTGCGGACGGACGCATCATCGAGGCCAGTGCGCTACAGATCGACGAGTCGGCGCTCACCGGCGAGAGCGTGCCCGCCTCGAAGGTCGCCGGCACGTTGTCGGGCGCCCGGCCGGCGCCCGGCGACCGGACGAACATGGCGTTCATGAACACCCCGGTCACCCACGGCAGCGGCGTGCTCGTCGTCACCGCGACCGGCGCCGGAACCGAGGTCGGCAAGATCTCCGGGATGCTGTCGGCCACCGAGAAGGAGGTACCGCCGCTCACCAGGGAACTCGACACCCTGACCCTGTGGATCACCGGGGCGGCGGTCCTGACCATGGTCGTGATGTTCGCCCTGGGACGGCAGCGGGACCAGGCCTGGGACGCGTTGTTCGTGAGCGCGGTGTCGCTGGCCATCGCCGCCATCCCCGAGGCCCTGCCGACCGTGACCCAGGCCATCCTGTCCGTCGGCAGCCTCAACCTGGCGAATCGGAACGCCATCGTCAAGGAACTGCCGTCGGTCGAGACCCTGGCGTTCACGTCGGCGATCAACTCGGACAAGACCGGCACCCTGACCATGAACCAGATGACCGCCGTCGAAGTCGTGAGTCCCACCGACCGGTACACCGTCTCGGGCACGGGCTACGGCCTCACCGGGAAGATCCACCATGCCGCGGGTGCGCCGGATTCCTCCGCGCGCATCGAGGACGCGATCCTGCCGTACGTGGTGGCCAGCGACGCGACGCTGGTGGACGGCGAGGTGGTGGGCGACCCCACCGAGGGCGCGCTGCTGGTGCTCGCGCACAAGGCCGGGCTGGACATCGACGCCACCCGGGAGGGCCTTCCCCGGCTCGCCACGCTGCCGTTCGACCCGGACTACAAACTCATGGCCACGTTCAACGAGGCGGTCGACGCCACCGGACAGCAGGTCGTCCGGTGCTTCGTCAAAGGCGCGGTCCCGGCGGTGGTGGCGCGGGCCGCCACCGCGCTCGCCGCGGGCGAGACCATCCCGTGGGACGCCGAACTCGTCGCGCGCTCCGAGGCACAGACCCAGCGGATGGGCGGCGACGGGCGACGGGTGATGGCCGCCGCCACCCGCGATCTGGACCCGGCCGGCTTCGATCCGGACGGCGACCTGCTCGCATACGTCACCGAGCTGCGGATGACCAGCCTCGTCGGCATGGTCGATCCGCCCCGACAGGACGCCAAGTCAGCCGTGGCCGCCGCGCAGGCGGCGCACATCCGGGTCCGCATGGTGACCGGTGACGACGTCACCACCGGCGCGGCGATCGCCCGGCAGCTCGGCATCCCCGGCGAAGCGGTCCTCGGCGCCGACTTCGCCGCCATGAGCCAGGACGAGCAGCTAGCCCGCATCGACGGCATCGGTGTGCTGGGCCGCGTCGCGCCGGAGCACAAGGTGCTGCTCGCCGACACCCTCAAGAAGAAGGGCGATGTCGTGGCGATGACCGGGGACGGCGTCAACGACGCGCCCGCCATCAAAGCCGCCGACATCGGTATCGCCATGGGCAGCGGCACGGATGTCGCGAAGAACGCCGGCCGCATGATCCTCTCCGACGACCGCTTCGCCACCATCGTCTACGCCGTGGAGCAGGGCCGGAGAATCTACGACAACCTCACCAAGTACATCCGGTTCGTCCTGCTCCTGCTCGTCACCTTCGTCCTGACCTTCCTCGGGGCCACCGTCTTCAACATCGCCGCCGGCGAGCCGTTCACCCCGCCACAGGTGCTCTGGATCCACTTCGTGGTCAACGCCTCCTTCGGCTTCGCGCTCGGCTTCGACCGGGAGAGCCCCGGGCTCATGCGGCGCAGACCGCGTCCACGCGGGGAATCCGTCCTCACCCGGCCCGTACTGGTCACGGTCGGACTCGGCGGACTGGCGATCACCGCCCTCCTGCTCGGACTCATCAAGCTCGGTCAGGCCCACTTCGACAGCACCGAGACCGGTCGGTCGATCGCCTTCACCGCCTTCGCCCTCTGTCTGATCGTCGCCGCGTTCGAGTGCCGCAGCGAGACGGACTCGGTGCTCACGGCATCCACCTTCGACAGCAGGCAGATGAACTGGGTGGCGCTGACCCAGTTCGTACTCGCGGTCCTGGTGACCCAAGTGGACGCCTTCCGCCGCATCCTCGGGACCACCGCGATCAACGCGCGGGAGTTCGGCTGGGCCCTGCTGGCCGCCGTCACACTCCTTCTCCTGTGGGAACTGGGCAAGTTCCTGGCCCGCAGGAGCCGGAGCGCGTGAGACAGCAGGGGATTGACCCGATTACCTGTGGTCGTGTACGTCCGTCACGCATCCCTTCGCCGTACGCTCCACACTCCCGCGAGCAGCGCGCCGGCCACCCACAGCCCGGTCACCGCGAGGCCGGTCCAGGGGCCCAGCGAGCCGTCCCAGGTCCGGTGGAACACCACCTGGCCCGCCTTGTCGGGAAAGAAGTCGGCGATGGTGCCCGAGACCCCACCGACCACGAACGACACGATGAGCAGGAACGGGATCAGGATGCTCAGCGTGGCGACCCCGCTGCGCAGCAGGGCGGTCAGACCGGCCGCGAGCAGCGCCATCAGCGTGAGGTAGAGGGCGCAACCGACCACGCCCCGCAGTCCTTCGGCCCAGGTCAGGCCGGTCGCGTCCGCGCCGAGTACCGCCTTGCCGACGGCCAGGCTCACTCCCCCGGCGACCGTGCCGACGGCCAGGACGGGGAGGGCGACGGCGACCGTCTTGGCGGCGAACCAGCGCCCCCGGCGCGGCACTGCGGCCAGCGTGACGCGCAGGCCGCCGCCCTGGAACTCGGACGACACCGCTGTGGCGCCGAAGGCGACCGCCGCGATCTGACCGAAACTGACGCCGAAGAACACCGAGAACAGCGGGTCGAAGTCCTCCTCGCCCGCGCCGGAGTCGAGCCCCGCGAGCGCCGAGAACAGTCCGGTGGCCAGGACGACCGCGCACAGTGCCCCGAGCAGCGACCGCAGGGTACGAATCTTGATCAACTCGGCGTGGAGTACGGGTGCGAAGGACATCTTCAGGCCTCCTGGGGTTGCTGGGACTGCGGGGCGGGGGCGGGGACGGGAGCAGAGGCCGTGGTGAACTCGGTCGCCGTGGCCGTCAGGTCCAGGTAGGCCTGTTCCAACGTGCCCTCGTCGGCGGACAGTTCGAGGACCGTCAGGCCGGCTGCCGAGGTGAGGCGGCCGATGTCGTCCACGCGCGCGTGCTCCACGGTCCAGTGGCCGTCGGGGCCGTCGGGGCCGTCGCCGTGCGCGGCGGCCTCGTACCCGTGTGCTGTCAGCAGTCGGCGCAGGGCCGCGCCGTCCGGGGTGCGCACGCGCACGCGTGGCCGTACGCGCGCGTCGATGAACTCGCGCATCGGGGTGTCGGCCAGCAGGCGTCCCCGGCCGAGGACCACGAGGTGGTCCGCGAAGGACGCGGTCTCGTTCATGAGGTGGCTGGAGACCAGGACCGTACGGCCCTCCTGGGCCAGTCGGCGCAGCAACTCGCGGATCCAGACGATGCCTTCGGGATCGAGGCCGTTCGACGGCTCGTCCAGCATCACCACTTCCGGGTCGCCGAGCAGCGCCGCCGCGATGCCGAGCCGCTGGCGCATGCCCAGGGAGTACGTCTTCACGCGGCGGCGGGCCACGGAGGCGAGCCCTGTCTCGTCCAGCACCTCGTCGACCCGGCGGTCCGGGATGCGGTTGCCCACGGCGAGCGCCCGGAGGTGGTCACGGGCGGTACGGGAGCCGTGCGCGGCCTGTGCGTCGAGCAGGGCGCCGACCTTGCGGAGGGGCTCGTCGAGGGTGGTGTAGGCCCGGCCGCCGATGGTGGCGGTGCCGTGGGTCGGCCGGTCCAGGCCGAGAACGAGCCGCATGGTGGTGGACTTTCCGGCGCCGTTGGGGCCGAGGAATCCGGTGACGCGGCCGGGCCGGACACTGAAGGTGAGGTGGTCGACGGCTCGTACGGTGCCGTGCTCCTTGGTGAGGTCCTTGACGTCGATGCTGGTCATGGCAGCAGCCTGCCGGGACGGACGGTGCCGGGGCCTCCCCCGCCGGTGGAGTTCGTCTCCCCCGCCCGGGGGAGGCCCGTTGTCAGTGGTGGCTGTCACGATGTCCGCATGGCCCGCTTTCTGCGCCCGCTGCTGCGCGGGACGACGTACACGCGCTTGCTGCACCTGTGGGTGCCGATGCTCGTCGTGAGCGTGTGGATGTTCATCGACATGTCGACTCCGTGGGTGCCCGCGGCTGTTCTGCTCGTCGTCGGGCTGATTCCGGCCGTGCGGCTGGGTGAGGGCGTCCAGGCGCGGCTGCTGCTGACGCCGGGTGACACGGAGTCGGAGTCGGAGTCCGCGATCTCCGTTGCCCCTTCGGCGAGTTGGCGGGACCGGCTGCGGACCGTGCTGTGGCTTGAGGTGCGGATGGCGCTGGGGGCGGTGGCGATGGGGGCCAGTGTCTGGCTGCCGACGACCTGCGTCGACCTGGTCCGGGCGGCGAGCGGGGACGTCTCAGGCAGTGATCCGTTCCTGCCGGCCTCACAGCCGCAGTGGGTCTACGCCCTGCTCACCCCGCTGCCGCTGCTCGCCTTCTACGGTGTGGTGGTGGGCCTCGGTGAGTTGATCACCGCCGCCGCGCGCAGCCTGCTGGGTCCCTCGCCGTCCGAACGGCTCGCGGCGCTGGAGGAGCGCACCGAGCAACTCCTTGAGCGCAGCCGCATAGCCCGCGAGCTGCACGACTCCATAGGGCACGCGCTCACGGTGGCCGTCGTCCAGGCGGGCGCCGCGCGCGCGGCCGGCGACCCGGAGTTCACCGACCGCGCCCTGGGAGCCATCGAGGAGACCGGCCGGGCCGCCCTGGAGGATCTGGAACGGGTACTGGGCGTGCTGCGCGAGTCGGACCGACCGGCGAGCAGTCGCCCCGCGCTGACCGAGGCCGGCCGTCTCCTGGAGTCCGCGCGCGCCTCAGGGGCGCAGGTCGACGCCGAACTGACCGGCCCGCTGGACCGTCTGCCGGGTCCGCTGTCCCGCGAGGGCTACCGCATTCTCCAGGAGTCCCTCACCAACGTGCTGCGGCACGCGGGTGCGGTCCCGGTACGGGTCCGGGTGGCGTTCACCGACGGCACGCTGGTCCTTGACGTCCGCAATCCGGTGTCGGCGCCGACACCG
>NZ_LIQQ01000443.1 GCF_001418565.1 Streptomyces graminilatus | reverse complement strand
ATGGGCAGCCCCTCGGGCGTCGTACCGGCGCCGTCGGACGGCCCGAGCACATCGGGCAGCATCGCCTGACGCCCGAGGGGCTGCTCATCTCCGCCGGGACCGGGGAGACCATGGCCGCCGCGTTCGGGCTCGGGCTCGGGCTCGGGGACGCCGTGGTGTCGCTCGGGGCCTCCGGGTCGGTGATGGCCGTACACCCCGAAGCCCTCTTCGACTCGACCGGGATGATCACCTCACTGGCCGACGCGACCGGGCTGCATCTGCCCGTCGTCACGACCTTGAACGCCGTACGGACCCTGCGGGGGACGGCTGAGCTGTTGGGGCTCGGGGATCTGGAGGGACTGTCCGATCTCGCCATGAAGTCGACCCCGGGGGCACATGGGCTGGTCATGCTGCCCTATCTGGAGGGTGAGCGGACGCCCAATCTTCCCCACACCGCCGGGACGCTCGCCGGGCTGCGGCGGGAGTCCATGAAGGCCGAGCATCTCGCGCGGGCCGCCTTCGAGGGGATGCTCTGCGGGCTCGCCGACGCGCTGGACGTGCTGCGCGGGCGGGGCGTCGACGTGCAGCGCGTCTTCCTGCTCGGGTCGGCCGCCGAGCTGCCCGCCGTGCAGGCCTCGGCGCCGTCGCTGTTCGGGGCGCAGGTCGTCGTACCGCAGCCCGCCGACTACGCGGCCATCGGTGCCGCGCGGCAGGCCGCCTGGGCGCTCGGGGTGTCGCAGGGGACTCTTGACCCGCGTACGCCGCCGGCCTGGCAGGGGGCCGCCGCGCAGGTGCTGGAGCCCGGCGAGGAGCTGGCGGTGGGGCAGGCCGTGCGGCAGCAGTACGTGTCCGTGCGGGAGCAGACCCATCCCGGGGCGTTTCGCGTCTGATCGAATCCCGGCCGGCCGTCGCGCGGCGAGTTCGTCGTCCGCTGTTGGATTTGATTAATCGGTTGAAGTAACACCGGTGGAGTGTCGGACGATGGGTGCGTGGGGCACTCCCCATCGTCCGGTGCGGACAAACGTCCGACAGGGGCCAAGGTCCGACAGGGGCCAAAGGTCCGTGACGGGCAGACGTCCGATACGGACAAACCGCCGACTCCGAGAGATTCAGCGTGCTCATACAACTTCTGCGCACATATCTGAGGCCGTACAAGAAACCCATCGGGCTGCTGGTGCTGCTCCAGCTCCTCCAGACCTGCGCCACTCTCTACCTGCCCACGCTCAACGCGGACATCATCGACAGGGGTGTGGTCAAGGGCGACACCGGGTACATCCTGTCCTTCGGTGCCGTGATGATCGGCATCTCGCTGGTGCAGGTCTTCTGCAACATCGGTGCCGTGTACTTCGGCGCCCGTACGGCGTCGGCGCTCGGGCGGGACGTACGCGCCGCCGTCTTCGACCGCGTGCAGTCGTTCTCGGCGCGCGAGGTCGGGCAGTTCGGGGCGCCCTCGCTGATCACCCGTACGACCAATGACGTCCAGCAGGTGCAGATGCTCGCGCTGATGACGTTCACGCTGATGGTGTCGGCGCCCATCATGTGTGTGGGCGGCATCGTGCTCGCGCTGGGCCTGGATGTGCCGCTGTCGGGCGTGCTGGTCGCCGTCGTGCCGGTGCTGGGCGTCTGCGTGACGCTGATCGTGCGGCGGCTGCGTCCGCTGTTCCGGACGATGCAGGTGCGGCTCGACACCGTCAACCGGGTGCTGCGCGAGCAGATCACCGGCAACCGGGTGATTCGCGCCTTTGTGCGGGACGGGTACGAGAAGGACCGGTTCGGGAGGGCGAACGGCGAGCTGACCGAGGTGTCGCTGGCCACCGGGCGGCTGCTCGCGCTGATGTTTCCCATCGTCATGACCGTGGTGAACGTGTCGTCGATCGCCGTGGTGTGGTTCGGGGCTCATCGCATCGACAGCGGTGGGATGGAGATCGGCGCGCTGACCGCGTTCCTCGCCTATCTGATGCAGATCGTCATGTCCGTGATGATGGCCACCTTCATGTTCATGATGGTGCCGCGCGCGGAGGTGTGCGCCGAGCGCATCGAGGAGGTCCTCGGTACGTCGTCCAGTGTGGTGCCACCGACCGATCCCGTGATGGAGCTGCGGCGGCGCGGGCATCTGGAGATCCGGGGGGCCGGGTTCCGCTATCCGGGCGCCGAGGAGCCGGTGCTCAAGGCCGTCGACCTGGTGGCGCGGCCCGGTGAGGTGACCGCGGTCATCGGGTCCACGGGGAGTGGGAAGTCGACGCTGCTCGGGCTCGTACCGCGACTGTTCGACGCCACCGAGGGCGACGTGCTCGTCGATGGTGTGGACGTGGCCACCGTGGAGCCGAAGTTGCTGGCCAGGACGGTGGGGATGGTGCCGCAGAAGCCGTATCTGTTCGCCGGGACCGTGGCCACCAATCTGCGGTACGGGAATCCGGACGCCACGGACGAGGAGCTGTGGCGGGCGCTGGAGGTGGCGCAGGGCAAGGGGTTCGTCGAGCGTCTTGAGGGCGGGCTCGACGCGCCGATCGCGCAGGGCGGTACGAATGTGTCGGGCGGTCAGCGGCAGCGGCTCGCGATCGCTCGTACGCTCGTCCAGCGGCCCGAGATCTACCTCTTCGACGACTCCTTCTCCGCGCTCGACTACGCCACGGACGCGGCCCTGCGTGCGGCGCTGGCCCGCGAGACCGCCGAGGCGACCGTCGTGATCGTCGCCCAGCGGGTGTCCACGATCAGGGAGGCCGACCGGATCATCGTCCTCGACGAGGGCCGGGTCGTCGGCTCCGGCAGCCACCACGAGCTGATGGCGGGCAACGAGACCTACCGCGAGATCGTCCTCTCCCAGCTCACGGAAGCGGAGGCCGCCTGATGGCCGGGCCCATGGCGCGCATGATGGCAGGACCCGGCCCCGACCAGCACTCGCTGGACTTCAAGGGGTCCGGCAAACGGCTCCTCGCCCAGTTCAGGCCCGAACGGGCGACGATGTACGTGATGCTGCTCGCGGTGTTCGTGAGCGTGGGCCTGTCGGTGGTGGGCCCGAAGATCCTGGGACGGGCGACCGACCTGGTCTTCTCCGGCATCGTCGGACGGCAGTTCGAGAGTGGCAGTACGAAGGCCGAGGTTCTCGCCGCGATGCGCAGGCGTGGCGAGGGCGGCGTGGCCGACGTGCTCTCCGGTACGGACTTCACGCCGGGCAAGGGGATCGACTTCGGCGCGGTGGGTGAGGTGCTGGGCACCGCGCTCGTCGTGTTCGTCTGCGCCGGGATGCTGATGCTGGTCGCGACGCGGCTGGTGAACCGGGCCGTCAACCGGACCGTGTACCGCATGCGCGAGGACTTGCAGGCGAAGCTGTCGCGGCTGCCGCTGTCGTACTTCGACAAGCGGCAGCGCGGTGAGGTGCTGTCCCGCGCGACGAACGACATCGACAACATCGGGCAGACGCTCCAGCAGTCGATGGGCCAGCTCATCAACTCGCTACTCACCATCATCGGCGTACTGGCGATGATGTTCTGGGTGTCCTGGCTGCTGGCGCTGGTCGCGCTGGTGACCGTACCGCTGTCGTTCTTCATCGCCACGCGGGTCGGCAAGCGGTCGCAGCCGCACTTCGTGCAGCAGTGGCGGACCACCGGCAAGCTGAACGCCCACATCGAGGAGATGTACACCGGGCACGCCCTCGTGAAGGTGTTCGGGCGGCAGGACGAGTCGGCGAAGCGGTTCGCCGAGGAGAACGACGCGCTGTACGAGGCGGGCTTCAAGGCCCAGTTCAACAGCGGGGTCATGCAGCCGCTGATGATGTTCGTGTCGAACATCAACTACGTGCTGGTGGCCGTGGTGGGCGGGCTGCGGGTCGCCTCGGGCGCGCTGTCGATCGGTGACGTGCAGGCTTTTATTCAGTACTCGCGTCAGTTCTCCATGCCGCTGACGCAGGTCGCTTCGATGGCGAACCTCGTGCAGTCGGGGGTCGCCTCGGCCGAGCGGATCTTCGAACTGCTGGACGCGGAGGAGCAGCACGCCGATCCGGTGCCGTCGGCGCGGCCCGAGGAGCTGCGGGGGCTGGTGTCGCTGGAGCATGTGTCGTTCCGGTACGAGCCGGAGAAGCCGCTGATCGAGGATCTGTCGCTGTCGGTGGAGCCGGGGAACACGGTGGCGATCGTCGGTCCTACCGGGGCCGGGAAGACGACTCTGGTGAACCTGCTGATGCGGTTCTACGAGGTTTCCGGGGGTCGGATCACTCTGGACGGGGTGGACATCGCCGCCATGTCCCGGGACGAACTCCGGTCCGGGATCGGGATGGTGCTCCAGGACACCTGGCTGTTCGGCGGGACCATCGCGGAGAACATCGCGTACGGGGCCTCGGGTGCGCGTGAGGTGACGCGCGGCGAGATCGAGGAGGCGGCGCGGGCCGCGCACGCAGACCGTTTCATCCGGACGTTGCCGGACGGGTACGACACCGTGATCGACGACGAGGGGACGGGGGTCAGCGCCGGTGAGAAGCAGCTCATCACGATAGCGCGGGCGTTCCTGTCCGATCCCGTGATCCTGGTGCTGGACGAGGCGACGAGTTCCGTGGACACGCGGACGGAGGTGCTCATCCAGAAGGCGATGGCCAAACTCGCGCATGGGCGGACGTCGTTCGTGATCGCGCATCGGCTGTCGACGATCCGGGACGCCGACACGATTCTCGTGATGGAGAACGGGGCGATCGTGGAACAGGGGGCGCACGGGGAGTTGTTGGGGG
>NZ_LIQQ01000442.1 GCF_001418565.1 Streptomyces graminilatus | reverse complement strand
CCACCCGCACCCCGATCAACTCCCCACTCGAAGCCTCCCGCGGCGACAGCAGAACCCCCCGCCGCCCCTTCTTCGCATCGACCTGCCACCCACTGAACCCACCGCAGACATCCTCCTCGTCCCCGGCGATGACCAGCCCGAGCCCCCGCTCGGCCCCCCGTGACACGATCCGCTTCATGTGACCGGCCGCGTCACAGTCCTCCAGGATCTCCCCGTCATCGACAAGAACCACGATCGGCTCCGCCACCGACGCCTGGTCGATGACCTCCTCGAAGTCGTCCTCGTCGATGTCGTCCCCGGTGAACACCTTCAACACCCCGTCCACACCGTCCAGTTGCCGCAACGGCGACTGACGCGGCGCCGCGACGACCAGCCGTACACCCTGCGCCAGATACGACTGCGCGAAATTCATCAGCACCGTCGACCGCCCCGACTTCGCCGGCCCGGCGACGACGAACGTAGGCACACCGACCGCGAGGTCCGGCCCGAACCCGGTGATGTCGTCGCCACCGATCCCCACGAGCCCCCACAACCGCGAACCCGAGACCTCCGGATCACGCATCCCCCACGCGTCCGCGAACGAGATCCGCGACGGCAGACTGTCGACCCTGAACGGCCGCCGGGAACGCGGCACTTGGGCGTCCCGGACCGCAGCCGCCTCCCCGATCGCCGCGATCGCGGCAGCCTGGCCCTGCCCGCTCGTGTCCCGGGACAGCAGCGCGAACTGGGTCTCGGTACCGGACTCGTTCTTGTAGCCGCGCCCCGGCGGAATCTCCTCCGGGACCTTGCGGGGCGGGATCCCGAGCGTCGAGAAGTCGCTGCGGTCGGCGAGCCGCAGCCCGTACTTCTCCTCGGTGAGCGTGGCGATCCGCCCGACCAGCAGGGTGCGGTCACCGGTCAGGACGAGATGGACACCGACGCTCGCACCCTCACGCAGCATCGTCGTCAACTCGTCGGTGAGCGACCCGTGGTCGATCTCGCCGAGGGTGGGCACCCACCCCTCCCAGCGGTCGAGCAGCACAACGATGTGCGGCAGCCGCTGGTCCTCATGCCCTTCCTTCGTCGAAGCGGCCCGCTGCTCACCGATGTCGGCGAACCCCTTCTCCGCCAACAGATCCTGGCGCCGGGACATCTCCCCCTTGAGCCGATTGACCAGACGGACAACCCGCTCGGTCTGGTTACGGCCGACGACAGCACCGCAGTGCGGCAACCGACTCAGCGCGTTCAGCGCCCCGTTGCCACAATCGATCCCATACAGGTGGACATCGGCGGTGGAGTGCGTACGGGCCAGGGAAGCGGCGATCGTACGGAGAATCTGCGAACGGCCGCTGCGCGGGGCGCCGCCGATCATCAGATGCCCGAAGGTGGCGAAGTCGACGACGACCGGGCGGCGCGCCTGGGCGGCGGGCAGGTCCTCGACGCCGTACGGGACGGGCGCCAGCCGACCCGTGTCGGGGTCGACGGAGACAGAGACTGGACCAGGGACCTCGATTTCATCGAGCAGCAGCGTCTCGGAGAGGGCGGGCAGCCAGGGGCTGTGCTGGGGCGGGATACCGAGGACCCGGTTGGCGTCGCGCACGGCGTCGACGAGCACCTTGAGGTCGGTGATCTCATCGTCCTCCCGCACCTGGACCCTGGGCTTCTTCAGCGCGGCCCGCCCCAGGTCCTCCCAGGCCAGCGGCCCCGACCAGGGCATGAGAACCGCCGGGTCCGCGGCTCCCGGCCGGCGTCCACCGACACGGCCGGACTGGAAGGGAACGAGGGATGCGTGACCGAGCCGTACATACGCGCGCCCCGGCGTGTTCTTGGAGATGTGCCCGGCCTCGGGCGAGTCGATGACATCGCTCGACTCGCCGCCGTCCGTCACCCGCAGCGCGATACGGAGGTTGGTGTTGGCCCGGATCTCGGGCGACACGACTCCACTCGGCCGCTGAGTGGCCAGCAGCAGATGGATACCGAGGGACCGGCCACGCTGGGCGATGTTCACAAGTCCCGTGACGAAGTCCGGCAGATCGCGCACCATCGAGGCGAACTCGTCGATGACGATGAGGAGGCGAGGAACAGGAGCGTGGGACGAATCCCTCCGCACCAGATCCTGATAGTCCTCGATGTCCTTGGCGTCGGCCGCGGCCAGGATGTGTTCTCTTCGATGCAGTTCGGCGCCGAGCGATTCGAGGGCGCGCTCGACGAGATGGGCGTCGAGGTCGGTCACCATGCCGACGGTGTGCGGGAGATGCACACAGTCCTTGAACGCGGCGCCACCCTTGTAGTCGACGAGCACGAACGTCATGTTCTCGGGGGTGTTGGCGACGGCGAGCGCGGCCACGATGGTCTGAAGCAGCTCCGACTTGCCCGAACCGGTGGTACCGGCGATGAGCCCGTGCGGACCGTCCTTCCGGATGTCGATGCCGAACGCCCCGTCGTACGACTCCCCGATGACCGCCATCGTCGACTGCCCGCCCGTCCGCCAGCGCGCGGTGATCGCGTCGGGTGTCGGCGGCTCCAGTTGGAGCACGTCGAGCAGCCGGCTGGAGGCGGGCAGCGCCGAGTCCTCGGTCTCGCCGCTGATGTCACGGAGCGCGGACAGCGACCGCGCGAGCCGCAGACACCAGGCGGCGGAAACGAAGTCGGGCCGTACGTCGGCCAGTCGCTCCGCGCTCTCCTCCTCGACGCGCAGCCGCAGCTTGTCGGCCCGGGCGCGCTGGTCGGGCTCGTCGGCGGCGCTGTGCCAGGCCTGGAAGGAGGGGAAGGACGGAAACCCGCCCGCGACCTGGGGCTGAGGCGGAGCAGTGGCCGCACTGCCGGCGTACGCCTGCTCGGCGGAGTGCTCGGCGTACTCCTCGGCCCTGGGCTCGGCGACGACGAAGGCCTGGCACTCACCGGGCAGGAACCGCTCCTCGGCGTCGAGGCAGAGTGCGTACATCGCGACGGCCGGCCCCTCGCGCAGCAGCCTGACGACGCCGGGAAGGGACCGCAGCCGCCGGGACCCGTCCCACACGACGACGATGTCAGGGTCGCTGAACGAAGCCCGCTGCCCCTGTCCCTGCCCCTTGTTCTGCTCTGCGGCCTTCTTACGAGCGTCGAGGATCTGCGTCAGCTCACCGATCCGCGCGGCGACGGTCTCCGCGTCCGTCCCGATGAGAACGTTGACGTCCTGCCCACCGGAGGGCCTGGCATGCGGCAGCCACCGCACCCAGTCCCAACTGCCCTGCGCGGTGCTCTCGCTCAGCACATAGAACTGGACGTCCATCGGGCTGTGCAGCGCGGCGGTCTGCGCGACGGCCCACCGCCCGAGCGCGCGAGCGGAATCCCCGGGCCCGGCCATGCCGACAACACCCAGCGAACGCAGCGACAGCGCGACAGGCGCGTCCTCGATCTTCCAGGTCACCTGCCGCCGGTGCTCGTCCCGCTCGGGGTCGTCGAGCACGACCTCGGACGGCAACCGCCCGGTACCGACCCGCAGCAGCAGATGATCACGGTCGGTACGCCGCCGCTCCCACAGCCGAGTACGGGGCCCGGTGCCGAGGGACAGGACAGTCGCCGGGTCGGGAATGGCATGCCGCCGATCCTGCCGCTCGGCGACAAGGGCGTCCTGGGCGTCCTTCTCGATCCGCGCCTTCTGCTCCTTGTACTCCTTGACCTGCTTGGCATGGGACTTGCGCCCGTGCTTCTTGTCCATGAAGTAGTTGGCGAAGAGCATGATCGGGCTGAGACCGGCCATGATCAGGTAGTACCACTTCCCGAAAACGGCCACGGCCACGATCGCGCCCACCAGCGGCGTCAACGCCATCAGCCAGGGCAGCGGCCGGGCCTCGAAGTCCCGGGGCGGCGACGGCAGCCGGAACTTGGTCTGCCGGTCGGGGGCGCGCAGCCGGGGCGGCCGGTTGTAGTCGAGCCCGACACCGTCCTCGGACCACTTCAGCGCGGCATTGGGCGGGATGTAACGGGCGAGCTCGACAAGGGAGTTGCCGATGGCGATCTGCCCGCCGAGGGGCCACGAGTCACCTTCGAGGCCCTCAATCGACTCACCGTCAAGGGTGACCCCTTCCGCCGCTCCCCGCACGACGACTTGGCAGGTGCCATCGGTTGCGACTGACAACGTGAGGGCGCGGGCGTCGACTTCGGGATCGTCGATACGGACGTACGAGGCGGGCCCGCTGCCGATGTCGTACCGCCCGACCCCGAGCCGGTGCACGAACCCGGCGACGGGCCCGCCCACGACCCGCAGTTCGACTAGCCCGGTCGGCTCCCCGGGCAGACACCCCGCCGGATCCTGAAGACTGACGACGGCCCCTTCGCGCAGGGGTGATCCGCTGATGTTGGCCGACGGGTCGAGGGCGTACCCGTCCACGTAGACAAGAGGCGAGTTATTGGCGGGCATCTGTCCGTGTCCGTGATGCCCGAACGGAATGATCCGGGCACCGCTGTGGCCGACCTGTTTGGCCAGTTCGCGCGCGATGTCCCCGACGGTGGACTCGGGATCCGCGTCGAGCACGACATCGGCGGTGCCCCCGCCGAACGGATCGACGACGGTCAGAGTCAGGCGCACGGTTGTCCTCCCCAACGGCCCCCGTGGCCGCTTCCGCAACGCCGGCCACCGTATGAATCGACGATATCCGCTACCAGTGACAGAAGGGCAACGGAGACGACCGAGACCCTTCGGAGCCCTTCCCTATGGCAACGAGATGTGCGCGTGCTTATGCGAATGATGGGGAATCGGTGACGGAACGGTGGGGAACAGTGGTGTTCCAGAACCGGGATGTATCCCCTCACGCCACACCCGTAAGCTGCTGCCTCAAGAGCGGACGATCACACCGGTCCGCCACGCGGTTGCGTTGGAACAGGGAAGCCACGGGGGTTGGCCCTGCGGCACTTTGACGAGGGAGCGGCTTTTCATGGCCAAGGACCTTGATGTCACATACCAGGACATGCGGGATGCTGCCAAGCATGTCGTGAAGGAGAAGGAAAAGCTCCAGGAGAAGCTGGACGGCCTGCGCAAGTACATCGCGAACCTGGTCGAGTCCGGCTACGTCACGAAGAGCTCCTCGAAGGCCTTCGACGAGAACTTCGAGGAGTTCACCCGCGGCGCGAAGGAAACACTCGACGGCCTCGACGGCATGGGCGACTACCTGACCATGGCCGCGGACAAGTTCGAACAGATCGACGAAGAACTGGCGAAGTCGGCGAAGAGGTAACCGAGGCCGCAGCCAGAGGCGGCAGTCGCCGGAGTACGTTTCCTCGTCCTCACCCTCACTTCCTCGTACGAAGCTCGATGTCGGTCTGGGGCGGCTGCCCGGAGGAGAGGGCGCCGATGGCGTGCCAGGCTGGGAGTGGTGGCCGGGTGCGACCAGGTCCGGTCCGAGGAGGGGGTGAGGGCGGAACGGCGGCGAATTCGCCCCGGGCGGGAGTGAGGCCCGAGCGCGTCCGGGTGAGGCTTCCTGGCGGCGGGCCGCGGTGATCCGCTGGTGGCTGTGCTCTCTCGCGTGCTGTGCCTGTGCCGGGTTCCGGAGGGGGACGGCTGCAGGGCGTGGGTGTCGGAGGGAGACACACTGCGCGTCCAATACGACCCCGAGGGCGTCGCCCGCCCCGTAGAGAACGTGGACACGTCCTCGTACGGGGAGTTGCTCGCGTACCTCATGGTGGCGGTCGTGGCGATGGGTACGTGGGGCGGCGTACGGCAGAGCCGATGGGACCGGGTGTACGAGGCCGGGGGCGAGCGGGGCTGACGCGTCTGCGACCAGCGGGTTAGGCTGCGACGATCACCGTCTCCCTCGAAGCCTCCACGGCATTCGTCGAGGTGCTCAAGGCCGATACTTCACGCGCGGTCGGCTGACCACAATCCATCGACGCCAGTTCCCCCCGCCGCTCTTCAAACGGACGGAGGGAACTCAGGGTAGTGCTCGTCGGCGTGTGCGTCTCGGCTCAGGGAACCCAGATCGCCAGGGAGTGCGCGAGGTTCTCCAGGTCCTCGGAGGCGCTCATGAGACGCGGAATGTCGTCCATGGCGGTCCACATCACGACGTCGGCCTCATGTTCCTCGACCTGCCATGCGTAACGCACGCAGGCGAGCAGGTGCGGTGAGTCGTCCTGAGGGATGTATCGGAAGGTCGTCAGGCCTTCCCCCAACCGCTCGGCCTTGAAGGTCTTGACGACCGGCGGCTCAACGGCATCCGGATCGTCCGCCAGGGTCAGCGAGCGAAGTGTCTCCTCGCGGGGGCGCTGGGCCGGCCCGATGGCCACGCAGACGGGGATCGGGAGGTCGGTGGGGTGATCGAGGTGCAGGAAGAGCCAGTGCTGTGAGTCGGGTGGGCAGAAGTTTTCGGCGCAGCGAGTGAGAGTCGCCGCGACGAAGTCCACGCCATTGGGGCCCGGATCGAGTCCACGGTCCTCCCAAAGGTCTTTCGCGTAGTCGAGACCCCATGCCTGGATGTCGTCCCACTCCTGGAACGGGGCGGAGGGGCCCGCGCGTGGCGGTACAATGACCCAGTTGTACTCATCGACGTACTCGATGTCGATGATCGGCCAGAACTCACTCATCCCCGCCTCCAGCGGAAGTTGGCCATCACGGCGTCGAACCACTCCACGAGTGCCTTGGCCAGCTTGTAGCGTGGGTTCCTCCCTCCGGCCAACGATCCTCAGGCCTTGCCTGTCACGACTGCTTACTGATCCGAATACTCCGGGCGAAGTCGTCGATGGCGTCGAAGGAGGCCTCCAGGAGCGCTGGGTCGCCGTAGTGGCCTTTGAGCACCAGATCATTGTTGTGGGCCGGGTCGTTCCAGGCGTAGGTGACTGAGAGCATCAGTACGCCATCCTGGCCGGTCCAACTGCGCAGACATCGCAGGCCTTCGCCGAAGTGGGGCGAGACGAAGGTGACTGTCTCCACGCGATCGCTGGCGACGACGCCGGTCGGGCCGGGTTCGGCCAGCATGCTCAGGTGCAGCGGGCTGTGCTCCTCGTCGCAGGCGAACTGCTTGGTGAAGAAGACGAGTGGAGCGGCCTGGGGAGGCATCGGGCCGAAGACGAACGCTTGGTCGGCCTCCACTCGGTTGCGCAGCATCGCCGCCGAGCTCTCAAGGAACTTCCTCATCTGCCGCCGCTCTCGCCAGGTGAGCTTGCGCCGATGGAGTAGTTCGCTCGCATCGAGTTGGAGATCAAGCCACTGTGCGAACTCCGACTTGGTGACGCCCAGAGGCATGTGGAACCACAGACCAGGATCGGAGTCGGTCTCGACGAGCATCATGCGTAGCTCCAGCGGAAGGTGGTCATCACGGCGTCGAAGAGCTCGACCAGCGTTTCAGTGAACTCGATGTCCATGTCAGGGGTGACCAGGGTGCTGAAGGAGAACGTCAGCCACTGTGAGGGGACACTGTGAGGGATCGGCACGGTGTACTGCACCCGCCAGGACGGTACCTCGACGCCCTTCTCCGGATGGGCCGGCAGCTTCTGCAGGGTGCGAATGGACGCCGTTCCGTCCAGCTCCCGTGCCGACGCATCCTCGGCGTCCCGGGCGAGATCGATGAGTACGGCCTCGGGTTCGGAGTCACCAGTGGGTGCCTTCAGTGGCTCGGAGACGACGAACGAGGCGGGGATCAGCATTCCGTGCATCCGCTCCACGGGCAGGTAGAGCGTCAGACCATCGGAGTTGCGGGCCTGCCGAACCGTCTGCTTCAGCTCTTTCGTGAGTCGCAGCCTTGCCTGGGGAATGTCGTCCTTCGGGAAACCAACGGGTAGCTGGGAAACGGATTTCTGCACGATCCGCTGGATGGCCTCACGCGTTCCCATCTGCAGCGGGATGTTGTCCCAGCCGGGCGGCGGAACAAGATTGAATCCGTTGGGTACGCGGGCGGATTCCATTTCGATGGTGCTCTCAGGATGTGGCACTGCTGTTCCGGATCCTCTCTGCGACCGACGTTGCGCCGACCAGCACCGTGATCAGCGGGCTTCCGACGATTCCGGGCCAGAAGGAACTGAGAAGGCTGGGCACCAGAAGAGCCCAGCCCATGGCGAGGTCACGCGTCAGCAGGGGCGGTCGCTTGCTGGGAATGGGGTTTTTGGCCAGGATCCACAGGAGATGGATCAGGCAGCCCGTCAGCCCGGTCCAGTAGATCCAGAACAGGACGTCGCGCCCGGCCTCGGGGAGCAGGATCGAGATTCCGATCAACGGGACGATGGATACCAGGGCGCCGATGATGGTCACCCGCACTCTGAAATTCGCACCCGTGCCCATTTGTTCCCTGAACGACTCAGCCATGTCTCCTGCTTTCCTCTCCGGGTGCACCGGTGTTCCGGGCGCAGATTCGAGTGTTTACCAGTGGGTGTCCGCCGAGGGCATCCAGCCGCTTTCCTTCCAGGCGTTGTAGCCCTCGTTGTACGGCTTGTCTCCGGGGACCAGGTGATGCCCGTCCAGCCAGCCGAGGGAGTCGCTCTTGCTCAGCGACTTGTCCATGACGTCGACGCCCATACCGGCGTAGGTGGCGAACATGGACGCCCCGTATCCCACGTGCCCGAGTTTGGAGGCCCCGCCCGATACGGCATCGGAGAACACACCCTTGTTCGCACGGAGCTGCCCGAACAGCCCGGCTGCCTCGTCGTCACCGAGATGCGCCCACTTGGCAAGTGCGGACACCTCCGTCGGCCCCTTGGCGACCAGGCCGGTATCCCCGGAGATCTTCTTCAGGGTGAAATTGCGCAGGTCCGAGAAGAACCTCCGCGATACGTCGTCCTGAGCGCCCGCCATGGCTTTGCTCAGATCGTTGAGCATTCCCTTGTGCGACCTGAGGCCCGCCTTGAGTCCGGCGGTTCGGCTGGCTTGGGCGGCAGTGCTGGTGACCTTGTTCGCGCCCTTGAGTAGGTTGATGCCACCACGGCCGACGCCCATCAGAAGCAACCCGCCGACGTCGAACGCCAGATCGGTCCAGGACGCGTCGCCGGAGGCGACCAGCATGGATCTGGCCGCGATGGTCAGCAGGGCGATGCCGAGGACCAGGAGGTTCAGGCCGGGGATCCAGATGGCGACGATGCCGGCGATGGTGGCGATCCAGCCCAGCCCGTCGAGGACGGTCTTGATCCAGTCCGCGTTGTCGTGGAACCACCCCTTGACGTTGTCCCACCAGGAGTCCTCGATGACGTCGTCGATCTCGTCCCTGATCTTGCGCGCGTGATGGCTGGCCCGGTCGTCGCGTTCGCCGGTGATGGTGTCCAGCTGATTCCGGTACGTCTGCAAAGGGTCTTCAGTTTCTCCGCTGCCGGACAGCTTCGGAGCGCCCTTGTCGCTGGCGTCGGCTGCACTGGCCTTCTCGGCCTCGATCTCGTCCTGCTTCTCCTCGGCCCGGCTCAGTACCTTGTCGGCCTCGGTCTGGAAGTCGTCCAACTCGTTGGCCCAGGTGGTGAGATGACCGTGGACACGCTCATAGCGGCTGGCCACCTCCCGCATGTGTTTCTGCAGCGTGCCGGAGTCTTCTCGCAGGCGTTTGACGTACTTGCCCTTGAGACTGTCCTCGTTACTAATGGCCTGGAGGTTCTTGGCCTGGGCCCGGAGCTTTTGGGCGACCGACACCATGTGTCGGACCTCGGCGCGGATCTCTTCAGGATCGCCGGGCACCGGGTCGGAGTCGCGGAGCGGCTGCCAGTCGACCGGCCTGCGCTTTGACGTAGATGTTGTCACCTCTTCGGCTTCCTCTCGTCGCGCTTGCTCAGCTGCTTCTCAAGGTCCTCGAACTCCTTCTTGGTACCGGCCACGAGTTCGCCGACCGACGTGATGCCCTCGACGAGCTTCGTTCGGTAGTCGTCCCAGTTGTCCACGAACTCGTCCATGGCATCGGCGATCGCGCCGGAGCCCCAGTGACGGCGCATGTCGTCGCGACGGTTCTCAAGGTCCTCGAACTCCTTCTTCAGCTGGCCGAGCTTCCGCTCGGACTCCGCGAGGAACGCGAAGTCGACCGTCAGGTCCGGTTCTGCCACTTGTGCTTCTCCCCCCGTGCGTGGTGTGACGGTGCCGCACTCACCGATTGACAGCCTGAATCTCTTGCACAGCGATCGCCTGTTCGCCGCCGAACGTGCCGTTGGGCAGTCCGCCGCCCGTGCCGCCGGTGCCGGTCCAGGCGATGGCCCAGGTGATGGTCGCCCGCAGCCTGTATGTGCCGTCGCCCGAGGAGCGCAGGTATCTGATTCCGCACGGCGGTGTCTGGTTGGACCTGCCCGTGGTGTAGGGCTCGCCGATCGAGCCGTCGGCGTTGATGGGGCACTCGCCGGAGGCCGGGTAGGTCTCGGCGTCCTCGGTGCCCGGTTCCAGTTTGAGCGACACGGGCTTGGCGGTGGTCGTGGCCTGGATGTTGAAGCCGAGGACGTCGAGGGACGCTGTCGCCCGGACCTCGTCGAAGACGGCCCTGTCGAGCCAGGCCCAAGTCGGCAGGTTCACCTTGGTGTTGGCGGCGGGGGCGAGGGTGACCCTGGTGTCGGGAAGCCGCATGTGCTGGTAGGCGAGGCCGGCGAGAATCTCCGGGCTGATGGCCTCTTCGTACTGGGGCGGCGGGGCTTCGCCGTTGTCGACCCAGAAGGGGAGGTCTGTGCACGAGGTCCGCTTGAGGACGTCCGGCTCGTCGGGGTTCTCGATGCCGGCCCAGAACATCCCGTCGCCGTCCTTGTCGACGTTGTAGTCCTTGTAGCCGGGGGTGTCGGTCCAGCCGTAGTCGTCCTCGAAGTGGCGCCGTACGTCGCCGATCGCCGCGCCTGCGGTGCCTCCCATGCCGGGCGTGTTCTTGGCTTCGCCGATGCTCTCGGACATCTTCTTCTTGAAAGCCTTGGCGCCGAGGTACGGGGCGTACCAGCAGGGTGGGGGCGTCCAGTTGACGTCGGCGGACGTTACGTTGCCGGTGCTGCCGCCCTTGGCGACGGATCCGGAGTACTTGACCTGGGCGGCTGCGTAGATGCCGGTGTCGTCGCTGCCGCCTTGCTGGTCTGCGCCGGCTCCCTGGCCGTTGCCTGTTGGTTCTGCCGCGTAAGCCGGTTTCGTGAGGATGAAGGTGCTCAGGGCCAGGGCCAGGGCCAGGGCAGCCGTGCCGGCGTTGCGGGTCTTACGTCGAGAACGGGTCACTGGCATTTCGCCGCCTTCGTCTCGACGAACACCTTGGACGCCTGCCACAGCCCCTCACCGGTGGGGAACTTGACCATTACGATCTTGAAGTAGTCGAAGTCCGCGATGCTGGGCGTGGTCTTCAGGACCTTCCCGGTCTTGATCTCTTTGCCGTAGAACTTGCTTGAGTCCACGCAGAACGCGACTTCCACGGCGTTGCCGTTCGGGGCCGATCGGGTGGTGGCCTGGTAATGGCGCCGGGTGCCAGTGGCTGTCCAACCGCCCGCGATCCTGCTGTCGATCTGCGTCTTCGCATAGTGGAGCCCTCCACCAGTGGAGTAGGCGATCACGGCCGCGTCCTTGGTCGTGCGCCTGTCGACGCCCCGGTAGATGGCACGGACGTAGTTGGCGGCGTCATCCATCGCAGCCGCCTCGTTCCTGTTGGCCGGCTTGGGCCAGTCGAAGACCAGGTTCATGTCCTTGGGTACGGACACGTCTACGCCGTCCGGGTTGGCCACCACCCCTGCCGCCGACGGCTCCGCCGACCTCGTCGGTGTCCCCGCGCCCCGTTCGGCGCCGGCGATCTTGTCGTTGGAGCCGGAGTTGGTCTCTCCGCTGCCGCAGGCCGTCAGGAGAAGGGCTGCGGCGGTGGTGAACGCGGCAGCAACGGGCAAAGAGCGGCGCTTCAAGGTGGGCTCCCCGTGAGATGTCGATACGACTGAGAGCCCTGACGGTATCTGGGGAACTTGTGGTCCTGCCACGCT
The DNA here is from genome assembly GCF_001418565.1 of Streptomyces graminilatus. Taxonomy (GTDB): domain Bacteria; phylum Actinomycetota; class Actinomycetes; order Streptomycetales; family Streptomycetaceae; genus Streptomyces; species Streptomyces graminilatus. The sequence continues at coordinate 7,604 of NZ_LIQQ01000442.1, read as the reverse complement.
GGACCGGCCTTGCAGCAGGGGTGTTTGTGAATCTATTGGTGCAAAATCGAGGAGTTCTGTGTCCTTCGCGTCTGCCCCCGCAGACCCGCTCGGGGCCGGGCGGGTCTGCCGGCCGCCCTGGCATAACGGCAGCGCCGGGAGCCCGCTGATTCGTCCGTCTTCGCGGTAGCGATCGGGACCGGAGGGGTGGCGTCCCGGACCCTGGGGTGACAGCAGCACCCATCCGGCAGCTTCAGGCCGGTGCGCAAGTTGACGACGGGTGGAGGCGTGTCCCTCGTACGGCTGAGTTCGCGGCCGCTTGTGAGCCCGCGAAGCGTGAGCGAATCGTGCAGGCCTCATGGCAGACCCGTGGTGAAGGGTGGGGTGGTGGTGCAGGGCGCCCGGGTCGGGGGTGTCGACTCGGCAACGGATTCGCGTGTGCACAGTAGCTTTCGTATCCGTATCGCTGTGTTCAACTGGAAGCTGTGCGGCTGTAGTTGCATGTGAACAGCGTTGCGCTCCGCGCTGCTCGTGATCCGGAACGTGCCTTGAGGGGCTTATGTGCGGCTGATACGGTGCCATCGCTTGACACTCACTCCAGCGTCGGCTGGTTGGCCGGCTGGGCGGGCGTTACGTCCAATAGGGGTGTATCGCGCACATTCGCGCTTTTGCGCATTGCGTACGGTGTACACCGCGAGTGAAGTGTCCTATTCGGTGCGCCAGTTGGCGCTATTGGCGATATTTGTCTTGGGTGTACGGGGAGCTGTTGCGTGAAGATCCAGGAGCGTACGGGTGCGGGCGGCGGCCGTTCCTCGGTGCCCGTTCAGCCGATGGCCGGTGAGCGGCTCCCGGCGCCGCCTCGCGAGCGCAAGCCGGCTCTCGCCGCTCTCGCCGTGCTGCTGATTCTGGTCGGTGCGCTGGGCGCGACGACGCTCGTACTGCGGGCGGGGGACCGGATCGAGGTCGTCAAGGTGACCGCTCCCATTCCCGCCGGAGGGTCCGTCACCAAGGACAACACGACGTCCGTCCTGGTCGCCGACGACAAAGGCATCAACTACGTCCCATGGGAGCAACTGTCCGGCCTGATGAAGCTGAAGGCCGTCAGCGCCATCCCCGCGGGTGTCGTCCCCGTCGGGCAGATGTTCACCGACGAGACCGGCCTCGGCGCCGGACAGGCCATCGTCGGACTCTCCCTCAAGCAGGGGCAGTACCCGACCGGCCTCAAGCAGGGTGACCTCGTCGCCGCCTACCGCGTCAGCTCGTCCGGCACCGGCACCAGCACCGGTACCGGTTCCAGTTCCGGTACGGGGGCCGGTGGCTCCTCCTCGTCCGGTGCCGGTACCAGTCTGATCGTGGACAAGGCCAAGGTCAGCGGCGTACAGCAGGCCAAGGACAGTGACGTCATAAGCAATACCAACCTGCCTGTCACCCTCACCGTCGACAGCGCCAGGGCCGCCGACCTCGCGCAGGCCGCAGCCGTCGGCCAAGTGGCCCTCGTGCTCATCCCCAGTAGCTGAAGGCGGCACCAGAACCATGGCGCTCATCGTCCTTGCCGCCGACAAGGGTTCCCCCGGCGTGACCACCGCCGCCGTCGCGCTCGCGGCGGTCTGGCCCCGGCGGGCCCTGCTCGCCGAGACCGACCCGGCCGGCGGTGACCTCGTCTACCGCAGTGCCGCCGCGCACGGCGGGATGCTCAACCCGAACACCGGCATGCTGTCGATTGCGGCAACCGCCCGACGCGGGCTTGTTCCCGATCAACTCTGGGACCACGTGCAGCCGTTGAGCGGTGGGCTCGAAGTTCTCGTCGGGCTCGGGATCGCCGAGCAGGCCGCCGGGCTCGCCGGGCTCTGGCCCACCCTCGGCAGCGCCTTCGCGCAGCTCGGTGACTCCCCGAACGCGCCCGCCGACGTCATCGCCGACTGCGGACGCATCAGCGGGGACACGCCTGCCGTCGAACTGTTCCCGCACGCCGCCCTCGTACTGCTCATCTCCCGCACCGAGCCCGAGGCCATCGCCCGCGTACGCGACCGTGCCGCCGCCCTCTCCGTCAAGCTGCACGGCGGTCCGCGCGGCGCCGCGAGCCTCGCCAACCCCCTCGTCGGGGTCGTCCTCATCGCCGACCCGAACAACTCCGGCAAGCTGGTCAACCAGGTCAACGACATGCTCGTACACGCGCAGACCGGTGCACGCGTCGTGGGCACGCTCGCCGAAGACCCGGCCGGGGCCGAGCAGTTGGCGGGGCGCAGGCGCGGGCGGCTCGACAAGTCGATGCTCATCCGGTCGGCCCGCAAGGTGACTTCGGATCTGTATCAGCAGTACGGCGCCGCATGGACGACCGTACCCACCCCGGTTCAGCCGGTTCAGCAGGTTCAGCAGTCGGCCGTCAGTCAGGCGGCCGGTCACATGCCCGGTCATGGGCCCGGTCCGCAGGCCGGGTACTCCGGTCATGCCGGAGCCGGCCGATGACCGCTGTCGACCACTCGCTGGTCAAGCGGTTCCGGCAGGACGCAGGTGACCGGATCTCCGAGCAGCGTCGGCTCGACCAGGCCTCCAGCGTCACGCCGATGTCCGGTGAGGACGAGCGGCAGTACGCGCGTGCCGTCATCGCCCAGCTCCTTGAGGACCACGCGCGTACGGAGATCAACGCCGGGCGCACGCCGCTGGACGCCGAGACCGAGGAGCAGTACGCGGCTGCCGTGCACGCCGCGCTGTTCGGCGTCGGGCGGCTCCAGCCGCTGCTCGACGATGTCGACGTCGAGAACATCGACATCAACGGCTACGACCAGGTGTTCGTCGGGTATTCCGACGGGCGTGAGGTCGCCGGGGAACCGGTCGCCGAGTCCGACGAGGAGCTCATCGAGCTGATCCAGGTGCTCGGCGCATACTCCGGGCTCTCCTCCCGGCCCTTCGACTCCGCCAATCCGCAGCTCGACCTGCGGCTGCCCGACGGGTCCCGACTGTCCGCCGTGATGGATGTGACCCGGCGGCCCGCGCTCTCCATCCGTCGTGCGCGCATGGGGAAGGTCTTCATCTCCGACCTCGTCGGGAACGGGACCGTGACTCCGGAAGTCGCGCACTTCATGGCCTGTGCCGTGCGCGCCCGGAAGAACATCATGATCGCGGGTGCCACCAACGCCGGTAAGACGACGCTGCTTCGGGCTCTCGCCAACGAAATCCCGCCGCACGAACGCCTCATCACCGTCGAGCGCGCGCTGGAGCTGGGCCTCGACCAGTTTCCCGAACTCCACCCCAACGTCGTGGCGTTCGAGGAACGGCTGCCCAACTCCGAGGGCCAGGGCATGATTTCGATGGCCGAGCTGGTGCGGCGGTCGCTGCGTATGAACCCCTCGCGCGTCATCGTCGGTGAGGTGCTCGGCGACGAGATCGTGACCATGCTCAACGCGATGTCGCAGGGCAACGACGGCTCACTCTCCACGATCCACGCCAACAGCTCGCACGAGGTCTTCAACCGCATCTCCACGTACGCGCTCCAGGCGCGCGAGCGGCTGCCCATCGAGGCCAGCCAGATGCTCGTCGCGGGCGCGGTGAACTTCGTCGTCTTCATCCAGCGGCGCAACAACCACCAGACGGGCGGCCGTCTTCAGCGCATGGTGACGTCGGTCCGCGAGGTCAACGGCGTGGACGGCCGCGTCCTGTCCAGCGAGGTCTTCGCCGAGACCCCGGACGGCCGCGTCGTGCCGCACGCGCCCATCTCCTGCCTCGACGATCTGGTCGCGCACGGGTACCGGTTGCCCGGCGGGAACTGGGGGTGACCATGACGACAATCAGCGGTGTCTCGTCGACGTACGGGCACACGTACTCGGCGGCTGTCGGCTCGCTCGGCTCGCTCGGCTCCATGAGCTCCATGAGCTCCATGAATTCCATCGGCTCCATGGGCGGACTGTTCTCCATGGAGGTCCTGTACTCGCTCGTGACCGGTGTCGCCGTCGGCGGAGGGCTCGCGCTGCTGGTGATCGCGATCCGTGGGCTGCCCGCCAAGCCGGAGCACGAGAAGCAGAAGGCCGCCGACCGCGCCAACGAACTCCTCCGGTTCGCGGGTCGGCGCGGTTCGCTCGCCGCCCTCGTCGGACTCGCCGTACTGGTGCTCACCCGGTGGGCGGTGGCCGGTATCGCGGCCGGTGTCCTCGTCTTCTTCTGGGACCGCCTCTTCGGCGGCGCGGCGGAGGAACGGGCCGGCATGCGGCGGGTGGAGGCCCTCGCCTCCTGGACGGAGTCGCTGCGCGACACGATCGCCGGCGCGGTCGGTCTGGAGCAGGCGATCCCGGCGTCGGCGCGCGCGGCGGCCCCCGTACTGCGTCCGCACCTGGACGCGATGGTCGACCGCCTCCGCTCCCGTACCCCGCTCCCCGAGGCGCTCCAGCAGCTCGCGGACGAGATCGACGACGCGTCCGCCGACATCATCGTCGCCGCGCTCATCCTCAACTCGCGGCTGCGCGGCCCGGGTCTGCGGCAGGTCCTGGGCGCGCTCGCGAAGTCGGCACGCGAGGAGGTCGACATGCGGCAGCGGGTCATGGCGCAGCGGTCGTCAACTCGTAGGTCCGTACAGATCGTTGTCGTGGTGTCGGTCGGCTTCGTCCTCGGACTCGCCATTTTCAACCGGGAGTTCGTCGAGCCGTACGGAACGCCGATCGGACAGCTCGTACTCGCCTGCGTCTGCGGTCTGTTCGCCCTCGGCTTCTGGTGGCTGCGCAAGCTGTCGACCATCGAGACACCTGAACGCTTCCTGGTACGGGACCAGTTGTCGGTTCAGTTCGTACGGCCGTCCCAGACCCCCGCCCAAGGGGCGCAGGGTCAGCCGCCGTACGGGGCCGGTGCGACCGGTGCCGAAGAGGGGGTACGTCGATGAACGACCTGACCATGCCCGTGCTGGTCGGCGCCACCCTGGGCCTCGGTGTCTACGTCCTCGTACGGGCGTTGATGCCGTCGAAGCGGAGTGCGGTCGCGCAGGTCGCGCGCGTCGACGCGATGCGGGCGCGGGGAACGGCGTACGAGTCGGCCCAACGCGCCCAGGACACCGGCCGGATCGGCACGCTCCGGGCCCAAGTGGGCGCCCGTGTCTCGGACTTCTACTTCCAGCAGGGCTGGGAACAGCGCTCGCTGCGGGCCGATCTGGCCGTCCTGGAGCGGAGCTGGGAGAACTTCCTCGCCACGAAGGTGCTGCTGGGGGCGACCGGTCTGTTCTTCGGCCCGTTCCTCTTCGTCATCGTCCTCACGCTGGGCATCGGCAGGAGCCCGGCCATCCCGGTCTGGCTGGCGCTGCTCTTCGCGCTGGTCTTCTTCTTCCTCCCCGATCTGGAGGTACGGCGGGACGCCGCCGACAAGCGACGCGACCTGCGGCGGGTGATCGGGGCGTACCTCGACCTCGTGTCGATGAGCCTGGCCGGAGGCCGGGGTCTGCCCGAGGCGCTGATGGCGGCGGCGGAGGTGTCGGACGGCTGGGCCACGCAGCGCATCCGCAACGCCCTCGCGGACGCCCGTATCACCGGCACCAGCCAGTGGCAGGCGCTCGGTTCACTGGGCGAGGAGCTGGGCGTGGAGGAACTCAAGGACCTCTCCGCCTCCCTCGCCCTGGTCGCGGACGACGGCGCGAAGGTGCGCGAGTCGCTCGCCTCCCGCGCGGAGACCATGCGGCACCGCGAACTGGCGGAGATCGAGGGCAGCGCGGGCGAGAAGTCGCAGTCGATGCTCGTGGCGCAACTGCTGCTGTGCGCCGGGTTCCTGGTGTTCCTGATCTACCCGGCGGCGATGCGCGTGTTCCAGGTCTGAGTCGTCGCCGGCCCAGTACTACCCATACCCACGTTTCGCATTGAGAGGACAACTCACCATGAACGGACGGAACTTCAGCACCGGGGTCCCAGCAATGGACTTCCTGGTCACCTTCCTGCGGGGCCGCGTGCAGCGCGCCCGCTCCGGTGAGCTGGACCGGGGCGCGTCCGCGGTCGAGTGGGTCATCATCTCGGCGGTCGTCGTGGCGATCGTCGGCGTGGTCGCCGCGATCATCAACACCGCGCTGAGCGACGGCGCCAACAAGGTCGGCGACTGCATCAAGGGCGCCAAGGCGAGCGGCACCTGCTGATCGGACGTACGGGAACGGGTTGTACGGGGTCGAGTCAGTTGACGGGGTTGTTGCTCGTGGGTGGTGGCGCAGGCGGATGGGTACGCAGGAGGGTTGAGGCCGCACGGAAGCCGACGTCCGCCCGAGGCGATGCCGGGACGCCGAACTCCGGTGCGCCCGGCTCCCGTACGTCCGACTCCGGCATGACCGCGATCGAGTTCGTGCTGCTGACGCCCGTACTCTTCTTCATGATCTTCGCGACCGTACAGTTCGCGCTGTACTTCTTCGCGGACCACGTCGCCCAGGCGGCGGCCCAGGCCGGAGCCCGCAAGGCCCGCGCGATGGCGCACGACCAGCCGGGTGCGTGGCGGGGCGAGGCGCGGGACATGGTGGACAGCTACATCCAGCAACTTGGTCCGGCCCTCGTCCTGTCGCCGGACGTGACGATGCTCCAGCCGGAGCAGAACACGGTGGGCGTGGAGATCACGGCACGGGTGCCCACGGTGTTCCCGGGCTTGGATCTGACCGTGCACGCGCAGTCGGTGGGCCCGGTGGAGCGGTTCGTGCGGGACGACGGGAACCGATGATGACTATCCCTGATCTTGTAACTCGCGTACGGGCAACCCTTGTTCGCGACCGGGACCACCGAGGCGACCGGGGCGACCGTGGCCTGTCCACCATCGAGGTGGTGATCCTCGCCCCGGTGATGATCATGTTCATCCTGGTGCTGGTGGCCTTCGGTCAACTGGTCGACGGGCGCGGGGCGTTGGACGGGGCCGCGCGGGACGCGGCCCGGGCCGGGTCGATCCAGAAGGATCACGGTACGGCGATGGCGGAGGCCGCGAAGGCGGCGGAGGCCGACCTCACGGACATCTGCTCCGGCCCGGTCACGGTGACCCAGACCAGCGCCGGCTTCGAGCCCGACACCATCTTCACGGTCGAGGTGAGCTGCGAGGTGCGGGGCCTGGCGATGCTCGGCCTGGACATCCCGACGACGCTGACGGCGAGCTTCAGTTCACCGCTGGACCCGTTCCGGAGGACGGCATGACGCTGCTGAGACCAAGGGTGCCCTATGCCGAACGTCTACCCGTACGCGACTGGTGCGAGCGCCGGTCGGCCCGCCTCGACGACCGGGGCTCAGGCGCCGGAGCCGTGATCATCTTCGCCCTTCTCTTCCTCTCGCTCTCCGCCTTCGTGATCGACGGCGGCATGTCCATCTCGAAGCGCGAACGGGCGGCGGACATAGCGGAACAGGCGGCGCGTTACGCCGCCCAGGACATCGACCTCGACGCCCTCTACCGCAACGCGGCGGGCGGCGCCCCGATCAACTTCCAGAACTGCGACGCCCGTGTGAAGGCCTTCGCCCAGGAGATGGGCATGTCCGCCGCGGACACGGGCGCGTCCCACTGCGTGACGGCGGACGCCAACGAGGTGCGGGTCGAGGTCAGGTTGACGTACTCGCCGGTGTTCACGGGCCTGTTCTACGGCGGTGATGTGACGGTACGGGGCGAGGCGGTGGCGGAGAACGAGGTGGGGTGAGGGGGGAGAG
>NZ_LIQQ01000441.1 GCF_001418565.1 Streptomyces graminilatus | reverse complement strand
CGCTCACCGGTGAGCGACATCCTGTAGCGCGCACAGTCACGCCACTCGTGCTCGCTGTCACAGTAAAAGTCGCGCCAGCCATGCAGACTCGACCTGAGATAGGGGAAAAGGGGACATCTGGCTGCGTGCGAGCAACTCACGTTTTCTCCATTTCGACGTGGCCGCCCAAACGCGGGGGAACTGTCGTCAGTTGTAGCTGTACGTCCCTGTCGCACAGTCACATTCACCGAGCTTGCGAATTCAAGCACTGTTAATCGGCCATGTGCAATGGGCGGCAGGCGTTACGGCCGGACGGCGAACGGGCGTTGTCTCCGGGCGCAACCCATCCTGAACACGCGAGGCGCCGGGATCACCGCGCGGCCGTGAACTCCCGCCAGGCGGTGGGGGAGAGGCGGAGTATGGGGGCGTCGGGGCCGAGGGGTGTCTTGGAGTCGCGTACGGCGATGACTTCGGGGTTGTTGCGGGCGACTTCGACGCATTCGCCGCTGGCGGTGCTGTAGCTGGGCTTCACGAATCTGAAGTGGTCTGTCAACGCATGTCCTCGTAGATGCTCTCGATCAGCCTGAGTGAGTCCTTCGGGGCCAGGCTCAGTCTTGCCGTGCGGTCGAAGAATGAGCTGTACGTCGTACTTTCGGCCTCGTTCTCGACCCACACGGTAGCCGCGATGCTGTCGACGTGGACCACGTCAACCGCCTCGGCTTCCACGAACGAGACGACGTTGAAGGAACCGCCGATGCATGCGTGGCCGCCGGCGCGGAACGGTAGTACCTGGACGCGTACGTTGGGGAGTTCGGCGACCTCGATCAGGTGCTGCAACTGGGCGCGCATGACCTCGGGGCCGCCGACCTGTTGATGCAGGACGCCCTCTCCGATGACCGCGTAGAACTGGAGTGGGGCACTTCCTGACAGCCGGGCCTGGCGCTTCTGCCGTACATCGACAACGCCCTCGATCTCGTCGGGGTCCTGCCACGTGCCCGCGCTGACAACCACTCCTCGGGTGTACTCGGGAGTCTGCAACAGCCCTGGAACCAGGGACTGTTGCCACGCGCGGATCTCGGAGGCGGCATCCTCCATGGCGATGTACTCGGCGATCCCCTTGGCCTGCGGGGCGTGTTGCCACCACCCTCTTGCCTTGCGGCGCTCGCGATCGAGCTTGGCGAGGGCGAGAAGTCGGCTGAGTGTCTTCGGGTTTTCCACGCCGTAGCACTCGGCCAGTGCCCGGATATCGACGTCACGCATCGGCACCAAGCCCTGCTCCATCTTCACGATCTTCGAGTTGGTCGCATCGAGAACACGGGCGGCTTGCTGCTGGGTCTGTCCGGAGGCGTCCCGGAGGCGTAGCAACTCCCCACCGAGACGGCGGCCCAGGACAGTTGACGCTCGATTACCTGCTGGAGCGGATCGGTTCACGGGACAAGTCTCGCGCCTCGGGGAGGGTGCGTCACACGATGGAGCCAATTGTCTCCAAGCCGCTTGTGCTCAAGCTTAATGGCTCGCTACGTTCGGTGCTCAGCCGATCACCCATCGGCGACCCTGCGCGCCTGGAGGTGCCCCCATGCCCGACGAACCCCTCCTCCACGAAGACCGCCTCGACTACACCCCCGTCCCCCGCAG
>NZ_LIQQ01000440.1 GCF_001418565.1 Streptomyces graminilatus | reverse complement strand
GGGGAGAAGGGGGAGAAGGGGGAGATAGGGGCGAACATCGACCCGGACGCGGAAACCAGGGACCTGAAGTCCGGGCCCTGAACTCCGAGCCCCGGGTCCTACGGCCGTCGTCGGCGCGGATCGAAGACCGGCCTCAGCTCCGCTTCTCCCCGAGTGCCGCGCGCAGCCAGTCCAGGGACCCGGTGGCGAGTACCGCGTCGGCGAGTTCGTTGGCCGACCTGGTGGTGAGCCGGGCGCGGCTGTTGTCGACCCAGCGCTGGGCGTTCTCGTAGCCCTGGGCCTTGTACTCGACGCCCTGGATCATGCATTCGAGTTTGTCGGCGTCCCGGGCGCAGATGGCCTCGGCGGTTTCCTTCTCCTCGTACTCGGCGACGAGGTCGCGCACCGCCGAGGCCAGGATCTCCGGCATGCCTGCGACTTGGTCGGCGGTGACGGCCCGTGGGTCGGCGCCGGGGGCGTACTTCTTGCCGAGGTGGTTCACGTCACCGGTCCGCGTCTCCTGGGAGTCGTGCCACACCGCGAGGTACGCGGCCCGTGCGGGGTCGGCGCCTTCGAGTTTCGCGATGATCGTCGCGAGGAGAGCGGTACGCCAGGAGTGCTCGGCCACGGACTCGGGGTCGCGTACGCCGGCCATCCACCAGCCGGTGCGTTTGGTCTGCTTCAGGGTCCCCGCCTCGTACAGGAACCGGGCCACCGCGGACAGGTCTTCAGTCACCGTCGGTCTCCTCTCACGCCTCACGCCTCGGCGAGGCGGATCGCGTACCGGATGCTCTCCAGCTCCCGACGCCCGCGCGCCGACAGCTCCCGGCTATCCAAACATCACGGGTAGCCGATCGCGCAGGGCGCGGCCCGCTGTGCCGGATCGCAGCAGGTTGGGCCGGATCTGGAGCAGGGACCACACCGAGTGGATGTTGAGGTCGACGTAGCCGTGGTGCGGCGCGAGACCGTGAACGAGGTGAGTGAGCAGCTTGTCGCCCGGCCACGGTCCGGGAGTGCGGGCGGCGATGAAGTCGTCATTCAATTCGAGGTGGGCGGTCTCGCCGATCCAGTACGCCCAGTAGTTCAGGTTCGCGGCCTCGCCGGCGTCATCGTCGGCAAGGGCGGTGTCGATGAAGTGGCTCATGCGGTCCCGGTCTCCCTGCCGGGCCGAGACTGCTGCGACAGAGCGGGAGTTGAGCCATCGGCTGAGCCAGTCGCCAGGGCGTTCGGTGGCCTGCTGGTGGGAGAGCCACTGCGAAGTGTCGTCCTGGTCGTCGTAGCCGGAGAGGTAGAGCGCCTGGCGGCGGAGGAGGAACTGGTCCTCGCCGCGGGCCTGTTCTGCGGTGCGTCGCATCCGCGTGAAGAAGCGTGTCCGTTCTGAGGACGACAGATCCGGCCCGACGGGCGAGGGCCCTCGACGCTTCCGGGGCGGGGTGGGCAGCTCACGGATGGGTTGGGGTGGTACGTCGTTGAGGGGCCACGCAAGGATCTCGACGAGGTCCCGCTGCATCACCCAGGCCCCGAGTGGGCTGTCCTCGATGACAGCCTCTTCGTCGAGGGCGTTGGCGAGAAGGACGTCCGCTTCCAGTGCGTGGCCGAGGACTTGCAGAAGTGCCGGGGCGGTGCCCATCTGCAGCAGCCGGTGGTGGTGTACGAGCATGTGCCCGACCGGAACAGCGGTCAGGGGCCGCCTACCGGATTCCCACCCCGCGATCGTGTCGGCGGACACTCGCAGCTCCTCGGCCGCCTCCTCCTGCGTACGTCCTTGCTGCTCCCGAATGACCCGGAAGACGTAGCCGGAGATGACGCCCGCGCGTGAGCGCTCGACTGTTCTCTGACTCCCGGTCAGGGTTTGTCGCGAACTCGACCGCATCGACAGCCCCATTCCCGATGGTTCGCTGCAAACCACTCGTACCCACAGTCACTTCAAGTAGTGATCACGGCTCTCTACCGTCGTATGCATCACTGAACGAGCCTAGTAGGGAGGCTGTCACCGTGGGCGACGTTACAGATGCTTCGGAGTCAACTTCCCTGGGCGAGAACGCGAGCACCCCCAAGGGACGCGACGATGACCACGACGGCCGCATCGGTAGGACCACAGCGCTACCACGAGAGGTATCCGAGGAAGCCGGAAGCCGTCGCTCGGGCACGTCGGGACATAGCGCTGGCCCTGGATGCCTGGAGCCTTCCGCATCTGGTGTTCGCGGCAACGCAGATTGTCACGGAATTGGTGACCAACGCGATCGAGCACACCGACGCGGCCACCATCGGAGCCTCGATCACTCGCACGGGCACCGAGTCCGTGCGGATCGTCGTCACAGACACCTCTCGTGCCAGACCTGCCCCGGGCACACCCTCCCCTGACGACGAGGACGGCCGCGGCCTCCTTCTGGTCGACGCACTCGCCGACACCTGGGGAAGCGAGTTGGTCCGGGGCGGGAAACGCGTTTGGGCCGAACTGCGTGCGAACGGCCGTCTGTGAGCGCGCCGCTCGTGGCCGGTCTGCCACACATCGACGTTCGTGGAATTTCCGCAGTATCAAAGACAGGAGACACACATGCCCATGGCAGCAGTCATCCCCTTCGGTGCCCGCGCCGAACGCACCCCGTACACAGTGACCCTGGACGCGGGGTCATTCGCCTACGATCCGGTACGTCAGGTCAACGTCCTTGCTGACGCCTCCGGTTCGCTGTGGAGCCGGTCCACGTCCTTGGCGGGGAGCTGCACGAACACGAACTGGGACAGCAAGAACGACGACACGTCCGACCCGTACGTGATGCGGTGACGCGGCGTCTGTCCGGCGGCCCGGTGCTGGTCGTCACCAAGGAACTGGACCCAGCGGCGGATCTGGTGGTCGACGAACTCGCGATCCGGCACGTACCGGTGATGCGGTTCGACATGGGGAACTTCCCCTCGTCCGTCTCCCTGTCCGCCGAGCATGCCTCAGCGCCCTGGGCGGGGACTTTGGCCGACGAGTATCGCTCCGTACGGCTGGAGGAGGTGAGGGCCGTCTACTACAGGCGGCCCCGCCTTCCCGCCGTATCCGATGAACTGCACGAGCCCCACCGCACATGGGCGAACGAGCAGGCGCTGGCCGGTCTGCTCGGCACGCTGTACGCGCTGCCGGTGACATGGGTCAACCGGCCGGACGTGGACGGCATCGCCTCCCACAAGCCGGGACAGCTCCCGGTGGCGGCTGCGCATGGGCTGCGTACCCCACGGTCGCTGATCACCACTGACCCCGGGGCGGCACGGGAGTTCTGCCGGAAGGTGGGCGGGCCGGTGATCTGCAAGCCGCTCATGGGCGGCCCGCTGGAGTACCCGGACGGCCGCCGCACCGGAGTACCGACGACCTTGATCGACCCCGGCACCATCGACGACACTGTCTCCCTTACGGCGCACCTGTTCCAGGAGTGGATCCCCAAGTCCCATGAAGTACGGCTGACCGTCGTGGGCACGGACATGTTCGCGGCCGAGATTCACGCGGGCAGCGACGCCTCCCGGGTCGACTGGCGCAGCGACTACGGCGCCCTCACCTACGACGTGTGCGAAGTGCCGGACGACGTGCGGGCAGGGGTGCTGGGCTGGCTGGCGCACTTCCGGCTCGACTTCGGGGCGTTCGACTTCGCAGTCACGCCGACCGGGGACTGGGTGATGTTCGAGTGCAACCCGTCCGGAGAGTGGTCCTGGATCCAGCACAGGACCGGCCTGCCCATCGCCGCGCACCTCGCCGGCCTGCTCACCAGGGGACGACCATGACGACGCACACCGAAGAACGCGCCGCCGAACTGCGTGCGGCACTGGCCGACACTCTGGAAGCCGGCGGCCAACTGACCGACCCCACCTGGCGCGAGGTCTTCGAGACCGTACCGCGCCATCCGTTCGTACCGGAATTCTGGACCCTGTCCGACGGCGGGCAGCGGCCCGTGTCGGCAGCCTGTCCCGACTGGCTCGACCTGGTGTACGCCGATGACGCGCTGGCTACGCAGATGACGGACGGCGTGGCCACCTCGTCGTCGACCGCGCCGGGCTTGATGGCTGCCATGCTTCAGGCGCTGGACGTGGCCGACGGCAACCGGGTGCTTGAGGTAGCCACCGGGACCGGGTACAACGCGGCCCTTCTGTCGAAGCGGTTGGGCAGTGACCAGGTGGTCACGGTGGAAGTCGACCCCGAACTGGCACGCTTGGCGAAATCGCGCTTGGGGCGCGCCGGATTTACGCCGATCGTCGTGACCGGAGACGGCCGCGACGGATATCCGGCCGGGGCCCCGTACGACCGTCTGATCGCCACCTGCGGTTTCTCCAGGATCCCGGCGGTCTGGCTGGAGCAGGTGCGATCCGCAGGCATGATCGTGTGCCCGCTGGGCTGGGGCACAGTATGCCTGGTCGTCAGCGACCACGGCCGCGCGGAAGGCCACTTCCTGCCCTCCCGCTCGTACTTCATGACCGCCCGGGAGGCCGGCACCACCGGTACACCGGCGCACCCCGGCAGACCGCGTCCGACGAGCGGCCGGCTCACCGGCCTGGACCTCGCGACCGTCGCGGAGGACGACGAGTTCCGCTTCGTACTGTCCCTGGTCGCGCCCGAGACGGCCTTCGCGTCGGAGCGTGACGCCAATGGCCATGTGACGGCCGTGGAACTGTGGGCCGTTGACGGCTCGTGGGCACGCTCCGAGGACGGGACCGTGAGGCAGGCCGGACCGCGCCTGCTGTGGGACGCCGTAGAGGCTGCCCACGAGTTGTACGCCGAGAAGGGCCGACCCGGCCGCGAGCGCTTCGGTGTGACCGTGACAGCCAAGGCGCAGCGCATCTGGCTGGACGCTCCGAGTTGTCCCGTGCCGTGTGTCTGGTCCTGATCCCGGCAGGGGCGAAGGCGTACCAGATCGCCCGCACCAGAAACGGTGGCCCTGGGCGGCCTCGCCGACAGCCGTCGTGCTGTGGGCGGGGCCACCCCCGCTCTGCGAAAGTGCACCCATGCCGACCGCTCGCATCGACTTCGCCGCCCTGCCGGATGATGCGCGGGGCGCCGTACTCGCCCGCACCGGTCGGCTCCTGCGCGTCGAAGCCGTGTCGTCCGGCTTCAACTCCGCCGTCGCTGCGCGGCTGATGACCGAGCAGGGGGAGGTATACCTCAAGGGGCTGCCCGTGGATCACCCCCGCGTGTGGACGCAGCAGCGAGAGGCGGTCGTGGGCCCGTAAGTGAGCGGCGTTTCTCCGCGCGTGCGGTGGCGGGTCCAGGTCGGTGGATGGGACCTCGTCGCCTTCGACGCGCTCGATGGCCGCCACGCCGATTACGTGCCCGGCTCGGACGATCTCCCGCTCGTCGCGGCGACGCTGGAGCGACTGTCCGGGCTATGTGCGCCGGACGGTCTGGAACTGAAGGAGGCCGGACACCGGCTGCGTGACCACGCGCCCGCCGCGGCTCTCGCCCACTTCACCGGGGACACCCTCTGCCACACCGACCCGAACCCTGCCAACGTCATGGTCGTCCAGGGACGGGCCTGGCTCGTCGACTGGGCGTGGGCCACGCGGGGCGCCCCGTGGTTGGACGCCGGGTACTGGGTCGTCTGGCTCATCGCCGAGGGCGGGCACTCACCCGGGAGCGCCGAACGATGGGCGTCTCGCATCACTGCCTTCCGGGAGGCCCCCGAGGCCGGGCTGAACGCCTTTGCTGCGGCCAACGAGAGCGTCTGGACCGAGATCGCCGAGGAGTCGCCCAGCCCCTGGACCCACAGTGTCCACACGGCTGCCAAGTCGTGGGCCGCTCACCGTGTGCGGACAGCCTGACTTCGCGCCCCTAACGCGCCATTGACTACCTCGGCTACCTCGATCACGGACGGTCGGCCGCACCGGTCGAACTGGCCACACCGATGACGGGCCGATACGCCCATGCCAGCAGGGCTCAGTCACGAGACCAACTATCGGGCGATCCCTGGCCGGATTCGGGCGGGAAGTACGGCACGGCGTTCGGTACGAAGAGGCTCAGTCGGTAGGTGGTCGCCTGTACCAGGCGCCCACAGAGAATGTCCGCTCGCGTCGCCGTCCAGTCGATCTGCGTGTCCGACGCTCGGAGATCGCGGAGGTAAGCGCGCCATTCCGACTCGTCCTGAGTCGCGAAGAGCACCTCCCAGCGACCCGCGTCAGGCGCGAAACGAGCAGCCGCCCGCTGCGCCTCGTCCTCCTGATGACGCTGCCTCTGGCGTTTCCTCTTCCTCTGCCCCGGCACCGGCCCAGCATCACTGAGCCCCGCCGACGCGGCAAGGTCATTACCCGCGCCCACTGCCGCCTGCCGCCCGCGCGCGCACCGAGCAGGACATCGGGAAAGCGGGCAAGATGGTATCGATGGCGATAGTATCGCTGTCGATACTATTCCTTACGGGAGTCTTCTCATGCGCCGCTTCATCGGCCGGGACCGTGAGCTGACCGTGCTCCGCAACGCCTTCCAGGCGGTCGGCGATGCCACGGGGTCGGCCAAAGCGGGCCAGTGCATCCTCATGCGGGGACGACGTCGCGTCGGCAAGTCCAGCCTCGTCGAGGAGTTCCTCCGGCGCACCGAGACGCCGTACCTCTTCTTCACTGCTGCGGGCGGTACGGCGGAGGACGAGCTCACGGAGCTGCTGGACGCAGTCGCCCGGTCCACGCTCCCCGGCCGGGAACTGTTCGCGGAGGAGACCCCGACGCAGTGGAACGCCGCCTTCAGGCTGCTGGCCGAGATCCTGCCCGACGACCGCCCGAGCGTGGTCGTCATTGACGAGGTCCCTTATCTGATGGACCGCGTCGACGCGTTCGAGGGCATGCTGCAGCGGGCGTGGGACCGTCTGTTCAGCCGCAAGCCGGTGCTGCTCCTCCTCGTCGGATCCGACCTGTCGATGATGGAGGCGCTGAACAGCTACGACCGCCCCTTCCACCAGCGCGGCCGGGAGATGGTCGTGGGGCCGCTGAACCCGGCCGACATCGGCGACATGCTCGAACTGGAACCGGCAGCCGCCTTCGACGCCACCCTGATCACCGGCGGTCTCCCGCTGATCTGCGCCGAGTGGCGGCCCGGGGCGAATGTGTGGGAGTTCCTCCGTGACTCGCTCGACAATCCGATCTCGGCGCTGCTGGTCTCCGCCGAGCGCTCGCTGGCCGCGGAGTTCCCACCCCATGCGATGGGCAGGGAGGTCCTACGGGCCATCGGAACCGGCGAGCGCACCTTCACCAACATCGCGCGTGCCGCCGGCGGCATCGCCCACACCACCCTCACCCGGGCCACGGACGTCCTGACCGAGAAACGGGTCGTGGCAGCCGAACTGCCCCTCTCGCTACGGCTGTCGAAGGAACGCCGCTACCGGGTCGCCGACCCCTACCTGCGGTTCTGGCTCGCGTTCCTGGATCCGCACATGGCGGAGATCGAGCGAATGCGGGGAGACCTCACACTGAGCCGGATCAAGGAGCAGTGGACGAGCTGGCGGGGCCGAGCGATCGAACCCCTGGTCCGGGAATCCCTCGCCCGTCTCCTCCCGGACAGGTCCCTGCCCGCGGCCCCTGCCATCGGCGGCTACTGGACCCGCAGCAACGACATCGAGATCGACCTCGTGGGCGCGGACCGGCAACCGGTGGCCAAGCGGCTGCTCTTCCTCGGCTCGATCAAGTGGCTGGAGAACTCCGCGTTCGACAACCACGACCTCGCCGCGCTGCAGAAACACCGGGCGGCGATCACCGACGAGCCGCTGCCGCTCGTCGCGGTCTCCCGCAACGGGGTCGCCTGCTCCGGCCTTCAGGCGGCATACGGGCCGACGGAACTGCTCGGGGCCTGGCGCAGTTCCTGAGGAGTCTGAGGAGTCTGAGGATCGCGGGGACTCTCAGGTGGCGGTCGCACCGGCGCCCACCGGAACCCTCTGCCCGCCAGGCCACACCTCCTACCGGAACAGCTCGAAGTCGATGTGCCCGGCCAGCGCCTCCAGGAAGTCGGTCGCGTCGAAAGCCGCCCCGGCCGACGCGACACCCACCGTCCGTGTACGTCCCGTCAGCACCCGCTCCACCGCCTCCACCGCCAGCGGCGCGCTGACCGCGTAGATGTCCCGCCCCCGAGCCACCGCACGGCGTTCCGCTCCACCGGCCCGTACGACGACATCGACGACGAAGGTCTGCGCGGACCGCCCGTCCTCGCCGACCGCGACCGGTGCCGGGGTGTCCGGCGCCGACAGTTCCCTGGCCGCGTCCGCCGCCATGTAGCCGCGTACCTCGGGGATGGCGAGGTGGCTGGGGACGGTGACGATGTCGGCCATGGAGAACTCGCCGATCACCTCCCGGGTCCCCATCGGGTCGGGGAACGACCACTTCAGGGTCGGCAGGGCGTCGTCGTGGTACTCCAGCCGCCCTCCGCTGTACCGGACCCGGCGGCCGTCCCTGCGGTCCCGGGACACCGCGCCCGCGACCCGCGTCCCGGCGGTGGGGTGCCAGCCGCTCAGGCCGTACGCGATGTGCACCTCGTCGGCCGACGTCCAGTCGCCCATCGCCGCCGTCACCAGCAGGTCGCCGAGGCCGCCGAAGAAGGCCATCGCCGGGACGACCAGGGCGTTCGCGGCGCGGGCACGCTCCGCGAAGTCCGTGAACGTGTCGAGGTTGGCCTCGATCTCGGCCGCCACGTCCACGTACGGGATCCCGGCCCGCAGCGCCGCCTCGATCACCGGCGCGGCGGTCACCGCGAAGGGCCCGGCGGCGTTGATCACGGCCGCCGCTCCGGCCAGCGCGCGGTCCAGCGAGCCCGGGTCGTCGACCGAGGCCGGCCGGACGTCGAGCCCCGGGCAGGACGCGGCCAGCTCCCGGAGCCGCTCCGGGTCCCGCCCGGACAGGACCGGCACGAACCCCCGGTCCAGCAGCTCCGCCACCACGAAACGCCCGGTGTGCCCGTACGCGCCGTACACCACAACAGCCTGCCCGGATGCCGACTCCGACACCGATCCCATGACTTCTCCCCGTCGTGTTCGCGTGATCAACCGCTGATCAACCGCTGATCAACCGCTGATCAACTGTGCCCATCCTGGCCGCGGCGGCCGACCTGTACGAGTGTCTGGAACGACACGCCCCGTACAGTTCCGGACATGGAAACGGGCACGCGCGAAGATACGAGGACGGGCACGAGGACGGGCACGAGGACCGTGGCCATCGCCCTCACCGACGGCATGCTGCACTTCGAACTCGGCATCGCCTACGAGGTCTTCGGCGCCGACCTCACCCACCTGGTCGACCCCTGGTACGACGTCACCCTCTGCGGCCCGGGCCCGATCCGCGCCGGCCGATTCCTCCTGGAGCCGGACGCGGGCTTGGGTCAACTCCCGTACGCCGACACGGTGATCGTCCCCGGCTGGGCCGACGTCGACCAGGCGCCGCCCGCCGAACTGGTCGACGCGGTGCGCGCGGCCCACGAGGCGGGAGCACGCGTCGCCTCCCTGTGCACCGGGGCGTTCGTGCTGGCCGCCGCCGGACTGCTGGACGGGCGGCGCGCGACCACGCACTGGGCGCACACCGATGTCCTCGCCGACCGGCATCCCCTCGTCGAGGTCGACCCGGACGTGCTGTACGTCGACAACGGCAGCGTCCTCACCTCCGCGGGCAAGGCCGCCTCGATGGACCTGTGCCTGCACCTCGTACGCCTCGACCACGGCTCGGGGGTTGCCAACACTGTTGCCCGCCGTCTCGTCGTACCGCCCCACCGGGCGGGCGGACAGGCGCAGTTCGTCACCGCGCCGGTGCCCGCGCAGGACGACCATCCGCTCGCCGAGCTGCTCCCCTGGGCGATCGAACGGCTCGACCGCCCGCTGACCGTGGAGGACCTGGCCCGGCGGGCGAACATGAGCTCGCGCCACCTGGGCCGCCACTTCCGGACGGTCACCGGCACCACCCCGCTGCAATGGCTGCTCACCCAACGGATCCGGCGCGCCCAGGAGTTGCTGGAGGCCACCGGCGACAGTGTCGACGCCATCGCGGAAGCCGTCGGCATGGGCACCGCCACGACGCTGCGCCGCCACTTCAACCGCACGATCGGCGTACCGCCGGACGCGTACCGACGTACGTTTCGCAACTCCCGTTCCAGCGTGGGATGATGGGCATCGCTTGACGTGTCCCTGCCGAATTGGGCTATAGGGGAGTTATGGGGGACGTCCATGAGAGCGCCCCAACACGTCTGCCGTGGCTGAAGTTTCCTCGCGCTCGCCTTCATTTTCTGGAGCCGCATTGACCATCGCAGTGAGAACAACGAGAAGCAGTGACACGCACAGCAGCCCCAGAAGCGCCCCAGTCGTCCTGCTGACCGTCCTGGCCACTCTCCTCGGTTTTCTGGCCCTGGCTCCGGCCTCGGCCCAGGCCGCGACACCGGCCGCCGCCCGGGCCGCCGGTCTGCACATCTCCAACGGCCGCCTCCTGGAAGGCAACGGCAACGATTTCGTGATGCGGGGCGTCAACCACGCCTACAACTGGTACCCGAACCAGACCCAATCCCTCAGGGACATCAAGGCGTTGGGCGCCAACACCGTCCGCGTCGTCCTCGCCGACGGGCACCGCTGGACCAGGAACAGCCCTGCCGAAGTGGCCGCGATCATCGCGCAGTGCAAGGCCAACCGCCTGATCTGCGTACTGGAGGTGCACGACACCACCGGCTACGGCGAGGACGCCGCCGCCGGGACGCTCGACCAGGCGGCCGACTACTGGGTCGGCCTCAAGAGCGTGCTCGCCGGCCAGGAGGACTACGTCATCGTCAACATCGCCAACGAGCCCTGGGGCAACACCAATTCGTCCGACTGGACAGCCGCCACCATCGCCGCCGTACGGAAACTGCGGGCCGCGGGCCTCCAGCAGACGATCATGGTGGACGGGCCCAACTGGGGCCAGGACTGGCAGGGCGTCATGCGCACCAACGCCCGTTCCGTGTACGACGCCGACACCACCGGCAACCTGATCTTCTCGATCCACATGTACAGCTCCTACAACACGGCGGCGAAGGTCACGGACTACCTGAAGGCCTACGTCGCGGCCAAACTCCCCATCGTCATCGGCGAGTTCGGCGGCCCGGCCGACCAGTACGGCGACCCCGACGAGGACACGATGATGGCGACCGCCCAGCAGTTGAAGCTGGGCTACCTGGCCTGGTCGTGGAGCGGCAACACGGACCCGGCCCTCGACCTGGCGACCGGCTTCGACCCGAGGCGGCTCAGCGCGTGGGGCCGCCGCGTCTTCAGCGGCGCCAACGGCATCGCGCAGACCTCCAAGGAAGCCACGATCTACACCCGCACCGCCACCGGCACCGGCACCAACACCCAGGCCCCGGCCTGACCAGGCGGAGACAACAGCAGCGGCCCTCATCGCCTTCGGGTGTGGGGGCCGCTTCGTCATGCCCGGGCGGGCTACTGCTTGCCGAGCCACTCGCGTACGGACATGCGCCCGAATCACCTCACTCATGCGGGCTTCAGGCGGCCGGAGCCCTCACAGGGAAAGGGCCCCGCCCGCCATCGGCGGTTACTGGACCCGTACCAACGACGTGGAGATCGACGTCGTGGGAGCGGACCGCGCGCCGATCGCCAAGGAGCTGTTGTTCGTCGGCTCGGTGAAGTGGCTGGAGAACTCCCCGTTCGACCGGCACGATCCCGCGGCGCTGCACCGGCACCGCGCCGCGCTCATACCTGCTCCGGTGCCTGTGATCGCAATCTCGCGCAGCGGGACCGACTGCGCGGGGCTCGACGCCGCGTACGGCCCGGCGGAACTCCTCGCGGCATGGTCCACCTGAGCACACCGGAGTACGTGTGGGTTCCAGGTGTCCATGGGCCCGCGATCGCCCACGCAAACGGCCCCGGACGAGGAGTCCGAGGCCGAATGGGAGCCCTACCTGGAGTAGAAACCCCAGGTCAGGGGGGTAATGCGCTGTGCCCTCGGCAGGATTCGAACCTGCGACACCGGCTTTAGGAGAGCCGTGCTCTATCCCCTGAGCTACGAAGGCCGGGGCCGGTGGAGAACCTTGTCGGCTGCTCCTGGAGACGGATCCCCGGGCAGACGGCATGGCCGATCACCACTGACCTAGGACAGGGTAGCGGATGCGGACGGGTGCGGGTCGAGGGTATTCGGGGTGATGGGGCCGGTGGCCGCCCGGTGATCCCGGGAGCGTGATCCCCGGGCGGCGGTCCCCCCCGGTTCCGCTCAGGCCGTGCGCACCGGCTGGCCCGCGACGAGTGGGTGGTCGTGTTCGACCAGGCCCAGTGGGGCGGCGCCGCCGGGGGAACCCAGTTCGTCGAAGAATTCCGCGTTCGCCTGCTGGTACGGCTTCAAGTCCGCCGGCACATCGTCCTCGTAGAAGATCGCCTCGACCGGGCAGACCGGTTCGCAGGCGCCGCAGTCGACGCATTCCTCCGGGTGGATGTACATGGCCCGCTGACCCTCGTAGATGCAGTCGACGGGGCATTCCTCGATGCAGGCCTTGTCCTTGACGTCCACGCAGGGCTGGGCGATGACGTAGGTCACGGATGTCTCCTCTTCTTCGCTTTTTCTTCCGGTCTTCCGGTCTTCCGGTCTTCCGGTTTTCTGGTTTTCTGGGTTTCCGGTCTTCTGGTTATTCGTGTCCGGTGGTGGGCTCAGGCGACGATTACTTCAGGGGTGCCCGAGGTGTCCTGCTGCATCAGCTCCGCGAGCTTGAGCGCCTCTTCGATCAGGGTCTCGACGATCTTCGACTCGGGGACCGTCTTGATGACCTCGCCCTTGACGAAGATCTGCCCCTTGCCGTTGCCCGAGGCCACCCCGAGGTCTGCCTCCCGTGCCTCGCCGGGGCCGTTCACCACACACCCCATGACCGCGACGCGCAGCGGGACCTCCATGCCCTCCAGGCCGGCCGTGACCTCCTCGGCCAGCTTGTACACGTCGACCTGGGCCCGCCCGCAGGACGGGCACGAGACGATCTCCAGGCCACGCTGGCGCAGGTTCAGCGACTCCAGGATCTGGTTGCCGACCTTGATCTCCTCGACCGGCGGGGCCGACAACGAGACGCGGACCGTGTCTCCGATGCCCTGGCTCAGCAGCGCGCCGAAGGCGACCGCCGACTTGATCGTGCCCTGGAAGGCCGGGCCCGCCTCGGTCACGCCCAGGTGGAGGGGGTAGTCGCAGGCCGCCGCGAGCTGTTTGTACGCCTCGATCATGATCACCGGGTCGTTGTGCTTCACCGAGATCTTGATGTCCTGGAAGCCGTGCTCCTCGAAGAGCGACGCCTCCCACAGCGCCGACTCGACCAGCGCCTCCGGCGTCGCCTTCCCGTACTTCTGGAGCAGGCGTCGGTCCAGCGAACCCGCGTTGACCCCGATCCGGATCGGTGTGCCGTGGTCCTTCGCGGCGCGCGCGATCTCCTTCACCTGGTCGTCGAACTGCTTGATGTTGCCGGGATTGACGCGGACGGCGGCGCAGCCGGCCTCGATCGCGGCGAACACGTACTTCGGCTGGAAGTGGATGTCCGCGATCACCGGGATCTGCGACTTCCGCGCGATCGTCGCCAGGGCGTCCGCGTCGTCCTGTGTGGGGCAGGCGACGCGGACGATCTGGCAGCCGGACGCGGTGAGTTCGGCGATCTGCTGGAGCGTGGCGCCGATGTCCGACGTACGGGTTGTGGTCATCGACTGGACCGACACCGGGGCGTCGCCGCCCACGGGCACGGTCCCTACATGGATCTGACGGCTGGTACGTCGTCGGGCCGGCCTCGGCGGCACCGTCGGCACTCCTAGAGCGACAGGCATGACAGTTCCCCATGATGGTCGGCCGGTCCTCGCGGACCGGGTGTGGTGGCTGTGGCGCATGACTTATGGCTGTGTGCCGCAGGGGCGGTCGGCACCCCGACAGAGCACCCCGGCAGAGCACCCCGGCAGAGCACCCCGACACGGCACCCGACAGGTGGGCGCCGACCGCTCGCCGGGGCGCCGGCCTCCGGAATGACGGGTGATGGGTGACGGGTGACGCAGAGGCGGTCGGCGTGGTCCCCCGCGGCCGACACCCCGACAGGGCACCCTCACAGAGCACCCCGACACGGCACCCGACAGGTGGGCGCCGACCGCTCGCCGGGGCGCCGGCCGCCGGAATGACGCCCGCCGGGGTGACGCCCGCCGGGGTGACGCCCGCCGGGGTGACGCCCGCCGGGGTGACGCCCGCCGGGGTGACGCCCGCCGGGGTGACGCCCGCCGGAATGGCGGCTGCCGCGTCAGCCCACCGCGAGGGAGGCCACAGTGGCTTCCTCCCCGACCGGGCGGCCGGGCGGCAGCGCCTCCAGCAGGGCCTGTGCGAGGTGGTGCGGGGTGAGGCCGCAGGCCTCCAGGACGTCGGGGCGGGAGCCGTGGTCCAGGAAGCGCTGCGGGATTCCGAAGACGTGCGCCGGTACGCCCGATCCGGCGTCGCTCAGTGCCTGGGCGACGGACGCCCCGACGCCGCCCGCCCGGCCGCTGTCCTCCACCGTGGCCACCAGCAGGTGGTCGAGGGCGAGCCCGGTCAGCTCGGGCGGTACCGGCTTGACCCAGCGGGGGTCCACGACCGTGACGCCGACGCCCTGCTCGGCCAGCCGTTCGGCGACGTCCAGGCAGGTGGCGGCCATGGCGCCGACGGAGACCAGGAGGATGTCGGGGCGCTCGCCGCGGTACAGGACGTCCAGGTCCCCGCAGACGTCCACGGCCGGGACGTCCGTACCGCTGGAACCCTTGGGGAAGCGCAGGGCGGTCGGGCCGTCGTCGTGGGCCACGGCCTCCCGCAGGGCGCGGCACAGGGTGGCGCCGTCCCGTGGGGCGGCCAGGCGCAGGCCGGGCACCAGGTTCAGCAGCGACAGGTCCCACATGCCGTTGTGCGAGGGGCCGTCGTCGCCGGTCACCCCGGCCCGGTCCAGTACGAAGGTCACCGGGGCGCGGTGCAGGGCCACGTCCATCAGGAGCTGGTCGAAGGCCCGGTTGAGGAAGGTGGCGTACAGCGCGACGACCGGGTGCGCCCCGCCCAGGGCGAGTCCGGCGGCGGTGGTCACGGCGTGCTGTTCGGCGATGCCGACGTCGATGACGCGCCCGGGGTGGCGGCGCGCGAACTCGCCGAGCCCGGTCGGTTCGAGCATCGCCGCGGTGATGGCGACCACGTCCGGGCGGATGTCGGCGAGGTCGGCCAGCTCGGCGCCGAACACGGACGTCCAGGTCGGCGCCGCCCCCGGTTTCCGCGCGGAGGCGGCGCGCACGGCGTGGAAGCGGTCCGCTTCGTCCAGCTCGGCGGGGAGATGGCCGCGGCCCTTCTCGGTGACGCAGTGCACCACCACCGGACGGCGGTGGGAGACGGCCGCGCGCAGTGCCGTCTCCACGGCCTCTATGTTGTGGCCGTCCACCGGGCCCACGTATGCCAGCCCCAGGTTCTCGAACAGGGACCGTGGGATGTCGTCCGCGCGCAGGGCGGCCAGGTGTCCGGCGACGGCGCCGACGGTGGGGGCGTAGGAGCGGCCGTTGTCGTTGAGGACCACGACGACCGGGCGTTCGGGGGCCGCCCCGATGTTGTTGAGGGCCTCCCAGGCCATGCCTCCGGTGAGCGCGCCGTCGCCGATCACGGCGACCACGGCACGGTCGTCCTGCCCGAGCAGGGCGTTCGCGCGGGCCAGGCCGTCCGCCCAGGAGAGGGAGGTCGAGGCGTGGGAGTTCTCGACGATGTCGTGCTCGGACTCGGCCCGGCAGGGGTAGCCCGACAGGCCGCCGGTGCGGCGGAGCGTGGCGAGGGACCCGGTGCGGCCGGTGAGGATCTTGTGGACGTAGCTCTGGTGGCCGGTGTCCCAGAGGATCCGGTCGCGGGGGGAGTCGAAGACTCGGTGCAGGGCGATCGTCAGTTCGACGACCCCGAGGTTGGGGCCGAGGTGGCCGCCGTTGGCGTTGCAGGTGTCCACCAGCAGCCGCCGGATCTGCGGGGCAAGTTCGCGGGCCGCTCGCGCGGACAGGGCGCGCAGGTCCTCCGGCCCCCGGATCTCGTCCAGGCGTGGCATGGCGCAACCCTCTCTCTCCTGTGCCGGGTTCATCGCTTTCCGCCGGGTGCGGGCGCGATCTCGCCTGCCAGCGGTGTGCTCGGGATACGGCCGGTGACCGGGTCCGCCAGCCGGCCTGGCATCGAGAACACGACGTCCTCGGCGGCGCCCCGCTGGAACCCGATCTGGTCGAAGCCGAGTTCGGCGAGCCGGGCGACCAGCCCGATGACGAGGATCTCCGGGGCGCTGGCCCCGGCGCTCACGCCGACCGACGACACGTCCTTCAGCCACGCCAGGTCGAGATGCTCTTCGTCGGGCACCAGATGGGCGGCGGCGCCGTGGTCACGGGCCACCTCGACCATGCGCAGCGAGTTGCTGGAGTTGTGCGAACCGACGATCAGGACCAGGTCGTTGTCACGGGCGAGGTCCTTGACCGCGTTCTGCCGGTTCTGGCTGGCGTAACAGATGTCGTCGCCGGGGGTGATCAGGTCGGTGAAGCGGGCGCGCAGGGCCTCGACGACGCGTTCGGTCTCGTCGAAGGAGAGGGTGGTCTGGGTGAGGACGGCTACCGGTGTGTCGTCGGGCAGGCCGAGGCGCCGTACGTCGTCCTCGGTCTCGATGACGATGATCCGGTCGGGTGCCTCACCGAGGACGCCCTCGACCTCCTCGTGGCCCTCGTGCCCCACGAGGAGGATGGTGCGCCCGTCACGGGCGAAGCGCACCGCTTCCTGGTGGACCTTGGAGACCAGCGGGCAGGTGGCGTCGATGACGTCGAGCTGCCGGTCGGCGGCGGCGGAGCGCACCCCGGGGGAGACACCGTGTGCGGAGAACACGCAGACCGCGCCCTCGGGGACCTCCTCCTCGCTGTCGACGAAGACCGCGCCGCGCCGTTGCAGCTCGGAGACGATGTGGTGGTTGTGCACGATCTCCTTGCGTACGTAGACCGGCGCGCCGTGCAGGTCCAGCGCCCGCTCGACGATGCCGATGGCGCGCCGTACGCCCGCGCAGAAGCCGCGCGGCTGGGCGAGGACGACGCTGCTCGTGTTCATGACAAAATTGCCCGTGTTCGTGACGACGTTGCCCGCGCTCATCACGCGTCACCCCCGGCCGGCGCGGGAACGGCGGAGACCGTACGGCGCTGGGTGCGCGCCCCGAGCCGCAGGCGCAGCCGGCGCGGGTGGTAGACGGTGGCCAGCGGGACCGGGCGTACGTCCATGCCGGGCTCACAGGTGACCCGCCACCGGCCGAGGATGGTGGCGAGCCCGAGGGTGGCCTCGGTGCGTGCGTAGAGGTCGCCGATGCATTTGCGGGCGCCGGTGCCGAACGGGATGTAGGCGTGGCGGGCGGACGGCTGGACCCGGTCCGGGAGCCAGCGGTCGGGGTCGAACTCCTCGGGGTTGTCGAAGGCGTCCTCGTACTGGGAGACCGCCGCCGGGCTGAAGACGACGGTGGAACCGGTGGGCAGCTTCCGGCCGGCGAGTTCGGTCGGGGAGGTGGTGAGGCGGGTGAACAGCCAGGCCGGGGGATGCAGGCGCAGGGTCTCGGTGATGATCCGGTCGGCCAGCGAGAGCTTCGGCAGGTCGTCCCACTCGGGGGAGCGGCCGTCGAGGACGGTGTCTATCTCCTCGTACAGCGCGGCCTCGATCTCCGGGTGCTGGGAGAGCAGGTAGAAGACCCAGGTGAGGGTGCCGGCGACGGTCTCGGTGCCGGCCGCCATGATGGTGATGACCTGGTCGTGGATCTCCTTGTCGGCGAGCCGCCCGCCGTCCTCGTCACGCGAGGCGAGCAGGGAGGCGAGCAGGTCGTCGCGCTCCTCGCCGGAGTCCCGGTAGTCGTCGATGAGCTGCTGGGTGGTCTCGTGCAGGAAGTCCAGGTTGCTGCGGTAACGGCGCTGGGACGGCAGGGGCAGCCTGCGGATCGAGGCGGGCAGGAACATCTGCCGGAACAGGCCGTTGAGCACGACGTCGAAGGAACGTTCCACCTGGGCCGCCAGCTGGGGGCTCACGGGCGTGGAGTACAGGGTGCGGCCCACCGTGCGCAGGGCCATGCCGTACATCTCCTGGAAGGCGTCGACGACCATGCCGTCGTACCAGTGCGAGGCCGTGGCCTCGATCTCGGCGTGCATGGCCTCGGCGTACCGCTTGAGCTGGCCACGGGTGAACGCCGACTGCATCAGCCTGCGCTGGCGGCGGTGGTCGGCGAACGGGCAGGTGACCAGGCCGTTTCCGGCGATGTCGCGGGCGCGGTCGTAGAAGACGCCGCCCTTGTCGAACACGCGGTCGTTGGTCAGGACCTGGCGTAAGAGTTCGGGGTGGGTCGGCACGTAGGCGGTGGTGGGCCCGATCCTGATCTCGACCAGGTCGCCGTGGGCCGACAGCGAGGTCATGAAGTCCACGGGGTGACGCATCATCTGGAGGGCGTGGCCCACGACGGGGAGCGCCCCGGGGGCGGCTCCCGCCGAGAAGGCGGTCTGCTCGGTCATTCGATTCTCAACTTCCCGTTGTCGCTTGGTCACTGGAGTCACTGATCTGCTGACAGCCGTTCCGGTCCGTCGGTGGATGGAGAGGGACGGGGGCGGACAGGGGTGGCTAGTGAGCGGCGGGGCTGCCGAGTTCCTCCAGGTAGCCCTGGGCACCGGCGGCGAGCGCGAACTCGGCGTCGTAGCGGCCCGAGGAGCGGTGCCAGTCGTAGGAACCGCGGATCACGGTGCGTACGGCGTTGTCGCGGTAGCGCTCCACGGCGGCGCGCTCGGCCTCGTCGAGCCGGTAGATGTCGCCGACCTGCGGCAGGCAGGACTCCAGCAGGAGGTACTGCTCCAGGCGGACGCGCACCTCGCTCTGGATGTGGGCGACGCTGCGGTCCTTGGACCAGCCGTGCTCCCGGCGAAGGATCATGACCATGTTGTTCTGCTCGCCGCGGGCCTCCTCCTTCTCCAGCGAGGCCATGTCGTTGAGCAGCAGATTGACGTCGATGGCGATCTGGAGCATCGCGGAGAGCACGGTGCTGTCGAAGACCCGGTGCGGCACCTCGAAGCGGCCCGCGCGCTCGGCGAGGTCGACCGTCGGCTGCACCCCGATGGTCTGGCGGCGCACGGCCAGGTACTGGGCGGCCGAGTCGTACGGCTTGCCCCAGAAACGGCTCTCCGCCTCATCGACGTAGCCGTCGAAGTAGCTGCGCCAGTGCCGGGCGCTGCGCGCGCACCAGGCGGGTGTCATGCCCTCGCAGGTGCGCCGCCAGATGTCGGCGAAGCCGTGCGCGATGGGGGGCGCGGTGTCGGGGAGGGGGCCGTCCAGTGCCGCCGCGACCGCGTCGGTGAGCTGTTTGGTCTGCTCCGGTTTCTCGCCGCGCGGCCCGTCGAAGAGGTCGTCGAAGAGGAAGAACCACGACATCAGGTCGACGCCGAGGTCCAGGTCGGCGCCGGTGGCGTGGGGGTAGAAACGGGAGGCCAGGTCGGCGTAGCCGCCGCGCAGATGACGCTCGGCCGCCGCCTCGGACCTGATCAGCCCGAGCGAGCGCGGCCAGTCGAGCTGCTCGGCGTCGGCGCGGACGTGATCGGGGCTCTGCCGGCCCGGCAGGGGTATGTGGAAGTCGACGTTCTGGGGCATGGCGAAGTCCTCGGGGGGGTGTGGGTTGTGGGGAAGCTGCGGGCATGGGGGTGCCCTGGTGGGATGGAGCGCTGATCGGACGGAGGAAGGAGAGGAGTACGGGGTCCGGGGTCCGAGGCCCGAGGTCCGGAGTACGGAGTCCGGGGTACGGGAGTCCGGAATACGGTGTCGGGCCGGGCTCAGACCTCGCGGTCGACGACGAACCGGCCGAGGGCGACGAGGTCGTCCCGCGCACCGGATTCCAGCTCGACACCGTTGAGCGCGTCCTCGGCCAGCGCCATCCGCCGGTTGGCCTCGGCCCGCGCCCAGTCCCGGCCGCCGGCGCCCTCGACCAGCCCGGCCACGTGCCGCAGTTCTTCCTCGTCGGGTTCGCCCGGGGTGGCGAGCCAGTCGGCGAGTTCGTCGCTGAGCGGGCCGTCCTGGTTCAGCGCGTGGCTGACCGGCAGGGACTTCTTGCGGGAGCGCAGATCGTTGTGGACCGACTTGCCGGTGACGGCCGGGTCGCCCCAGATGCCGAGCAGGTCGTCCACGAGCTGGAAGGCGACGCCGATCTGATCGCCGTAGAGCGCCAGCGCGTCCACCGTCGGCTCCGGTGCCCCGGCGAGTACGGCGCCGATCGCGGCGCTCGCCGACAGCAGCGCGCCCGTCTTGCCGGCGGCCATGTCGACGCACTCCTCGACCGTGACGTGCGCCCGCTGTTCGAAGGACAGGTCCTGGACCTGGCCCCGGATCAGATGCCGGGTGGTGCGCGCCAGCAGCCGGGCGGCGGGGACCGCCGTGGGCAGCCCGGTGTCCAGCAGCACCTCCTGGGCGAGCGCCAGCATCGCGTCACCGGTCAGGATGGCGCTGGCGGGACCCCACAGCTTCCACACCGTGCGCCGGTGCCGGCGCTCCTCGTCACCGTCCATCAGATCGTCGTGCACCAGCGAGAAGTTGTGCACGAGTTCCACGGCCACCGCGCCGGGCAGCGCGACCTCCGGCGGCGCGCCGACCGCCTCGGCCGACAGCAGCGCGAGCGCCGGGCGTACGGCCTTCCCGGCGTCGGCCTTGGTGGGCGCGCCCCCGGCGGTGATCCAGCCGAAGTGGTAGGCGGCCTGGTGACGTGAGCGGTGGTCGAGCCGGTCCACGGCGGCACGCAGTGCCGGGGTGATCGTGACCCTGCTGTGGTCGAGGCAGGCGGGGGCGGCGGTGCTCATGCGGCGACCTCCGCGTGCCAGGGCTCGGCCGGATCGTCGAAGATGCTGACGACCTGGCGCAGGAGGCGCCGTTCGGCCGGGTCGAAGGCCTGCTTGGCGTGCACGGTGCCGAGCTGGTCCCACATGACGATGTCCCCCGGCTGCCAGGTGTGGACGTACGTGTACTGGGGTGTGCCCGCGTGCGACAGCAGTCCGTCGAGCAGCTTGCGGCTGTCGTCGGGGGCGAGGTCCACGATCCGCTTGGTGTTCAGGGCGCTGATGTACACCGACTGACGGCCCGTGCGCGGATTGCGGGCGATGAGGGGGTGGACGGTGGAGGTGCCGTCCTCGGGCTGGATCGGCGCGGTGCTCTCGCCGAGGGACACCTCGCCCTGGAGTTCCTCCTCGATGGTCTCCTCGTACCCGGTGCGCAGGGCGTGACGGACCCGGTAGGCGTGCAGACGCCTGCGTTCCTCGGGCGACAGCGACTCGTACAGGGCGTACATGTCGGTGAAGACCGTCTCCCCGCCGCCGGAGGACGGCACCTCCAGGGCCTCCAGGAAACCGACCTGGGAGACGCGCGGACGGAAGGAGTAGTCGGTGTGCCAGTCCATCCATCCGGCGTCGCCGACGCCGATCCGGCGGCCGTCCTCCACCAGGTTGGAGACGATCAGGATCTCGTTGTGGTCGGGATGGGCGCCGCTGGTCAGACCGGTCTTCGGGATGTGCCCGAAGCGGCGGCCGAAGGCCAGGAACTCCTCGTAGGAGGGGGTCTCGTGGCCGCGCAGGACGAGGACGAGATGCGCGTCGAGCGCCGCCCAGAGCTCCTCGAACCGGGTTTCGTCCAGGTCGCCGCTGACCTGGGCACCGTGCACGACGGCGCCGAGAGCGGCGCCGGGTATCGGCGTTACGTCCATGGGCGTTGCCGCCTTTCGGAGAAGGAGGGGCAGAAAGGTGGGGATGGTCAGCGCAGGTCGAGACCGGCGAGGTCGCCCGCCGCGCGCCAGCGCCTGAGGATGTTCACGAACTCCACGGAGCCGCCGCCGTAGCTGGAGTTGAGCAGGGGCAGGCCGCCCGGGTTTCCCTCGTTGTTGTAGAGGCCGGGTGTGCAGTTCTCCAGGAAATCGTTGTCGTTGCTGGCGAGCCGGAGGATCTCCTCGACCCATTCCTTCTCGCCGGCCTCGGAGACCTCCACGACCTGGTGGCCGCGCTCCTCGACGCATTTGACGATGTGCGCGAGGTGCCGGGTCTGCTCGCCCAGCATGTAGGCGATGTTGACGTGCCGGCCGGCCTGGACCTTGGACAGGATGAAGCAGTTGGGGAAGCCGTTGACCTGGAGTCCGTGCAGGGTGCGCGCCCCGTCGGCCCACTTCTCGGAGAGCCTCAGACCGTCGCGGCCGACGATGTCGTAACCCGCGCGCTCGGTGTACGGGACGGCGAACTCGTGTTCGTAGCCGGTGGCGAAGATCAGGCAGTCGACCGGGTACTCCCGGCCGTTGGCGACCACCCCGGCCTCGGTCAGCCGCTCCACGCCCTGCCCCTGGGTGTCGACCAGGGTCACATTGGGCCGGTTGAAGGTGTGGAGGTACTCGTCGTGGAAGCAGGGCCGCTTGCAGTACACGCGGTAGTACGGCTTGAGGGCGGCGGCGGTCTCCGGGTCGGTGACCACGTTGTCGATCCGGGCGCGCAGCTCCTCCATCTTGACGAAGTCCGCCCGCTCGGCGGCGAGGGCCCGCTCCCTCGGGTCGCCCCCGTTGTCGCCGGTCGGCAGGATCGCGGCGGCCAGTTGGGCCGTGGTCTGGGTCCAGCGGTCCTGGACCAGGTCCTCGTCCTGCGGGACGCCCGAGGTCAGCGCGTGGAAGTTCTCCATCCGGCGCTGCTGCCAGCCCGGTTCGAGACTCTCCGCCCAGTCGGGCGGGGTGGGCCGGTTGCCGCGTACGTCGACGGCGGCCGGAGTGCGCTGGAACAGGACGAGCCGCTCGGCCCACTCGGCGAGGTGCGGGGCGAGCTGGATGGTCGTCGAGCCGGTGCCGATGACACCGACCGTCTTGTCCTTCAGCCCGGTCAGACCGCCGGTGCTGTCGCCGCCCGTGTAGTCGAAGTCCCAGCGGCTGGTGTGGAAGGAGTGCCCGGCGAAGGTCTCCAGACCGGGCAGACCGGGGAGTTTGGGGCGGTGCATCAGACCGATCGACATGGCCACGTAACG
The DNA here is from genome assembly GCF_001418565.1 of Streptomyces graminilatus. GTDB lineage: Bacteria > Actinomycetota > Actinomycetes > Streptomycetales > Streptomycetaceae > Streptomyces > Streptomyces graminilatus. The sequence goes on along the minus strand of NZ_LIQQ01000440.1, from coordinate 7,283 downwards.
GGCCCGGATCAGATCACCCCGGTCGGTGCTCACCAGCCACCGCTGCGCGGCCTCGTCCCAGCGCAGCTCGGTGACGGTGGTCTGGAAGAGGGCGTCGCGGTAGAGGTCGTACCGCTCGGCGATCCGCTGGAGGTGCGCGAAGATCTCCGGACCGGTGGAGTACTTCTCGGTCGGTGTCGTGCCGATCTCTTCGAGCAGCGGCATGTAGACGTAGCTCTCGACATCGCAACGGACGCCCGGGAAACGGTTCCAGTACCAGGTGCCGCCGACGTCGCCGGCCTCGTCGATCAGCCGGATCCGCTCCAGACCGGTCTCCCGGCGCAGATGGGCGCCGGTGAGCAGCCCGCCGATACCGGCGCCGACGACGGCGACGTCCACCTCGTCGGTGAGCGGCTCGCGCTCCCGCCGCTCGGTGTACGGGTCGTGCGCGTAGCGGCTGAAGTCACCGCGCGCGAACTGGTAACTGCGACCGAGGACGCGCTTGTCACGCTCCTGCCGGTACTTCTCCCGCACCGCGTCCAGATCGATGGTGAGCGAGTCGGCGGTCAGTGAACTGTCGGTCGGCGAACTGTCGGTCGGCGAGCCGTCGGTCAGTGGTTCATCGCTACGGATGTCGCTCTCGGCGCGGGCCACAGCTCCTCCTGGGGGGACTCGGGGGACTCGGGTGAGTCGGTCGACTCGGGGACAGCGGGCGGAGCAGAAACGTCACTCCATATGTCGTCGAACTGATCGCGCAGCCGCAGTGGGGCGTCGGAGTTGCTGAACAGGTGGAAGCGGTCGGAGCCGAGGGCGTCCCAGACGATCCCGGCGACGTCGTCGGCGCTCACCGAGGTGTCACCGCCCGCGTCGCGCGGTGCCGTCAGCCCCTGGACCATGGGCGTGTCGACCCGGCCCGGACACAGCACCGACACCCGGACCCCGGTGCCCCGCAGATCGGCACGGAGACTGCGGGCCACCGCGAGGTCGGCGTGCTTGGAGGCGGCGTAGGCGGCGCTGCCCGCGCCGACGACGAAGGCGGACATCGAGGCGGTGTGGATCAGATGGGCGGGCCGGCCGCGCTCCAGGAGCCGGGGGACGAAGGCACGGGCCACCAGGACGTGCGCCCAGTGGTTCACCTCGAAGACCTGCCGCATCTCCGCCAGCGGCACCTCCCACAGGGGCTGTCCCACCGGGCCGAGCACCCCGGCGTTGTTGCACACCACGTCGATGTCGCCGAGCAGGCCGAACGCCGTGTCCGTGAGCCGTTCGACGGCGTCCGGGTCGGTCAGGTCGGCGGTCACGGCGGTGACCTTGGCGCCCCGCGCGGTGAGTTCGGCGGCCCGGCGGTGCAGGGCGTCGCCGTCGGCGTCCGCCATGACCACGCCGTCGCCGGCCTGCCCGAAGCGGGCACTGAGCGCGAGGCCGATACCGCTGGCCGCGCCGGTCACCACGGCCGCCTTTTTCTGTAAGTGCACTTGGCTTTCTCCGCTTCCGAGCATCGACTTCTGGGCGTCCGCGCATCTGCGCGTCTGCGCGTCTGGGCGTCGGCGTTCCCGCGCGCGGGCACGCTGAAGGACGGCGTGCCGTTGCCGACGAGAGTGTGAGGGGCGTCAGTTGGGGTCGGGCAGCTTCAGGCTGATCACGAGCACGATCGCCAGGAAGCTCACCTGCATGGCGACCACGGACGCGGCCGCCGGCACCGTCGACAGTGAACCGGCCAGGGAGACATAGAGGGTTCCGCCGATGGTCGCGCCCAGCGCGGTCGCCATCTGCTGGCTGGTCACCAGCACCCCGCTGCCCATGCCGGCCTGCGCGGACGGTACGTCGGCGAGGATCATCCGGAACAGCGTCGGGCCGATCAGCGCCGCGCCCGCGCCGAACAGGCCGATCCCGAGGAGCACGAGCACCACGGGCGGACGCGGCCAGCCCAGCCAGAGCGTCAGCGCCAGCAGCAGCAGGCCCGAGCTCTGGACGAGCGAGCCCAGCGAGACGATTCTCCGTCCCAGGGCCGTCGCGATCCTCGGGGTGAACCGTGCCACCACGAAGAAGGCCACGGCGAAGGGCGTCATCACCGCGCCGGAGGCGAGCCCGTTGAAGCCGAAGTGACCCTGCGCGATCAGCGCGTAGACGAACAGGAAGGCGCCGTGTCCGGCCGAGAACGGAACGATCGCCGCCAGCCCCCTGCGCATCCCGGGACGGGACAGCACCGCCGGGGAAAGCAGCGGTGACCCGCCCCGCGCCTCAAGCCGCCGCTCGACCCGCACCAGCGCCGGCACCCCGGCCGCGGCGACCGCGAGCAGCGACCACAGCCACAGCGGCCAGCCCAGGTCCGGGCCCGCCACGACCACGGCCAGCACGCAGATCATGGTCACCCCGAACAGCGCGGTGCCCAGCGGGTCGAAGCCCGACTTCTTGTCCGCCCTGGTCGCGGGGACGCGCCGGACGGCCAGCAGGGCGGCCACCCCGATCGGCACGTTGATCATGAAGACCGCCCGCCAGCCGATCCCGGCGACGTCCAGCGAGACCAGCAGCCCGCCCAGGATCTGCCCGACCACCATGCCGAGGCCCGCGGTCGCGCCGTACATCCCGATCGCCCGGGCACGCGCCTGGCCCTGGGTGACCGCCTGGATCGTCGCCAGTACCTGCGGTACGAGCATGGCGGCGGCGGCGCCTTGCAGCATCCGTGCCGCGATCAGGAACCCGATGGTCGGGGCGAGCCCGCACAGCGCCGAGGTGAGGGTGAACGCCCCGAGCCCGCAGGCGTACAGGCGCCGCCTGCCGAAGGAGTCGCCCAGCCGTCCGCCCAGCACCAGGCCGAGGGCGTAGGTGAGGCCGTAGCCGGACACCACCAGCTCCAGCGCGGCGGCGCCGCCGTGCAGGTCGTCGCTGATGGAGGACAACGCCACATTGACGATGGAGTTGTCCACGATGGACAGGATGTATCCGGCGAGCACGACGACGAGAGCGACACCGCCGAGCCCCGCGGCGCCGGGATCCGTGGTGGCCGGTTCCGTGGTGGCCGGTTCCGAGCCGGACATGGACTCCGGTGGCGTGGTGAGCCCTCCCGGAAGGGGGAGGCCCTCGCGTTTCGTCATGCGTTGCCTACCAGGCCTTCGTGGGGACGGGCGAATAAGGGATGTACGGGTGGTACAGGCGGTACGGGTGGTACGAGTGGTACGGGTGGTACGGGCCCGGGGGCGACGATGTCACTCGGCGGTGGCGGGCGTACCGGTGATCTTCGACAGGATTCCCTTGGAGGCGTCCTTCGCGGACTCCGGCCAGGGCGTCAGGGAGTTGAACCCGCGGTGCGAGGACGCGGGCTGGACACGGGTGTCCATCGACATCCGCATGCCGGCCGGGTCCACCGAGACGTTCGGGATGGACTTGTGGCACATGAAGGCGTGGAAGAGGATCACGTCCCCCGGTTCCATCGGCGAGAACAGCAACTGCTCGTCCGCGCCGAACTCCTCCGCCGGGATACCGCGTACGGCGTGCCCGAAGCGCCGGAAGTTCTCCGTGACGACGTGCTCGCGCGGCCCCTTCTTGTGGCTGCCGTCGGCGACGGCGACGCCGCCTATGCCCCGGCTCGTCGGCAGCAGCGGCATCCAGGCGGTGCGGAAGTCCTTGTTCGGCCCGATGTAGAAGCCGTCCTGGTGCAGCGGCGTCAGGAAGCTCGGGTCGGCGGAGCCCGCGGCGGAAGGGTAGTAGCGGATCGTCGTCGACTTGAACACGAAGACGGGCTCGCCGAAGACCTTCTCCCACACCTTCAGGGTCGAGGGGTGGTTCCACAGGTCGTCGTACTTGACGTAGTCGTGCATCGCCACCTCGTCGACCGCCTCGAAGGAGTCGATGGTGAGGGTGTCGAGCGTGGTGCCGGGGGCCGCGTGGCCGAGGGCGATCAGGCCTTCGAGCATCTGCTCGGCGGCGGTCCGCACGAGTTCACGGTCGAGGGCGCCGCGCAGATAGACGTAGCCGTGCTCGTCGTAGAACCGGTCGAGGGCCACACGGTCGTCGAGAAGGGGCGTGCAGTCGACGTAGTCGCCGAAGGTGTCCGTCATGGTTTCTTGTCCTTGTGACGTCTGTGCGTGGGGGTGGGAACGTCAAATCAGCCGGGCGGGCCGACGGATCAGCCGGACGAGCCGGGTCAGCCGGGTCAGCCGGATCAGCCGGGTCAGAACGTGACGGGGAGCTTGTCGTACCCGCCCGTGATCCGGTGCTCCTGCCAGCGCACCGTCTCCTCGGGGACCGCGAGCCGCAGGTCGGGCAGCCTTTGGAACAGCCGTTCGAACACCGCGGTCAGCTCGATGCGGGCCAGGACGCGGCCGATGCAGTTCCGGGTGCCGTGCCCGAACGCCATGTGCGCCTTGGGCCTGACCCGGGTCAGGTCGAGCTGGTCGCTGTCGGGGTACGCCTGGCTGTCGACGTTGGCCGCGCCGATGGCCAGCAGCACCGCGTCCCCGGTCCGGATCAGGGTGTCGCCGACCTCGATGTCGCTGTGCGCGTAGCGGGGGATCAGCGCGTTGGACCCCTTGCCGCCGACGCCCAGGCGCAGGATCTCCTCGACCGCGGCCGGCGCGAGTGCGGGATTCTCGACCAGCATGGCCCGCTGGGCCGGGTTGCGCAGCAGCAGCAGCACGCCCAGGTCGATGCGTATGACGGTGGTCTCGTAGCCGAACAACACGATGGCGCAGCCCAGTTGGGCGATGTACTCGTCGGACAGCGAGCCGTCCTTCTCGGCGATCAGCTCGGACAGGAGGTCGTCGCCCGGATTGATCCGCTTGAGTGCCACCAGTTCGGTGATGTAATCGACGACCTGCTGGAACGTCTCCACCGAGATCAGGCTGTCGCTCTGGTCGAAGGTGCCCATCGCCCACTGCCCGATCCGCTCCTGGTCGGCCAGCGGCACGCCGAGCAGATCGCAGACCACCATCGTCGGCAGCGCGAACGACAGCGCGCGGTGCAGGTCGACCGGGGGAGGGGTGGCGGCCAGTTTGTCGATCAGCCCGTCCACGTGCTGATCGATCCGGATCTTCATCTGCCGCATCCGGCGCGTGGAGAACCGCGGCACGAGCAGCTCGCGAAACTGCGGATGTTCGATGGCCTCGGTGTCGTAGTCGCGGCCGGACATCAGCGCCATCATGGTGAGCCTGGCCGTGGTCTTGGCCACCCGCTCCGGCTTGGGGTCGCTGAGACCGAGCCTGCGGTCGGAGAGCAGCGCCCTCACCTCGTCGTAGTGGGTGACGAGCCAGGCATCCTCGCTGCCGAGGCGCACCCGGGTGATCGGCCCTTCCTTCTGGAGGTCGCGCATCCGGGGTGCGACGCCGAGGATGGACGGGTTGTCGAACGGTAAGACGGGAAGTTCGGTCATCTGTTCGGTCATCTGCTCGGTCATCTGCTTGTCCTTGTGGTGTCGTGCATGGATGTGTGGGGTATCCGGGCACGCCGACGACAGCGGTGGCGTCGATGGCGTCGACAGACGTCGAGGGACGTCGAGAGACGTCGAGTGGGGTGCGGGACGGTGCACGAGCGCGCCGAGGGGACGGTCGCCGCCTCCCCGAGAGAGGGGACCCGGGAGAGGAGACCGGGAGAGGCGACCGTGGAGAGGGAAGAGGGAAGAGCGGGCCTTACAGGGTCGAACCGACGCGCAGGGCCAGGTCGATGAGACGGTTCGAGTAACCCCATTCGTTGTCGTACCAGCCGACGACCTTGACCTGTGGCCCGGACACCCGGGTGAGCCCGGCGTCGAAGACGCAGGAGGCCGGGTCGCCAACGATGTCGGTGCTGACCAGCGGAGCGTCCACATAGGACAGCAGGCCCTTGTACGGTCCCGAGGCCGCTGCCGCGTAGGCCTCCTTCACCTCGTCCACGGTGGTGCCGCGGGCGGTGGTGACCGTGAGGTCGGTGATCGAGCCGATGCCGACGGGCACCCGCAGGGCGAAGGCGTCCAGCTTGCCGGCGAGTTCCGGCAGGACGAGGCCGATGGCCTTGGCCGCGCCGCTGGAGGTGGGCACGATGTTCATCCCCGCGGCCCGGGCCCGGCGCAGGTCCTTGTGCGGGGCGTCCTGGAGGTTCTGGTCCTGGGTGTAGGCGTGGACCGTGGTCATCATGCCGCTGTCGATGCCGATGGCGTCGTGCAGCACCTTGGCCAGTACGCCGAAACAGTTGGTGGTGCAGGAGGCGTTGGAGATGATGGTGTGGCGCTCTGGGTCGTAGTCGCCGTCGTTGACACCCAGCACCACCGTGATGTCCTCGCCGCTGGCCGGAGCCGCGATGATGACCTTCTTGGCGCCGCCCTCGACATGCGAGCGCGCCCGCGCGGCGTCGGTGAAGACGCCGGTGGACTCGATCACGATGTCCACTCCCAGGTCGCCCCAGGGCAGGGCGGCGGGGTCCCGCTCGGCGAGGACCTTGAGTGTGCGGTCACCGACGCGGATCGCGCCCGGTTCGGCGGTGATCTCCTCGGGGAAGCGCCCAAGGATCGAGTCGTACGCGAGCAGGTGCGCCATCGTGGGCACGTCGCCCAGGTCGTTGACGGCGACGATCTCCAGCTCCGAGGTCCGTAAGGATGCCGCACGGAAGACGTTGCGACCGATGCGTCCGAAGCCGTTGATGCCGATTCGCACAGTCATGGGGTCCGTTCCTCACCTAGCGCTCCAGCACTACCAGTGCACTGACGCGCCGTTGCGCCGATGTGCAGTGCAAGCCGGGTGCCAGTACGCGGCACCGGCCCGTGATCCATAAGTATCTTATATAAGTCTGCGATACATTTCCAGGGTGACTTCCAAACAACGTGCCGACGCCAACACCGACCTGGACGTGGATGACCTCACCAGGGCGATCGAGAACTTCAACCGCTACTACATCCGGCTTCCCGCGGTGCAGAAACTGTCGTTCACGACGCTGTCCGTGCTGGACACGCTGGCCTACGGCGGCCCGAAGCGGCTGACCGAACTCGCCAGGACCGAGCAGATCAGCCAGCCGGGGCTCACCCAGCTGGTCACCCGGCTGGAACGCGACGGCCTGGTGGAACGCCACCCCGACCCGGCGGACGGCCGCGCCGTCCTCGTCCACGTCACGGGCAGCGGCCGAAGGATCGGCCAGGCCAGACGCGAGGACCGGGGCCGTCACCTGCTCCCCCTGATCGCCCAGCTGACCCCCGCCGAACAACAGGCGATCGCCGCGGCCCTCCCGGCCCTGACCCGCCTGGCGGAACTGGGGACGGAAGCGGGGACGGCGGGGCCCGAAGCGGGACGGTAGGTCCCGAAGGCAGGGCAGACAGGGCCGAAGGCAGGGCAGACAGGGCC
>NZ_LIQQ01000044.1 GCF_001418565.1 Streptomyces graminilatus | reverse complement strand
GTACTTTAGTCCGAGTAGTGACCTCCTGACGCATATGTTCTTTGGAGGAAACCACAATCTGGGCCTCTCCAGGGGCCATGGCCGATACTGGGAGCGTTATGGAAACCGTCATCCTTGCTGTAGTCATCGCCGTGGTCGTGCTCGGTGTGCTCGGTGGGCTCGTCGTCGGCAGCCGCAGGAAGAAGCCGCTGCCCCCGGCACCCCCCACGACACCCGACCTCACCGCCCCTCCGGCCGAGCCGCACGTCGGCGACGAGGCCGAGACGCCGCGCGACGAACCGCGCCGCACGATAGAGGAAGTGGATCTTCCCGGGGCCGCGGACGGCACGTCCGTCGCCGTCGAGGAGCCTCCCGCCCTCCCCGAGATCGAGATCCCGGAGCCCACCGCCGGCCGGCTGGTCCGGCTGCGCGCCCGGCTCTCCCGGTCGCAGAACGCGCTCGGCAAGGGGCTGCTCGCGCTCCTCGCGCGCGAGCACCTCGACGACGACACCTGGGAGGAGATCGAGGACACCCTCCTCACCGCCGACGTCGGCGTCCAGTCCACCCAGGAGCTGGTCGAGCGGCTGCGCGAGCGCGTGAAGGTGCTCGGCACCCGGACACCGGACGAGCTGCGCGGTCTGCTGCGCGAGGAGCTGCTCACGATCCTCGAACCCGGGTTCGACCGCGCGGTGAACACCGACTCGCCCCTCGACACCCCGGGCATCGTGATGGTCGTCGGCGTCAACGGCACCGGCAAGACCACCACCACCGGCAAGCTCGCGCGTGTGCTCGTCGCCGACGGGAAGAACGTCGTCCTCGGCGCCGCCGACACCTTCCGGGCCGCCGCCGCCGACCAGCTCCAGACCTGGGGCGACCGGGTCGGGGCGCGTACCGTGCGCGGTCCCGAGGGCGGTGACCCCGCGTCGATCGCCTTCGACGCCGTCAAGGAGGGCATCGAGGCCGGCGCGGACGTCGTACTGATCGACACCGCCGGGCGCCTGCACACCAAGACCGGGCTCATGGACGAGCTCGGCAAGGTCAAGCGCGTCGTCGAGAAGCACGCCCCGCTGGACGAGGTGCTGCTCGTGCTCGACGCGACGACCGGGCAGAACGGGCTCGTCCAGGCCCGTGTCTTCGCCGAGGTCGTCGAGATCACCGGCATCGTGCTCACCAAGCTCGACGGCACCGCCAAGGGCGGCATCGTCATCGCCGTCCAGCGTGAGCTGGGTGTGCCGGTGAAGCTGATCGGGCTCGGCGAGGGGGCCGACGACCTGGCTCCGTTCGAGCCGGAGGCGTTCGTTGACGCTCTTATCGGAGAGTGACAGCGACCTCCGAGATTTAGTAGGCAGCTGTCTCGCGGAGGGAAGACTCCCAGGTGCGAGAAAAGGCGCCCGTCCCCCAGGTGCAGTGGGGAACGGGCGCCTTGCCTTATGGCCGCCGTACGGTCCGGGTTACGCCCGCGAGCGGTGCGCCACGTAGGCCAGCGTGCCCAGCAGCAGCCTGGCCGCCGGAGGCCTCGTCGCCGTGTCCAGGGCGGGCGGGCGCAGCCAGGTGACCGGGCCCAGGCCGGCGCGGTCGGAGGGGGGCGCCGTGAGATACGTACCGGAGCCGAGGCCGTGCAGGTCGAGGGTCGCGTCGTCCCAGCCCGTGCGGTAGAGGAGCTGGGGGAGTTCGGCGGCGGCGCCGGGGGCGACGAAGAACTGGGCGCGGCCCTCGGGGGTGGCGGTGACCGGGCCGAGGGGGAGGCCCATGCGCTCCAGCCGGACCAGGGCGCGGCGGCCGGCCGCTTCGGCCACCTCGATCACGTCGAAGGCGCGGCCCACCGGGAGCATGACCGAGGCGCCGGGGAACTGGCCCCAGGTGTCGGTGACCTCGTCGAGCGTGGCGCCGGCCGGGATCCGGGGCGCGAAGTCCAGGGGGTGGGCGCCCGGCGCGGGGCAGGCGGTCAGGCCGCAGGAGCAGGCGCCGCCCGCCGCGCGGGCACCGGCGACCACGTCCCAGCCCCAGAGGCCGGTGTACTCGGCCACGGCGGTGCACTCGGACGACCGGCCGCGGCGGCGTGTGCCCGGTCGGATCTCGCGGATAGCCCGGCTGCTGCCGATCGTGAAGCCCATGCCCCCTCCAACGGGTCCGAAGCGCCGATGGTTACGAACTGCGACCAGAGCGTAACCCTGAGTTTCCAACTGCCCATCACCCCCGCCCGCCCTCACCCGATCCGGTCGGCGCCCGGAAGTGCCGTGGGTAGTGCGCTCGGCGGCGCGCGCCCTCCCGTGCATCGCTCCGCTCACTCCCGGCCGTCCACTGTCAAGTGAATCCCGTGTGGGCACTCGTGAGTTCATTCGAAGGGGTGGCGAATGGTGGCGTTTCTTGGATCCTCGTGGCCAGGGCCGTGATCGTAGGATTACTTTGAGTGCACGAGGCCTGGGGGCACATGCGCTCATGGGTATGCCGGAGGCAAGTCGGCTTCCCGTTCGAAGAGTGAGAACCGTCGGACGCGGAGCCTATTTACCGGCATTCTGATAGGGCTTGGCGCACTCGGCGGCAAGTGGTCTCAGGAATGGGGGCGTTCCAGTGGGCGGCAACGGCGGAAGCGCGACGGGCGCTGACAAACGCCCGAACGAGCTGCTCGGCTCGTGGTTCGTGCGCAGTGGCTGGTCCAAGGGCGAGCTGGCGCGCCAAGTGAACCGCCGGGCACGCCAGTTGGGCGCCAACCATATTTCCACGGACACCTCGCGGGTCCGGCGCTGGCTCGACGGGGAGAACCCGCGCGAGCCGATCCCGCGCATCCTGTCCGAACTGTTCTCCGAGCGGTTCGGCTGTGTCGTCTCCGTCGAGGACCTGGGCCTGCGCGCCGCCCGGCAGTCGCCGTCCGCGTCCGGCGTCGACCTGCCCTGGACGGCACCGCAGACCGTGGCCCTGCTCAGCGAGTTCTCCCGCAGCGACCTGATGCTGGCGCGGCGCGGATTCCTCGGGACCGCGCTGTCCCTCTCGGCCGGCCCCACCCTCATCGAGCCCATGCAGCGCTGGCTCGTCCCGGTGCCCCCCGCCCCGCCCGAGGAGCCCGAGCACCCGGCCGCCGCGCGCCGGGCCGGCCGCCTCTCCAAGCCCGAGCTGGAACTGCTGGAGTCCACCACCGCGATGTTCCGGCAGTGGGACGCGCAGTGCGGCGGGGGCCTGCGCCGCAAGGCGGTCGTCGGACAGCTCCACGAGGTGACCGACCTCCTCCAGGAGCCCCAGCCCGAGTCCACCACCCGCAAGCTGTTCAAGGTCGCCGCCGAGCTGGCCGAACTCGCCGGCTGGATGTCGTACGACGTGGGGCTCCAGCCGACCGCCCAGAAGTACTTCGTGCTGGCCCTGCACGCGGCCAAGGAGGCCGGCGACAAGCCCCTCGGTTCGTACGTCCTGTCGTCCATGAGCCGCCAGATGATCCACCTCGGCCGGCCGGACGACGCCCTCGAACTGATCCACCTCGCGCAGTACGGCAGCCGTGACTGCGCGAGCCCCCGCACCCAGGCCATGCTGTATGCGATGGAGGCACGCGCGTACGCCAATATGGGGCAACCCGGAAAGTGCAAGCGGGCCGTGCGGATGGCCGAGGACACATTCGCGGACGTACACGATTGGGACGAGCCCGATCCCGACTGGATCCGCTTCTTCTCCCAGGCCGAGCTCTACGGCGAGAACTCCCACTCCTTCCGTGACCTGGCCTATGTCGCCGGCCGCAGCCCCACCTACGCCTCCCTCGCCGAACCGCTGATGCGGAAAGCCGTCGATCTGTTCGCACAGGACACCGAGCACCAGCGGTCGTACGCGCTGAATCTGATCGGCATGGCCACGGTCCATCTGCTGCAACGGGAGCCCGAGCGATCCGCCGTGCTGGCCATGGAGGCCATGGAAATCGCCAGGAAGGTGCGCTCGGAACGAGTCAACACTCGTATCCGAAAAACCGTCGACACGGCCGTACGCGACTTCGGTGACCTCGCCGAGGTCGTGGACCTGACCGACCAGCTCGCGATCGATCTGCCCGAGACCGCCGAGGCGGTCTGAACCCCCAGAACCCCGGCCGCGGCAGGCCTTCCCGACAGCCCGACTCGGCTCCCCCGCCAGGTCACCGGAAGGCAGGCCGCGGCCGGCTCACGTCCACGGGCGAAGGTTGCGCCACGATAACGATCGGCGCGGCCGACATCCGGCAGTTCATCGACCCGTAACACACAAGGCACCTTCGTCACTGCGGCGAAACATCGAGGGGCTTCCATCGAAACGGCGCTGCGTCAATGTCTGGCGCATAACCGGCCCACCCCTCTATTCCGCTCAGGCTTCGCCCGCACGGGGCCGTACCAATTGACGAGGAGACGCCGATGGCATCAGCCGCCATCACGCTAGCCGCAGAGGCACCCAAACTCTCGGCCGCGAACACCGGGTTCATGCTGATCTGTTCAGCCCTGGTGTTGCTCATGACCCCCGGACTCGCCTTCTTCTACGGAGGTATGGTCCGCGTCAAGAGCACCCTGAACATGCTGATGATGAGCTTCATCAGCATGGGCATCGTCACCATTCTGTGGGTGCTGTACGGCTTCTCCTTCGCGTTCGGCACCGACAAGGGCAGCCTCATCGGCTGGACGTCGGACTTCGTCGGCCTCAGCGGCATCGACAAGGGCGCCCTCTGGGGCACGTACAACATCCCGGTTCTCGCGTTCATGGTCTTCCAGCTCATGTTCGCGATCATCACTCCGGCCCTGATCAGCGGTGCCCTCGCGGACCGCGTCAAGTTCTCGGCCTGGGCGCTGTTCGTCGCCCTGTGGGCCACGGTCGTGTACTTCCCCGTCGCCCACTGGGTATGGGGCGAGGGCGGCTGGGCGTTCGACCTGGGCGTCATCGACTTCGCCGGTGGTACGGCGGTCCACATCAACGCGGGTGCCGCGGCACTCGGTGTGATCCTGGTCATCGGCAAGCGGGTCGGCTTCAAGAAGGACCCGATGCGCCCGCACAGCCTCCCGCTGGTCATGCTGGGCGCCGGTCTCCTGTGGTTCGGCTGGTTCGGCTTCAACGCCGGCTCGTGGCTGGGCAACGACGACGGCGTCGGCACGCTGATGTTCGTCAACACGCAGGTCGCCACCGCCGCCGCGATGCTCGCCTGGCTCGTCTACGAGAAGATCCGCCACGGCGCGTTCACCACGCTGGGCGCGGCCTCCGGCGCGGTCGCGGGTCTGGTCGCCATCACTCCCTCGGGCGGTGCGATCACCCCGGTCGGCGCCATCGCGATCGGCGCCATCGCCGGTCTGCTGTGCGCCATGGCCGTCGGCCTCAAGTACAAGTTCGGTTACGACGACTCCCTGGACGTCGTCGGCGTCCACATGGTCGGCGGTATCCTCGGCTCCCTGCTGATCGGCCTCTTCGCCAGTGGCAAGGGCCAGTCGGACGTCAAGGGCCTCTTCTACGGCGGCGGCCTCGACCAGTTCTGGAAGCAGTGCGCGGGTGTCTTCGCCGTCCTCGCCTACTCCCTGATCGCCTCCGCGATCCTCGCCTTCCTCCTCGACAAGACGATCGGTATGCGCGTCCCCGAGGACGACGAGATCGCCGGCATCGACCAGGCCGAGCACGCCGAGACCGCATACGACTTCAGCGGCGCCGGCGGCGGCGCGGCCCGTACGACCGTCCCGGCCGCAGTCGGGAGCGCGAGCAAGAAGGTGGACGCATGAAGCTCATCACCGCCGTTGTGAAGCCCCACCGGCTCGACGAGATCAAGGAAGCCCTCCAGGCATTCGGGGTCCACGGCCTGACGGTCACCGAGGCGAGCGGCTACGGTCGTCAGCGGGGCCACACCGAGGTCTACCGGGGCGCCGAGTACACGGTCGACCTGGTTCCCAAGATCCGTATCGAGGTCCTCGCCGAGGACGACGACGCCGAGGGTCTGATCGACGTCATCGTCAAGGCGGCCCGGACAGGCAAGATCGGTGACGGCAAGGTGTGGTCCGTCCCGGTCGAGACCGCCGTCCGGGTCCGGACCGGCGAGCGCGGCCCGGACGCGCTCTGAGGCAGCAAAGACGAACAGGAGTCGCTGGGTGACGAGTACGGACGTGCGTAAGGATGCAGAGGACTCGGGACCCAGCGGCTATGCGGCGGCCCGGCTGCGCCTCCTCACTGAGGGGGCGTCGGCCGGGCCGCCGCGCCGTGCGGCCCTGTCCGAACTGACCGACGACTGGCTGACCGGCCTGTTCACGGCCGCGGCCGAAGCACTGCAAGCAGCACAGGGAGTACAGGGAGTACCGGGAGCGCAGGGCCCGCGCGGTGTCTCCCTGGTCGCCGTCGGCGGCTACGGCAGGGGCGAGCTCTCCCCACGCAGCGACCTGGACCTGCTCCTCCTGCACGACGGGAGCGACTCCGCCGGCGTCGCGGCCCTCGCCGACCGCCTCTGGTACCCGGTCTGGGACCTGGGCCTCGCCCTCGACCACTCCGTCCGCACCCCGGCCGAGGCCCGCAAGGTGTCGGGCGAGGACCTCAAGGTGCAGCTCGGCCTGCTGGACGCCCGCCACCTGGCCGGAGACCTCGGCCTCACCGCCGGCCTGCGCACCGCCGTCCTCGCCGACTGGCGCAACCAGGCCCCCAAACGCCTGCCCGAACTCCAGGAACTCTGCGCCGAACGGGCCGAACGCCAGGGCGAGCTGCAGTACCTCCTCGAACCCGACCTCAAGGAGGCCCGCGGCGGTCTGCGCGACGCCACCGCCCTGCGCGCCGTCGCCGCATCCTGGCTGGCCGACGCCCCCCGCGAGGGCCTCGCCGAGGCGCGCCGCCGCCTGCTGGACGTCCGTGACGCCCTCCACCTCGCCACCGGCCGCGCCACCGACCGCCTCGCCCTCCAGGAACAGGACCAGGTGGCCGCCGAGCTCGGCCTCCTCGACGCCGACACCCTCCTGCGCCAGGTGTACGAGGCCGCCCGCGTCGTCTCGTACGCCAGTGACGTGACCTGGCGCGAGGTGGGGCGCGTACTGCGGTCACGCGCCGTACGCCCGCGCCTGCGCGCCATGCTGGGTGGCGGCAAGCCGGTGGCGGAACGTTCCCCCTTGGCGGAGGGCGTCGTGGAACAGGACGGCGAGGTGGTCCTCGCCCGCGCCGCGCGCCCCGACCGCGACCCCGTACTCCCGCTGCGCGCCGCCGCCGCGGCCGCCCAGGCGGGCCTACCGCTCTCCCTGCACGCGGTCCGCCGCATGGCGGCGGCGGCCCGCCCGCTGCCCACCCCGTGGCCGGCGGAAGCCCGCGAACAACTGGTCACGCTGCTGGGCTCCGGCCGCCCGACCATCGACGTCTGGGAGGCGCTGGAGGCCGAGGGCCTGATCACCCACCTCCTCCCCGACTGGGAACGGGTCCGCTGCCGCCCGCAGCGCAACGCCGTCCACATCTGGACGGTCGACCGCCACCTGATCGAAACGGCGGTCCGCGCCTCCGAGTTCACCCGCCGGGTCAGCCGCCCCGACCTCCTCCTCGTCTCCGCGCTGCTCCACGACATCGGCAAGGGCTGGCCCGGCGACCACTCCGTCGCGGGCGAGATCATCGCCAAGGACGTCGCTGCCCGCATCGGCTTCGACCGCGCGGACGTGGCGGTACTGGCCACTCTCGTACGGCACCATCTGCTCCTCGTCGACACCGCCACCCGGCGTGACCTGGAGGATCCGGCCACCGTACGAGCGGTCGCCGAGGCCGTCGGCACGCAGAGCACGCTCGAACTGCTGCACGCGCTCACCGAGTCCGACGCGCTGGCGACAGGCCCGGCCGCCTGGTCGTCCTGGCGCGGTTCACTCGTCGCCGACCTGGTGAAACGCGTCGCCGCCGTGCTCTCCGGGGACGCCCCCGAGGAACCCGAGGCCGCCGCGCCCACCGCCGAACAGGAACGGCTCGCCATCGAGGCGTTCCGAACAGGCGGCCCGGTGCTGTCGCTGCGCGCCCAGACGGAACCCCCGGCCGAGGCGTCGGCGGAGGAGGAGCCCTCCGGGGATCCCGAGCCGCTCGGCGTGGAGCTGCTGATCGCCGTACCCGACCAGCCGGGCGTCCTGCCCGCCGTCGCCGGTGTCCTCGCGATGCACCGCCTGACCGTCCGTACGGCGGAACTGCGCGCGCTGGACCTCCCCGACGGCGTCGAGGGCGCGGTCCTGCTCCTCGACTGGCGCGTCGCCGCCGAGTACGGCTCCCTGCCCCAGGCGGCCCGCCTCCGCGCCGACCTCGTACGGGCCCTGGACGGCTCCCTGGACATCACCGGCCGCCTCGCCGAACGCGACGCGGCCTACCCGCGCCGCCGGGGCGTCCTGGCACCGGCGGCCCGGGTGACCGTACATCCGACGGCGTCCCGCCTGGCCACGGTGATCGAGGTCCGGGCGCAGGACGCCCCGGGGCTGCTGCACCGGATCGGGCGGGCGCTGGAGGACGCGCGGGTGCGGGTGCGGAGCATGCACGTCAGCACGCTCGGGTCGAATGCGGTGGACGCTTTTTATGTGACCAACGCCGGGGGCGCGCCTCTGCCGGGGGCCGAGGCGTCCGCGGTGGCGCGGAAGCTGGAGGAGATGCTGCGGGGGTGACCCCGACGCGGGATCCCCGTCCCCGCCCGCCGAATCAGCGGGCGGGGACGAATTGCTTGCAGGGCCGGATACCCTGGAGAACAGCCCACTGCCCCCTACTCCGAGGACCGACGCCGCCGTGTTCGATACTCTCTCCGATCGCCTCTCAGCGACTTTCAAGAACCTGCGTGGCAAGGGGAGGCTGTCCGAAGCCGACATCGACGCCACGGCCCGCGAGATTCGTATCGCGCTCCTCGAAGCCGACGTGGCCCTGCCCGTCGTCCGTACGTTCATCAAGAACGTCAAGGAGCGCGCCCTCGGGGCCGAGGTGTCCAAGGCCCTCAACCCGGCTCAGCAGATCATCAAGATCGTCAATGACGAACTCGTCCAGATCCTCGGCGGCGAGACCCGCCGTCTCCGCTTCGCCAAGAACCCGCCCACCGTCATCATGCTGGCCGGTCTCCAGGGTGCCGGTAAGACCACCCTCGCGGGCAAGCTCGGCAAGTGGCTCAAGGACCAGGGGCACTCGCCCCTCCTCGTCGCCGCCGACCTCCAGCGCCCCAACGCCGTCAACCAGCTCAGCGTCGTCGCCGAGCGCGCCGGAGTCGCGGTCTACGCGCCCGAGCCGGGCAACGGGGTCGGTGACCCGGTCAAGGTCGCCAAGGACTCCATGGAGTTCGCGAAGACCAAGGTCCACGACATCGTCATCGTGGACACCGCCGGCCGCCTCGGTATCGACGCCGAGCTGATGCAGCAGGCCGCGGACATCCGCGACGCCGTCTCGCCCGACGAGATCCTTTTCGTCGTCGACGCGATGATCGGCCAGGACGCCGTCAACACGGCCGAGGCCTTCCGGGACGGCGTCGGGTTCGACGGTGTCGTCCTGTCGAAGCTCGACGGTGACGCCCGCGGTGGTGCCGCGCTCTCCATCGCCTCGGTGACCGGCAAGCCGATCATGTTCGCGTCGAACGGCGAGAAGCTCGACGACTTCGACGCGTTCCACCCTGTCCGGATGGCCTCCCGCATTCTCGACATGGGTGACCTGCTCACCCTGATCGAGCAGGCGGAGAAGACGTTCAGTCAGGAAGAGGCCGAGAAAATGGCCTCCAAACTGGCGTCCAAGAAGGGCCAGGACTTCACCCTGGACGACTTCCTGTCCCAGATGGAGCAGGTCAGGAAGATGGGCAGCATCAGCAAGCTGCTCGGGATGCTGCCCGGCATGGGTCAGATCAAGGACCAGATCAACAACCTCGACGAGCGCGATGTGGACCGTACGGCGGCCATCATCAAGTCGATGACCCCGGCCGAGCGCCAGGAGCCGACGATCATCAACGGCTCGCGCCGCGCCCGTATCGCCAAGGGTTCCGGTGTCGAGGTCAGCGCGGTCAAGGGCCTGGTCGAGCGGTTCTTCGAGGCCCGCAAGATGATGTCCCGCATGGCCCAGGGCGGCGGCATGCCGGGGATGCCCGGGATGCCGGGCATGGGTGGCGGGCCGGGCCGCTCCAAGAAGCAGCCCAAGCAGGCCAAGGGCAAGCAGCGCTCAGGCAACCCGATGAAGCGCAGGCAGCAGGAGCAGGAGGAGGCCGCGCGGAAGGCCGCCGGTGCCCAGGGCGCTCCGGGCGGCGCGTTCGGTCTGCCGGGCCAGCAGGGCGGCCAGGACTTCGAGCTGCCGGACGAGTTCAAGAAGTTCATGGGCTGATTGGCTGTTCGGCTGATCCAGGAAGCTCGTACGTCGTTCAGGGCGCCCCTCGCCGCAGGGGCGCCCTGCGCGCGTTCCGGGGCGTGCCCTTAACGGCCGCACATGCAACCTTGTGCCGTCGGGGACCTGAGCCGCCTCAGACCGTCCGGGCGATGAGGTACCGGAAGATGTTCGGCATCCAGATCGTGCCGTCCCGCCGCTGGTGCGGGTGCAGTGCCTCCGCGAGCTCCTTGTCCACCTGCTCCTGGCTCGTCGCCGTGACAGCCGCGTCGAACAGCCCCGTCGACAGCAGCCCCCGTACGGCGCTGCCCAGGTCCGCGTACCCGAACGGGCAGGCCACCCGCCCGGAGCCGTCCGGGCGCAGGCCCGCCCGCTGGGCGACCCGTTCCAGGTCGTCGCGGAGTGCGGGGCGCCAGCCGCCCGTGACGTGCGGCGGATCGGTGAGCCGGGCGGCGACCCGCAGCACGGCCGAGGTGTCGCAGCGCTCCGGCGGCCCCCAGCCCACCAGCACCACCGGCGATCCCCGGACGACCGAAGGCGCCGCCGCCGCGAGCGTCCGGCCCAGTTCCTCGGAGTCGCCCGCCCGGCAGCCGATCGGCTCGAACGCGGTGACCAGGTTGTACGCGGGGGAGTCCGTCGCCTCGGGGAGGCTCGCCATGAGGCGGGTGCCGGCACGCGCGCGCGTGGGCGCAGCTTCCGGCAGGAGACGTTCCCGCGCGAGGCTCAGCCGGTGCGGTGACGACGACTCGACGCCGGTGACAGCGGCGCCTGCCCGGGCCGCCATCAGCAGGGCCAGGCCAGAGCCGCAGCCGAGGCCGAGCAGCCGGGTGCCGGCGCCCACTTCCAGCCGCTCGTAGACGGACTCGTAGAGCGGTACGAACATGCGCTCCTGGATCTCCGACCAGTCACGCGCGCGTGTGCACGGATCCACCCGGGTTGCCGGACCCGCGTGAGGCAGGTGCTGCCGCACGAGCGTAGGTGTCATCGAAAGCGCCCCAATCCGCCGAGAGTTGTCGCTGTTCCCGATTAGGTGGCCCCCGCGCAGTGCGCGATCGCACTTCCCCCGTATGCCAGGTAACTCCGCGTTCGACCCGCCGTCCAGGGGCCGGTCGGGCCCAGGTTGTGCGCTCGCCGCGTTCGCGAAAAGAATTCACATGCCGGCAACGTGGGCCCGTAGCATCGCGCCATGGCAAAGGCACCCGTGCTCACACCGCAGGCAGTCGACTTCCCTCGCTGGTACCAGGATCTGGTCGGCAAGGCCGAGTTGGCCGACAACGGTCCGGTGCGGGGCACCATGGTCATCCGGCCGTACGGGTACGGGCTGTGGGAGCGGATGCAGGCCGAGATGGACACGCGGATCAAGGAGACGGGCGCGCAGAACGCCTACTTCCCCCTGCTGATCCCGCAGTCGTACTTCGCCAGGGAGGCCGAGCACGTCGAGGGCTTCGCGCCGGAGCTGGCCGTGGTCACGCACGGCGGCGGCAAGGAACTCGACGAGCCCGTGGTGGTGCGCCCCACCTCCGAGATGATCATCAACGAGTACTTCTCGAAGTGGGTGCAGAGCTACCGCGATCTGCCCCTGCTGATCAACCAGTGGGCGAACGTGGTGCGTTGGGAACTGCGCACCCGGCTCTTCCTCCGTACGTCGGAGTTCCTGTGGCAGGAGGGCCACACCGCGCACGCCACCCAGGAGGAGGCCCGCGACTTCGCCGCGCACATCCACCGCGACGTCTACGAGGACTTCATGGTGAACGTCCTTGCGATGGACACCGTTCCCGGCCGCAAGACGGTGAAGGAGCGCTTCGCGGGCGCCATCAACACCCTCACGCTCGAAGGCATGATGGGCGACGGCAAGGCCCTCCAGATGGCCACCAGTCACGAGCTGGGGCAGAACTTCGCCAAGGCGTTCAACACGAGCTATCTGTCGAAGGAGGGCCGGCGGGAACTCGTCTGGCAGACGTCCTGGGGCTCGACGACCCGCATGATCGGCGCCCTGGTGATGGCGCACGGTGACGACGACGGTCTGCGGGTGCCGCCGCGCCTCGCCGCGATCCAGGCCGTGGTCCTCGCGGTCAAGGGCGACGAAGCGGTTCTGGCCAAGGTCCGCGAGACGGGCGACCGGCTGAAGGCGGCGGGCGTACGCGTCCATGTGGACGACCGCACGGACGTGCCCTTCGGCCGCCGCGCCGTCGACTGGGAGCTGAAGGGCGTACCCGTACGCGTCGAGCTCGGCCCCCGTGACCTGGAGAGCGGCACGGCGACGCTCGTCCGCCGTATCCCGGGCAGCAAGGAACCGGTGGCCCTCGACACCCTCGCAGGGCTGCTGCCCACCGTCCTCGAAGAGGACCAGGCGCTGCTGCTGGCGCAGTCGCGCGAGCGCCGGGAGGCCCGTACGGCGGACGTGTCGACGTTCGAGGAGGCCGTCGAGGCGGCGACCGCCGGCGGCTGGGCGCGTGTCCCCTGGGCGGTGCTCGGCGAGAAGGGCGAGGCCAGGCTCGGGGAGCACGCGGTGACCGTACGGTGTCTGGTCGCCGAGGACGGGTCGGTCCCAGACGCCGACGACGCACCCGGTAACGTCGCCGTGGTCGCCCGCGCCTACTGAGGCAGCCGCGAGAGCGGCCGAAACGCCTCTTGCGCACCGGACGGTCGCAGATGTCCCGGCGCGCGGACGATGTCTACGCGCCGGGTCGTACGTGGGGCTACGCACCGGCTTGGTACGAGCTGTGAGGCTTCTCCGCAGATCAGCGCACCCGCCCTCGTCAGGACGCATCAGCGGCAACTGACGGGTACGTGCAAATTATTTGGGATGGCCCGGAATCGGAACACAGCGGCACTCAGGCTCGTTGTCATTACGTGAGCACGACACAGACACCACCTGTACTCGCCGCAGAACTGGCGCAGGCGTGGGCCGACATTCAGCGGTACCACCCCGAGCTGCCCGATCTTGCCGCGCCCGAGTCCCTGATCGGAGAGTCGTCGTCCGCCTGCGGGCACGCGCTCTCCTTCGAGCGACTGCTGCATGAGGCAGTCCATGGCATCGCCGCCGCCCGTGGAGTCCGCGACACCTCCCGGGCCGGCCGGTACCACAACCGCAGATTCCTCGCGATCGCCGAGGAGCTGGGCCTGGACCACCCCGAGGAACCGCACCCCAGCAGTGGTTTCTCGCTGGTCACGCTCAACCCCGAGGCCAAGCGCCGCTACCGCCCCACCATGGAGCGGCTCCAGCGCGCCCTGAAGGCGCACACGGTCGCCACCACCTCCGACACGACCCGCTCGTTCCGCGGTCCGGCCGCGCGTCACGGCTCGTCCGGGGGAGGGGTGCGCGTGAAGGCCGTCTGCGACTGCGGTCGCAACGTGCGCGTCGTTCCGTCGGTGCTGGCGCAGGCCCCGATCGTGTGCGGCGGCTGCGGCAAGCCGTTCCGGATCCCGGAGATCGTGGGCGCGGGCGCGGCCTGAGCCCCGGTTCCCTTCGCGTGATCGAACCCGGCATCTCGTGGGTGCCGGATGAACACGTGGGGAGACGTCCGTCGGGGTGCCGCGACCGCCCGCCTGTCGGCAGCCGCGCACGCGTAGCTGCGGACAGTCGTGCCGCTGGGGCGGCACGGGTGGGCGCAGCGGCACCCCGACGGGCGCCGGGCTGCGCGAACGACCCGCACGCCACCCTGGCGCGGGGGTGCCCCTCAGTCATGGCCGCGCACACCCACCGGTCCGGGCAACCCGCGGGGTGTGGCAGAATGGCCAGCTGTACTCGACAGCCGCACAGGAACCCTCTCGCCTCCGGCTGACGCGTCCATCGGGCACTCGGGTACCGCAACCCCACGCGGCAATCTCGCCGTGCCCAACCACGTCAATTCCAGGAGAACCCACTCCCGTGGCAGTCAAGATCAAGCTGAAGCGTCTGGGCAAGATCCGTTCGCCTCACTACCGCATCGTCGTCGCCGACTCCCGTACCCGCCGTGACGGCCGGGCCATCGAGGAGATCGGCCTGTACCACCCGGTGCAGAACCCCTCGCGCATCGAGGTCGACACCGAGCGTGCGCAGTACTGGCTGGGTGTCGGCGCGCAGCCGACCGAGCCGGTTCTCGCCATCCTCAAGCTGACCGGCGACTGGCAGAAGTTCAAGGGCCTGCCCGCCCCGGCTCCGCTGCTCGTGGCCGCCCCGAAGCCCTCCCGTCCGTTGTTCGAGGCCCTGGGCAGCGACAACGACGGCAAGGGTGAGGCCATCACCCAGAAGAAGAAGGCCGAGAAGAAGGATGACGCGGCCGAGTCCTCTGCGGCTGCGCCGACCGAGGCCTGAGCATGCTTGAGGAGGCTCTTGAGCACCTCGTGAAGGGCATCGTCGACAACCCCGACGAAGTGCAGGTCGCCTCGCGCGAGCTGCGTCGTGGGCGCGTTCTCGAGGTCAGGGTCCACCCCGACGACCTCGGCAAGGTGATCGGCCGCAACGGCCGCACCGCGCGTGCCCTGCGAACCGTCGTGGGTGCCATCGGCGGACGCGGTGTCCGTGTCGACCTCGTCGACGTGGACCAGGTTCGCTGATCACCACGTAGCACCGGCTCGGGCCGGGGAGGGCCATTTGGGCCGTCCCCGGCCCGTAGTCGTCTGCGCAGCAATGCCGTAGGCACACGACAGGAGATTCCAGAAAGTGCAGCTCGTAGTCGCGCGCGTGGGCCGCGCCCACGGCATCAAGGGCGAGGTCACCGTCGAGGTACGTACCGACGAGCCGGAGCTGCGGCTCGGTCCCGGTGCCGTGCTGGCCACCGACCCGGCCACGGCGGGCCCGCTGACCATCGAGACCGGCCGCGTGCACAGCGGCAGGCTCCTGCTGCGTTTCGAGGGCGTACGCGACCGGACCGGCGCCGAGGCCCTGCGCAACATCCTGCTGATCGCCGACGTCGACCCCGAGGAACTGCCCGAGGGCGAGGACGAGTACTACGACCACCAGTTGATGGACCTGGACGTGGTCCTGGTCGACGGCACCGAGGTCGGGCGCATCACCGAGATCTCGCACCTGCCCTCCCAGGACCTGTTCGTCGTGGAGCGCCCCGACGGCAGCGAGGTGTACGTCCCGTTCGTCCAGGAGATCGTCGTGGAGATCGACCTGGAGGAGCAGCGGGCGGTCATCGACCCGCCGCCGGGCCTGATCGACGACCGGGCGGAAATCGTCTCGTCGAGGGAAGAGTCGTAATGCGCCTCGACGTCGTCACCATCTTTCCCGAGTACCTCGAACCCTTGAACGTCTCGCTCGTCGGCAAGGCACGCGCGCGTGGACAGCTCGATGTGCACGTGCGTGATCTCCGGGACTGGACGTACGACCGCCACAACAAGGTCGACGACACGCCCTACGGCGGCGGCCCGGGGATGGTCATGAAGACCGACCCCTGGGGCGACGCGCTGGATGACGTCCTGGCCGACGGGTACGAGACCGGGTCCGGGACACCCGCGCTGGTCGTGCCCACGCCCAGTGGCCGGCCCTTCACCCAGGCGCTGGCCGTCGAACTGTCCGAGCGGCCCTGGCTGGTCTTCACGCCCGCGCGTTACGAGGGCATCGACCGGCGTGTCATCGACGAGTACGCCACGCGGATGCCGGTGTACGAGGTGTCCATCGGCGACTATGTGCTCGCCGGCGGCGAGGCGGCCGTACTGGTGATCACGGAGGCCGTGGCGCGGCTGCTGCCCGGGGTGCTCGGCAACGCCGAGTCGCACCAGGACGACTCCTTCGCGCCGGGCGCCATGGCCAACCTCCTGGAGGGCCCCGTCTACACGAAGCCGCCCCAGTGGCGCGGCCGGGAGATCCCGGACGTGCTGCTCAGCGGCCACCATGTGAAGATCGCGCGCTGGCGCCGGGACGAGGCGCTGCGGCGTACGGCGGCCAACCGGCCCGACCTGATCGAACAGACCGACGCGTCGGCCTTCGGCAAGAAGGACCGCGAGACGCTCTCCATCATGGGGTGGGCGCCGTCCGCCGACGGCCGATTTTGGCGCAGGCCAGAGGGCGTGGAAGAATAGGTCGCTGTTGTGCGTCGTCCGGCGTGCGCCCCTGCCACGGGGGGACACGACGCCCGCCCAGGCACGGACAGCATTCCTCCGTAAATCAAGCTCCCGTTGATGACCTGTGGCATCAGCGAAGAAAGCAGACGAAATGTCTCACCTGCTCGACTCCGTCGACTCCGCGTCGCTGCGGACCGACATCCCGGCCTTCCGCCCGGGTGACACCGTCAACGTCCACGTCCGCGTCATCGAGGGCAACCGCTCCCGTGTGCAGCAGTTCAAGGGCGTAGTCATCCGCCGCCAGGGCGCCGGTGTCCGTGAGACCTTCACGGTCCGCAAGGTCTCGTTCTCCGTCGGCGTGGAGCGCACCTTCCCGGTGCACACCCCGATCGTCGAGAAGATCGAGCTGGTCACGCGTGGTGACGTGCGTCGCGCCAAGCTGTACTACCTCCGTGAGCTGCGCGGCAAGGCCGCGAAGATCAAGGAGAAGCGCGACAACTGAGCCTTCGCCGAGCCCGGTACTCATAGGGCTCACATCGGGGCCGGATAACATCCTGCCCCGATGGACACCGAAGCACAGCCGACGGAGCGCGACCGCTCCTCCCGCCCAGTTCGATCCGAGGAGAACTCGGACACCGAGGGGCCGGAGGGACGGTCGCGTTTCTCGTTGGTGGCCCGCGCGGCCGAGTGGCTCCCGGGCGGACGGGTCACCCTGACCGTGCTGGTCTGCCTGCTCCTGCCGCTCCTCTGCAGCAGGTTCGTCATCCAGCCGTTCGAAATTCCCAGCCGGTCGATGGAGCGGGGATTGAGGATCGGGGACCGCGTTCTCGTAAATAAGTTCGCGTACCGTTTCGGTGCCGAGCCACAGCGCGGTGATGTCGTCGTGTTCGACGGGACGGGCTACTTCGGGCACGCCGACTACATCAAGCGCGTTGTGGGTGTGGGGGCAGACCATGTGGTCTGCTGCGACAAGGAGGGGAGAATCGAGGTGAACGGCCGGTCGGTCGACGAGTCGACGTTCCTTTACCCCGGTGACAGCCCGTCCACGGTGTCCTTCGACGTGGTGGTGCCCGCGGGCACCCTTTTCGTTCTGGGGGACCACCGCAGCGACTCCAGCGACTCCCGTGACCATCTGGGGTCACCCGGCGGCGGCATGATCCCCGTCGGCAGGGTGATCGGCCGGGCCGACTGGATCGCCTGGCCCAGCGCGCACTGGACGCGTCTGGACCGGCCCGACGTGTACGCGCGTGTGCCCGCCGCGGACGGTGTCCATGGGTAACCGAGGCAAGCCGCGCGGGACGCCGCCCAGCACCGTCGCCGAACAGCTGCTGCCCACCGGGTCGCGTCGGGCCTCCGGTGCCGCCGCCAGGCCGGGCCGGGCGGAGCGGCGCAAGCTCCAGCGCAAGGTCAAGCGGCGCAGACGGCGTTCGGCGGTCAAGGAGATACCCCTCCTGGTGGGCGTCGCGGTCCTCATAGCGCTGGTCCTGAAGACGTTCCTCGTGCAGGCGTTCGTGATCCCGTCGGGCTCCATGGAGAACACGATCCAGATCGGCGACCGTGTCCTCGTGGACAAGTTCACCCCCTGGTTCGGCTCCAAGCCCCAGCGCGGTGACGTCGTCGTCTTCAAGGACCCCGGCGGCTGGCTCGACGACGAGCCGTCCACCGCGAAGGGCGCGGATCCCATCGTCGTCAAGCAGGTCAAGCAGGGGCTCACCTTCATCGGCCTGCTGCCCTCGGACAACGAGAAGGACCTCATCAAACGGGTCGTCGCGGTCGGCGGCGACACCGTCAAGTGCTGCGACGCCCAGGGCCGCGTGACCGTCAACGGCATGCCGCTCAACGAGACCAACTACATCCACCCCGGCAACAAGCCGTCGTCGTTCGCCTTCGAGGTGAAGGTTCCCGAGGGGCGCCTGTTCGTGATGGGCGATCACCGGGCCAACTCCGCGGACTCCCGCTACCACCGCTCCGAGGGGTACGGCGGCACCGTCTCGCTGAATTCCGTCGTGGGCCGGGCCATGGTCATCGCCTGGCCGTTCGGTCACTGGACCCAGTTGGAGGAGCCGGACACGTTCTCCTCGGTGCCGGGTGGGTCGGCCACGGCCCTCGGCTCGTCGCATAGGGTGGCTCCCGCGGATCGGTATGGATCGATCCCGCTCCCGACCCCTGCGGAACTCCCGCTCGTTATGGGAGTGGTGGGCCTGCGTCGCATCCGGCGCGGGCGGTGGTTCGGAGTGAGGAGTGGATGTGGGGGATTTGGCGGTCGGCGCGCGGTCCGGACAGGACGGCCCCGACGAACAGCGCCCCGAGGACCGGGTTCCACCGGCCGTGGAGGGCGCAGTCCCCGCAGCGGGTGACTCCGGGGCCCCGGGGGCCCAGGAGGGCGGCTTCGAGCCCTCCGGGACGGGCGGCGGGAACTCCGGGGACGACACGGCGGAGAACTTCGGCGAGCCCGGCCGCAGGCCCCGCAAGCAGCGCTCCTTCTGGCGGGAGTTGCCGCTGCTCATCGGCATCGCGCTGGTGCTCGCGCTGCTGATCAAGACCTTCCTGGTCCAGGCGTTCTCGATCCCCTCGGACTCCATGCAGCACACGCTGGAGCAGGGTGACCGGGTCCTGGTCGACAAGCTCACGCCGTGGTTCGGCTCCGAGCCCGAGCGCGGCGAGGTCGTCGTCTTCCACGACCCCGCCGACTGGCTGGCCGGTGAGCCGACCGTCGAACCGAACCCCGTGCAGCGGGTCCTCGGCTGGATCGGCCTGATGCCGTCCGCCAACGAGAAGGACCTCATCAAGCGCGTCATCGGCGTCGGCGGCGACACCGTCGAGTGCAAGGGCACGGGCCCGCTGAAGGTCAACGGCAAGGCTCTCGACGAGCCCTACGTGTACGCGGGCAACACCCCGTGCACCGTCGACGACCAGGGCGGCCAGTTCAAGGTCACGGTACCCAAGGGCAAAATCTGGGTCATGGGTGACCACCGGCAGAACTCGCTGGACTCCCGGTACCACCAGGAGGACAAGAACGGGGGCTTCGTCCCCGTGGGCAACGTCGTCGGCCGCGCGATCGTGGTCGCCTGGCCGCCCACCCGCTGGGACACGCTGCCGATTCCCGACACGTTCGACCAGAACCTGAGCGCCGCCGTCGCTCCGGGCGCGCTGGGCCTCGCGGGCGCCGTCCCGCTGGTCCTGTGGCGCAGGCGCCGTGTGACCGGTCGTACGAATGCTCCCGTTACCGCCGGAAACTCCGGAGTTCCGGGGTCGGGTACCGACGGGTAGGGTGCCGTCCCAGACAGCCGATCTCCCGTGGCCCGGCCAAGTGGCGCCGGGGCCATGGGGATCGCTTCTCCGAGCTGGGGGAACACTGGGATGAGCAGCACGACGACACGTACGGACGAGGGCCGTGGGCGGCTCGGCAGCAAGCTGTCGGGACTGGCCATGGCCCTCGGCTGTGTGCTCTTCCTCGGCGGTTTCGCCTGGGGCGCGGTCGTCTACCGGCCGTACACCGTGCCGACCGACTCGATGTCGCCCACCATCGTGGCCGGTGACCGGGTGCTGGCCCAGCGGATCGACGGCGGCGAGATCAGGCGCGGTGACGTCGTGGTCTTCAGGCAGGCGAGCTGGGGCGACATGCCCCTGGTCAAGCGGGTCGTGGCGGTGGGCGGGGACACGGTCTCCTGCTGCACGGACGGCAGGCTCGTCGTCAACGGCAAGCGGATCCAGGAGCCCTACCTGCGCAAGGGCCAGGCCGCCGAGCTGACCGGGATCCCCTCGGTCAAGGTCCCCGAGGGGCGCCTGTTCGTGCTCGGCGACGAGCGCACCGGGTCCCTGGACTCCACGGCCCACCTCACGGAGGCCTTCAACGGCACGGTGCAGCGCAGCGGGGTGGACGCCCGCGTCGACGCCGTGGTGTGGCCCATGAACGGCATGCTGGCCCGTCCCACGGGCTTCGAGCCGCTGGGGGCCCTGTCCGCGCCGGGCCCGCTGCGGATGCTCACCGCCGCGATCGTGGTGGGCGGGGTGCTCGTCCTGGGCGGTGGCGCCTACGGGTCGATCGCCGAGCGGGCGGCGAAGCGGCGCGGTGCCAAGGTGGCGGAGCCCGCCGGTGCCCGCTGAGCCGGCGGACGCCGCGGACGACTCGTACGCCGGCGGTGTGCGCAAGGTGTCGCGGCTCGTGCTCCTCGATCCACGGGACCGGATCCTGCTGCTGCACGGGCACGAGCCGGACGATCCGGCCGACGACTGGTGGTTCACCCCCGGTGGCGGTCTGGAGGGCCAGGAGACGCGCGAGGAGGCCGCGCTGCGGGAACTCGCGGAGGAGACCGGCATCACCGAGGTCGAACTCGGTCCGGTGCTCTGGCGCCGCAGGTGCTCCTTCCCGTTCGCGGGGCGCCGCTGGGACCAGGACGAGTGGTACTACCTGGCCCGTACGGACCGGACGGAGACCCGGGCCACGGGTCTCACGGAGCTGGAACGGCGCACTGTCGCCGGAGCGCGTTGGTGGACGTGCCAGGAACTGACCCGGGCACATGAGACGGTGTATCCGACCAGACTCGCCGAGCTCCTGCGCAAGGTGCTCGACGAAGGTCCCCCGGCCATGCCCGAGACCCTCGACACGGAAATCGTCTAGTGGCTCGCGGTACTGGCGCACAATGGTGGGACGCACGGCTGAAGGGGAACATGCCATGAGCGCCGAGGACCTCGAAAAGTACGAGACCGAGATGGAGCTGAAGCTCTACCGGGAGTACCGCGATGTCGTCGGTCTGTTCAAATATGTGATCGAGACCGAACGGCGCTTCTACCTCACCAACGACTACGAGATGCAGGTGCACTCGGTCCAGGGCGAGGTGTTCTTCGAGGTGTCCATGGCGGACGCCTGGGTGTGGGACATGTACCGGCCGGCCCGGTTCGTGAAGCAGGTACGGGTGCTCACGTTCAAGGACGTGAACATCGAGGAGCTGAACAAGAGTGATCTGGAGCTCCCGGGCGGCTGATCCGCACTCGTGTGGGTGACGGAGTTGTCCACAATGCCGAGGTTGTCCACCAAGATCCAATAGCTCGCTGAACTGCACTCATCGTTGGCGCCGGAGGTGGTGCCGACATGAGCAGCACGAACACGCGCGACGGACAGCGCGACGGACAACGCGGCGCACTGGGCAGGTACGGCGAGGCACTGGCCGCACGGCGGCTGGCCGAGGCCGGGATGACGGTCCTGGACCGCAACTGGCGCGCGGGCCGGACCGGCGAGATCGACATCGTGGCCAGGGACGGCGACGCGCTCGTCGTCTGCGAGGTCAAGACCCGCCGGGCGGCCGGCCCGGCGGGGGCCTTCCAGCACCCGATGGCGGCCCTCACACCGGCCAAGGCGCAGCGGCTGCGGGGCCTCGCCGAGCGATGGGTCCAGGAACACGGGGGAGCGCCACCCGGCGGCGTCCGCATCGACCTGGTCGGCGTTCTGCTGCCCGAGCGCGGCGCGCCCGTGGTGGAACACGCGCGGGGGGTGGCGTGATGGGATTCGCCCGTACGTGTTCGGTGGCACTGGTGGGTGTAGAGGGCGTGGTCGTCGAGGTCCAGGCGGACCTCGAACCCGGCGTCGCCGCGTTCACCCTGGTGGGACTGCCCGACAAGAGCCTGACGGAGAGCAAGGACAGGGTCAGGGCCGCGGTCGTCAACTCGGGGGCCGCCTGGCCGCAGAAGAAGCTCACGGTGGGGCTCAGTCCGGCGTCCGTGCCCAAGAGCGGCAGCGGTTTCGATCTCGCCGTCGCGGCGGCCGTGCTCGGGGCCGCCGAGCGGATCGATCCCCGGGTCCTCGCCGACATCGTGATGATCGGCGAGCTGGGCCTCGACGGCCGGGTGCGGCCCGTGCGGGGCATCCTGCCCGCGGTGCTGGCGGCGGCCGACTCGGGCTACGAACAGGTGGTCGTCCCCGAGTGCGCCGCCGCCGAGGCCGCGCTGGTCCCCGGGGTGTCGGTGCTCGGCGTGCGCAGCCTGCGGCAACTGATCGCCGTCCTCACCGACGAGCCCGTACCCGAGGAGGAACCGGACGAGCACGGCCGCCCGGACCCGCTCATGGCGGGCCTGCGGATGCCGGGCACCGGAGCGGCCACGGGCATGCGCGGCATGGGCGCCGCCGGTTACGACAACGGTCACGACCTGGCCGACGTGGTGGGCCAGCACTCGGCGCGCACGGCGATGGAGGTGGCCGCGGCCGGCGGCCACCACGTCTTCCTGGAGGGCCCGCCAGGAGCCGGCAAGACGATGCTCGCCGAACGGCTGCCCGCCGTCCTGCCCCGGCTCACCAGGGAGGAGTCGCTGGAGGTCACCGCCGTGCACTCGGTCGCCGGTCTGCTGCCGCCGGGCAAGCCGCTGATCGACACGGCGCCGTACTGCGCCCCGCACCACTCGGCCACCATGCAGGCGCTCGTCGGCGGCGGACAGGGCGTGGCACGCCCCGGAGCGGTCTCGCTCGCCCATCGCGGAATCCTCTTCCTGGACGAGACCCCGGAGTTCGCCAGCCGGGCGCTGGACGCCCTGCGCCAGCCCCTGGAAGCCGGGCATGTGGTGATCGCGCGCAGCGCCGGGGTGGTGCGGTTCCCGGCCAGGTTCCTTATGGTCCTCGCGGCCAATCCGTGCCCCTGCGGGCGTTTCTCCCAGCGGGACAGCCTCTGCGAGTGCTCGCCCTCCGTGATCCGGCGCTACCAGGCCAGGCTCTCCGGGCCGCTGCTCGACCGGGTCGACCTGAGGGTCGAGGTGGACCGGGTCACACGCTCCCAGCTCGTCGGGAGCGGGGCACGGGGCGAGTCCACGGCGACGGTCGCCGCACGGGTGCGGGCGGCCCGGGAGCGGGCGGCGGCGCGGCTCGACGGCACCCCGTGGCGGACCAACAGCGAGGTGCCGGGTCGCGAGCTGCGCAGTCGCTGGCACGCGGTGCCCGGCGCCATGGAGGAGGCCGAACGGAATCTGGAACGCGGCGTGCTCACCGCGCGCGGGATCGACCGCGTCCTGCGGGTCGCCTGGACCGTCGCGGACCTCGTCGGCCACGACCGGCCCGGCGCCACAGACGTCTCCCTGGCGCTGCAACTGCGCACCGGGGTGCCGCGCGGGGTGCCGATGGCGATCGGGGCGCTGACGTGACGGGGGTGCGGGCGAGGGTGAGGGCGAGGGTGAAGGTGAAGGCGTGGCTGAGGTTGGCGGTGAGCTGGGCGGCTGGTCGTGACTGCCCCGGTGTGACAGGTGCGGTCCTGGTGCTGCGGTTGTGCGGGGGAGTGGCGTGCGGGGTGCCCATGGG
>NZ_LIQQ01000439.1 GCF_001418565.1 Streptomyces graminilatus | reverse complement strand
TTCGTACGTACGCTGTCCCGGGCTTTGCCCGCCCTTCGCCGGTGGGCCATTGTCGCAGCCGCCACCGGCGACCAGGGCCTCGGTGGTGCCAGGTGGTGTCAGACGACGACTGTGGCCCGGAACACCGTGCCGGGGCCGGACACTTCGGCCTTCTCGTTCGCCGGTACGAAGACCGACTGGCCGGGGGCGAGTTCGATGTCTCCCGCACGGACGGAACCCGCCGTGCAGAGCAGGATCTGCGGGGTCGGGAGGGTGAGGTCGCGGGCGGGCGTGGCCTCGGGGAGGACGTACCGGGACAGGCGGAACTCGTCGATGGGGGTCTCGTAGATCTCCTCGCCGTCGGCGGAGGCCTCCGGGCGCAGTACGCCGGGGTCGCTCGCCTCGAAGCGGACGACGCGCAGGAGTTCGGGAACGTCGACGTGCTTGGGGGTCAGGCCGCAGCGCAGGACGTTGTCCGAGTTGGCCATGATCTCGACGCCGAGGCCGTTGAGGTAAGCGTGCGGGATGCCGGCGCCGAGGAACAGGGCCTCGCCGGGCTGGAGCCG
Organism: Streptomyces graminilatus; assembly: GCF_001418565.1. Lineage (GTDB taxonomy): Bacteria > Actinomycetota > Actinomycetes > Streptomycetales > Streptomycetaceae > Streptomyces > Streptomyces graminilatus. The sequence continues at coordinate 756 of NZ_LIQQ01000439.1, read as the reverse complement.
GACGTGGTTGAGGAGCATGGCGGCGATGACGCCCGGGTCGCCGGGGTAGTGCTGGGCGATGTCCGCGTAGGGGGCGTAGTCGCCGCCGAGGCGGGCGCAGGCGGTCGCGGTCTCGGTGACCGTGCGGGCCATGTCCTCGCGGTCCGCGCTGAGTACGGCCGTCAGCACCTCGCGCAGGGCCGCCTCCTCGGGGTGGGCGCGCAGCAGGTCGACGTACGGCTTGAGGGAGTCGACGTCGAGGCCGGCGAGGAGGTCGGCGGTCTGCGACGGGTCTCGGAAGCCGCACAGGCCGTCGAACTCGGTGAGGGCGCAGATCAGTTCGGGCTTGTGGTTGGCGTCCTTGTAGTTGCGGTGACCGGCGTCCACCGGGATCCCGCGGTTCTCCTCGTCCGCGTAACCCTCCTTCGCCTGGGCGAGGTTGGGGTGCACCTGGAGGGAGAGGGGGGCGCCGGCGGCGAGGATCTTGAGGAGGAAGGGCAGGCGGGGGCCGAACTTCTCGACGGCGGGCGTGCCGAGTTCGCCCTGCGGGTCGGCGTCGATGACCTCGACGAGCGTGCCGCGTCCGGTGCGCGAGGGGGCGCCGGGGTGGGCGCCCATCCACATCTCCGCCTGCGGTTCACCGGTCGGCTCGGTGCCGAGGAGTGCCGCGATGGCGGTGGTGGAACCCCAGGCGTAGGGGCGGATGGTGTTGTCGAGGCGGTCCATACCGGTCTTTCTCTGCGTTCAGGTGGGGGTGGTTCGGGTGAGGGTGGTGAT
>NZ_LIQQ01000438.1 GCF_001418565.1 Streptomyces graminilatus | reverse complement strand
GACAGCAACAGCTCGCCGCAGGCTGAACGAACAGACCGAACGAACAGACCGAACGAACAGACCGAACGAACAGGCCGAACGAGCAGGCTGAACGAACAGGCCGAACGAGCAGGCTGAACGAACAAGCCGAAGAGACAGGCTGAACAGACAGGCTGAACAGACAGGCCGAATTGCCAAGGCCCGGGCCCCCGCCCGGGCCTTTCCTCGGCCCTGGCTACTCTGGACCCCATGGACTACGTCTCCGCGCTCGTGCCCCCCGTAGTGATGGCCGCGCTCTTCATCGGTGTGATCGTGACGATGGTGAAGAGTCAGGGCGGTGCCAACAAGGCCAAGGAGGACGCCGTCGTCGACGCCACCCTCGCCCGTGCCGAACAGACCCGGCAAGCCGGACAGGACCGCCCCGTTTCGTAGGTGTTTGGCGGTGAATGCGCACGTCCTTGGCGCTATTCACCGTTTCTCCCGCTAGTGTGTCGAGTTGTGCCTCGCCCATTGGGAGAACTCGAAGACGCGGTCATGACGCGGGTGTGGAAGTGGAACCGCCCGGTCACCGTTCGAGAAGTCCTGGAAGACCTTCGGCAGGAACGGTCCATCGCCTACACCACGGTGATGACCGTTTTGGACAATCTTCATCAGAAGGGCTGGGTCCGCCGCGAGGCGGAAGGCCGTGCCTATCGATATGAGGCGGTCTCCACCCGCGCCGCCTACTCGGCCGCTCTGATGAACGACGCGTGGTCGCAGAGTGACAACCCCGCAGCCGCTCTCGTCGCCTTCTTCGGCATGATGAGCGAAGAACAGCGGCTCGCCCTCAGGGATGCCGTTCACATCGTCGAAGGACCGGAACAGGCCGAACGCTCCGAACAGGCCGAACGGTCCGAACAGAGCGAACGGTCCGAACAGAGCGAACAGGCCGAAGCGGCGGAACACACCGCCAACGAGAACCCCGCCTCAGCCCCGGACTCGACCGGGCGATAGCGTCCGCTCATGTCAGCGATCCGTCCCGAAGTCACCGCGAAAGCCATCACCGTCCGACGGGCCAGGACCAGCGATGTCAAGGCCGTACGCGGACTCCTTGACTCGTTCGTCCGTGGCCGTATCCTGCTCGACAAAGCGACGGTGACGCTTTACGAGGACATCCAGGAGTTCTGGGTCGCGGAACGCGACGACAACGGTGAGGTCGTGGGGTGCGGCGCACTCCACGTCATGTGGGAAGACCTCGCCGAAGTCCGCACTCTTGCCGTGAACCCCGACCTCAGGGGTTCCGGTGTCGGGCATCAGTTGCTGGAGAAGTTGCTCCAGACCGCCCGTTGGCTCGGTGTTCGTCGGGTTTTCTGCCTGACCTTTGAAGTGGACTTCTTCGGGAAGCACGGCTTCGTGGAGATCGGCGAGACGCCCGTTGACACCGATGTCTACGCCGAGCTGCTGCGTTCCTATGACGAGGGCGTCGCGGAGTTCCTCGGTCTCGAACGAGTGAAACCGAACACCTTGGGCAACAGTCGGATGCTTCTGCATCTGTGATCGGACATCTGTGATCGGGCATCTGCGATCGGCCGGGCAATTCCGGTGAGCCGCCCTGCCCCGGTTCCCTATGTCCGAAACGCGCATGTTTCCGGCCCGGGGAAGGGCGGCCGGTCTCTCCCGGGGGTTTGTGTTTTTCCCGCAAAAGCGGTTTGCTTTCCGATGTACTGCAGTACTGCATATAACAGGGGACGCGAATCGGCGGCGTACGCCGCGGCCTCGCTCCCGAGTTATCGATGAAAGGAAATCCGGTGGCACAGAAGGTTCAGGTCCTTCTTGTCGACGACCTCGACGGCGGCGAGGCCGACGAGACCGTGACGTTCGCGTTGGACGGCAAGACGTACGAGATCGACCTCACGACCGCCAATGCCGACAAGCTTCGCGGTCTCCTCGACGCGTACGTCAAGGGCGGCCGTCGTACCGGAGGCCGTGCTTCGGGCGGGCGTGGAAAGGCGCGTGTCGCCACCGGCGGCAGCCAGGACACCGCGCAGATCCGTGCTTGGGCGAAGGAGAACGGTTTCGAGGTCAATGACCGTGGCCGTGTTCCCGCGTCCATTCGCGAGGCTTACGAGAAGGCCAACGGCTGAGCGCTCGCGCGCCGCAGCCGGACGCGATGGCATTGGTTCGCCAGCGTGTCCACCAGCCGTACGAGATCGGGGGCGCCTCCGACGCCCCCCAGGGCCGACATCGTCGGCAGCGGGATCTCCGTCCCGCACCCTGTTTCAGGGGGCCGCAGCCAGACAGCGGCCCCCTGCGGATTTGTCCGGCCCGACGGTACGGGCGGGATAGGCGGGACGGGCGGGACGGGTGCCTCGATGTGGCCGCCCATGCCGATCGCCCTGAGGTCCGGCGTGAGCCCGCCCCAATCCAGCCACTCCAGCAGCCCCGGCAACTCGTCCGCGCTGCCCGCGGCCACCAGCAGCAGCAGCCGGTCCCCGCACCGGGCCACCGGAGAACCCGGCGCCCCTGTCCGCGCCCGCAGGCGCAGCGCCGCGAGACCCGCCTCGGCCGGCACGTCCAGCACGTCGAAGCGCGGGCCCACGGCCAGGAGCAGCGGAGACCCCGGGGAACCGGAACCGGGCACTGTCGCCCACCCAAGTTCGTTCTCGTACCAATGGCGTACGTCACCGGTGGCCTCACCGGCCACATCCGCACGGGTGTCGCTCGTGAGACCACCGGCGGTGACGCCCGTATCAAGAGGGCGACGAGGAAGAGGGACCGTGGAGACCATGCCAAAGCCAACCGCCGGGAGAGGCCGCGAGTTACGCTGGGTGTCCGAGCGGGCGCACAGAGTGCCGATTCCGGGGGCGCTCGGAGCGGTTCGGCGGCGCAAGGTTGTTCGCCCGTAGCGGAGGGAACCCGTGCATTCGGCATGGAGTGTCGGTCCGTACGGGTAAGACAATCCCTAGTGGGAGGGGGCGACACGCAGAAAAGGGCGTCTCACGTTCGCCATGGGCGTACTGATAGTGAGGGTATCTCCCTGGCCTGCGGGAACATCGTCTCGCACGATCGGGTTGGAGCATATGTCGGCGTACGGGGTCAGGAGGCTGTGTTGGTTCTCGGTCCGGTGTCGGCAGTTGGAATGAGCGGTCCCCGCTTGCGGGACTAAGCTGCGGAAGGACAGGGAGGGGAGCGTCCCCTTACTGCCTGACCGCTCTGAGGAGCGATTAACGATGTTCGAGAGGTTCACCGACCGCGCGCGGCGGGTTGTCGTCCTGGCTCAGGAAGAAGCCCGGATGCTCAACCACAACTACATCGGCACCGAGCACATCCTCCTGGGCCTGATCCACGAGGGTGAGGGTGTCGCCGCAAAGGCCCTGGAGAGCCTCGGCATTTCGCTTGAGGCGGTCCGCCAGCAGGTTGAGGAGATCATCGGGCAGGGTCAGCAGGCCCCGTCCGGGCACATCCCCTTCACCCCCCGAGCCAAGAAGGTCCTGGAGCTGTCGCTCCGCGAGGCCCTTCAGCTGGGCCACAACTACATCGGCACGGAGCACATCCTGCTCGGCCTGATCCGCGAGGGTGAGGGCGTCGCCGCCCAGGTCCTCGTCAAGCTGGGCGCAGATCTCAACCGGGTCCGGCAGCAGGTCATCCAGCTGCTCTCCGGCTACCAGGGCAAGGAGACCGCCGGCGCCAGTGGCGGCCCCGCCGAGGGCACCCCCTCGACGTCCCTGGTCCTCGACCAGTTCGGCCGGAACCTCACCCAGGCCGCCCGCGAATCCAAGCTCGACCCGGTCATCGGGCGCGAGAAGGAGATCGAGCGGGTCATGCAGGTGCTGTCCCGCCGTACGAAGAACAACCCGGTCCTCATCGGTGAGCCCGGCGTCGGCAAGACCGCCGTCGTCGAGGGTCTCGCCCAGGCCATCGTCAAGGGCGAGGTGCCCGAGACCCTCAAGGACAAGCACCTCTACACCCTTGACCTCGGCGCGCTGGTCGCCGGCTCCCGCTACCGCGGTGACTTCGAGGAGCGCCTGAAGAAGGTCCTCAAGGAGATCCGCACCCGCGGCGACATCATCCTGTTCATCGACGAGCTGCACACGCTCGTCGGCGCGGGTGCCGCCGAGGGCGCGATCGACGCGGCCTCCATCCTCAAGCCGATGCTGGCCCGCGGTGAGCTCCAGACCATCGGTGCCACCACGCTCGACGAGTACCGCAAGCACCTCGAGAAGGACGCGGCCCTCGAGCGCCGCTTCCAGCCGATCCAGGTGGCGGAGCCTTCCCTCCCCCACACGATCGAGATCCTCAAGGGCCTGCGCGACCGGTACGAGGCGCACCACCGTGTCTCGATCACCGACGAGGCCCTGGTGCAGGCGGCGACGCTCGCCGACCGGTACATCTCCGACCGGTTCCTGCCCGACAAGGCGATCGACCTCATCGACGAGGCCGGTTCCCGGATGCGCATCCGCCGGATGACCGCACCGCCGGACCTGCGCGAGTTCGACGAGAAGATCGCCGGCGTGCGCCGGGACAAGGAGTCCGCGATCGACTCGCAGGACTTCGAGAAGGCCGCCTCCCTCCGTGACAAGGAGAAGCAGCTCCTCGCCGCGAAGGCCAAGCGGGAGAAGGAGTGGAAGGCCGGCGACATGGACGTCGTCGCCGAGGTCGACGGCGAGCTGATCGCCGAGGTCCTCGCGACCGCCACCGGCATCCCGGTCTTCAAGCTGACCGAGGAGGAGTCGAGCCGCCTGCTGCGCATGGAGGACGAGCTCCACAAGCGGGTCATCGGCCAGAAGGACGCCGTCAAGGCGCTCTCGAAGGCGATCCGCCGTACGCGTGCCGGTCTGAAGGACCCGAAACGTCCCGGTGGTTCGTTCATCTTCGCGGGCCCGTCCGGTGTCGGTAAGACCGAGCTGAGCAAGGCCCTGGCCGAGTTCCTCTTCGGTGACGAGGACGCGCTGATCTCCCTCGACATGTCGGAGTTCAGCGAGAAGCACACGGTGTCGCGTCTCTTCGGTTCCCCGCCCGGATACGTGGGTTACGAAGAGGGCGGCCAGCTCACCGAGAAGGTCCGCCGCAAGCCGTTCTCCGTCGTCCTCTTCGACGAGGTGGAGAAGGCCCACCCGGACATCTTCAACTCGCTGCTGCAGATCCTGGAGGACGGTCGCCTGACCGACTCCCAGGGCCGGGTCGTGGACTTCAAGAACACGGTCATCATCATGACGACCAACCTCGGCACGCGGGACATCTCGAAGGGCTTCAACCTGGGCTTCGCGGCCTCCGGTGACAAGAAGTCCAACTACGAGCGCATGAAGAACAAGGTCTCGGACGAGCTCAAGCAGCACTTCCGCCCCGAGTTCCTCAACCGCGTCGACGACGTCGTCGTCTTCCCGCAGCTCACGCAGGACGACATCCTCCAGATCGTCGACCTGATGGTCGGCAAGGTGGACGAGCGCCTCAAGGACCGGGACATGGGCATCGAGCTCTCCCAGGCCGCCAAGGAGCTGCTGTCCAAGAAGGGTTACGACCCGGTGCTGGGCGCGCGTCCGCTGCGTCGCACGATCCAGCGCGAGATCGAGGACACGCTCTCCGAGAAGATCCTCTTCGGCGAGCTGCGCCCCGGTCACATCGTGGTCGTCGACACGGAGGGCGAGGGCGAGAGCGCGACCTTCACCTTCCGCGGCGAGGAGAAGTCGGCCCTGCCCGACGTCCCGCCGATCGAGCAGGCGGCCGGCGGAGCCGGACCGAACCTGAGCAAGGAGGCCTGACCCTCCGGGGTCGAGCCGAAGAAGTCGAGCCGAAAGGGGCCGGTGCTTTCCAGCACCGGCCCCTTTCGCATGCCCGCGAGGGCGGCTCGCCGGGCGACCTACGACAGCTGGCCGTCGTAGTCCGGGAGCTTGTACGTCTTCTCCGCGTGGCCGCCCGACAGGTCGGTGGTGCTGTTGCCGATGTTGGCGATGATCGTGTAGCCCTTGGCCTCGATGGCGACGCGCTGTGCGGTCTTGTAGTCGGCCACGTTCTTGAAGAGGTCGAACAGACCGCGGGTGTAAAGCCCGGCGACGTCGTAGCCGACGTGCGTGAGGTTGTACTGCGTCACGGGCTTGATGATGTCCGGGCGCGCGGTGACGAAGAACAGGGCGACGCCGTGCTCCTGGGCGTACTGGGCGACCTTCAGCACGGGCGCGTTGGCCGGTGACGGGTAGCTGAAGCCGAAGTCGGACTCCAGGGTGGTGTTGTCGATGTCGAAGACGATCGCCTGCTTCTCACCCTTGGAGGCGGCGGCTATGCGCTGCTTCAGATAGGGCAGGGCCTGGTCCATCACGGCCTGGCAGTCCCGCTGCCAGGTGGCGTGGTCGACGGCGGCCTTGGCGGCGGCCGCCGACACGGACGCGCTGCCCGTGGCGGTCGCGGCCTGGGCGGTGCCGGGGCCGGCCAGTGCCACCGCGGCGACGGCGGCGGCCGCGGTCAGGCCGATACGACGGGTCCAGGGCGTCCAGGAGCCTGCTGAGCCTCTTGTCATCGGGATGGGGGGTCCTCTCACATAGGCCGTGCGGTGCCAAGACATGCGCATGTCAGGCGTGCGGTGTCTGGGGCATGTTCGCGGGAGTGGGTGGCGCGGGTGGGAAGGGCACATTACTTGCGGGTAGCGAGGAGGTGCCAGTAGTCGGCGGGGTTTGTTTCGCCCGTTGCCGCCCGTTGCCGCCCGTTGCGCGCGTCACAGTCGGACCTTGATGGATCTTGGTGGCTGGTGACATGACACATAGGTGAAAAGTCCACTACTAGGGCGATTAGTGGGCGGTCGACCGACTGGGGCACGGTTTGTTCGGAGCATTGACTCCATTTGTTTTGTCAATATGTGGGTGAATTTATGGTCAACTACTGCCTTGTGTCGTAGATGGAGGGTTTGGGGAAGGGCGGGTTTCGGGGTTACCAAGGGATTGCCCATCCGGCCGGATCGCTCGTGCCGGGTGGCTTTTCTGTCCCCGTCCCCGTCCCTGTGAGGTCTCGATGTTCCGGCGCGCCACCACCCCGTCCCACGACTCCCGTACGGCCCGGGTCTCCCGTGTCTCCTGCCCCTCGGTTCTGGTGGCCGGGCTCGGTGCGTCGATCGTCCTGGGGGCGACCGGGGTCGCGGCGGCCGCGGAGACCGGTGCGGCGGGCGCCGTCCAGGTTCAGGCCGCCGCCAAGAAGGCCGCCTCGTGGGTGCACCCGGTCAAGAAGTACAAGCTCAGCGCGCGCTTCAACCAGGCCGGCAACATGTGGTCGTCCACCCACTCCGGCCAGGACTTCGCCGTGCCGAGCGGCACCGATGTCGTCGCCGCGCACGGCGGTACGGTCGTCAAGGCGGGCGGCAACGGCGCCGGTGACGGGCCGGCGTACGGCAACGCCGTCGTCATCAGGCACGGCAACGGGACGTACTCGCAGTACGCCCACCTGTCGCGGATCGGCGTGCGGATCGGCCAGGTCGTGGCCACCGGGCAGCGCATAGCCCAGTCCGGCAACACGGGGAACTCCAGCGGCCCGCACCTCCACTTCGAGGTCCGTACGACGCCGAACTACGGGTCGGCCGTCGACCCGGTCGCGTTTCTGCGGGCCAAGGGTGTGACGGTCTGAGCCGTCTGGTCTGTCTGGTCTGTTTGGTTCTTCCGGTTTATACCGTTTGTCCGGTCTGGCTGGTCCGTCTGGTCCGGCCGGTCTGTTCGGTTCGTTCGGTCCGTCGGGGGTGCTGGGGTTGCGGCCGTTACGACGGGTGCGACGAGTGCGACGGTTACGACGGTCGTTCCGCGCCCTCGTGGGCCTGGGTCACCAGGCCGATCGCGACCTCCAGGATCGCCTGACGCTTCTCGTCCGCGTCGCCCGCGAGGTCCTGGAGCACGAACATCCCGGCATGCAGCGTGAACATCGCGCTGATGCAGCGGACCTGGGCGACCAGGGGCGCTTCCGGGTCGATGATGATCTCCCGCATACCGAGCATGCGGGTCTTGAACATGTCGCCGATGCTCAGATCCCGTACCGTCGCCTGGTTCTCCTGCATGAAGCGGAAGAGGGGCGCCGCCACGGTGAGCACCTCGCTGTAGCGGCGTACGATCTCCCGCTTCACGTCGAGGGTGTGCGGCTGCTGCCGGCCCCACTCGATCAGGTCCTCGATCGGTTTCGTCAGGTCCTCGAACAGGCTGACGATGATCTCTTCCTTGGTCTTGAAGTGGTAGTAGAGAGCGGCCTTCGTGACGTCGAGGCGCTCGGCGATCTCCCGCAGTGAGGTCTTCTCGTAGCCCTGTTCGGCGAAGAGTTCGAGCGCCACGTCCTGGATGCGCTGACGGGTGTCCCCGCGTCGGCGCTGCTTGGTGCGGTCCATGCCCGTACTCCTGTTTCCGCTTCTCAAACCCCCGGAGTGCCCTTGGGGGAAAAACTTACTTGACGCCCGGCTAGTTAGGGGTCTAGCTTCCCAGTGTAGTCAACTTGCCGGGCGGCAAGTAAGTGGCAGTCTCGGGGGAGTGGGGCAGAGGCGATGGCGGACAAGCCGGCAGTGGTGGACGGGCAGGGTGAGCGGGGTGAGCCTGCTCAGCGCGATGAGCGCGATGAGCGGGACGAGCGCGATGAGCGGGCTCAGCAGGGTGAAGCGGTCGGGGAGGCCGGGGAGGCTCCTGAGGGCAAGCAGCCGCGGAGTGTGCGGGTGGTGCTGCTCGCGCTCATGATCGCGATGATGCTCGCGATGCTGGACAACATGATCATCGGTACGGCGATGCCGACGATCGTCGGTGAACTGGGTGGGCTCGAACACCTGGCGTGGGTCGTGACCGCCTACACGCTCGCCACCGCCGCCTCCACCCCGATCTGGGGCAAGCTCGGCGACATGTACGGGCGCAAGGGCGTCTTCATGAGCTCGATCGTGCTCTTCCTGATCGGTTCCGCGCTCAGCGGCATGGCCCAGGACATGGGCCAGTTGATCGGCTTCCGGGCGTTGCAGGGACTCGGTGCCGGTGGTCTGATGGTCGGGGTCATGGCGATCATCGGGGACCTGATCCCGCCGCGTGAGCGTGGCAAGTACCAGGGCCTGATGGCCGGTGTGATGGCGCTCGCCATGATCGGCGGACCACTGGTCGGCGGGGCGCTCACGGATCACCTGGGCTGGCGCTGGTCGTTCTACATCAACCTGCCGCTGGGTGTGGTGGCGCTGGCCGCCATCAGTGCCGTACTGCACCTGCCGAAGAAGCGGTCGAAGACGCGGATCGACTACCCGGGCGTCGCGCTGCTGACCGTCGGCATCACCTCGATCGTGCTCGTCACGACCTGGGGCGGTACGGAGTACGCGTGGGGCTCCGCCATGATCATGGAGCTGATCGGGATCGGCGTCGCCTCACTCGTCGGGTTCGTGTTCTGGCAGACCAAGGCCGTCGAGCCGATCATTCCGCTGCACATCTTCCGCAGCCGCAACTTCACGCTGATGTCGTTCATCGGCTTCATCACCGGGTTCGTGATGTTCGGCGCGGTGCTGTTCCTGCCGCTGTACCAGCAGTCCGTGCAGGGCGCGTCCGCGACCAACTCCGGACTGCTGCTGCTTCCGATGCTCGCGGCGATGATGGTCGTGTCCATGGTCGCGGGGCGGGTGACGACGAGCAGCGGCAAGTACAAGGTGTTCCCGCTGGTCGGGGGTGTGCTGCTGAGCGTCGGGCTGTATCTGTTCGCGCAGATGGACACGGAGACCTCGCGGCTGACGTCCGGTCTGTACATGGCGGTCGTCGGGGCGGGCCTCGGGTGTCTCATGCAGATCACCATGCTGGTCGCGCAGAACAGCGTCGAGATGAAGGACATGGGCGTCGCGTCCTCCACGACCACGCTGTTCCGTACGCTCGGGTCCTCGTTCGGGGTCGCGATCATGGGTGCGCTGTTCAACAGCCGCGTGCAGGACGTGATGAGCGAGCGGGCCGGGGCGCTGGGGTCCAAGGTGACCGAGCGGTCGGCGCAGTTGGACGCGGCGAGCCTGGCGAAGCTGCCGGCGGCGGCGCGGGAGGCGTACCAGTACGCGGTGTCCGCGGGGACGCACTCGGCGTTTCTGCTGGGGGCTGTGGTGGCGGTCGCGGTGCTGGTCGCTGCGGTGTTCGTGAAGGAGGTTCCGTTGAAGGGGGCGGAGTCGGGGAAGGGTGAGGGGGCGCCGGAGGCGGTGGAGGACGGGGCGTTGGCCAAGGGGGCTGTGGTGGAGGTCGGCTGACGTTTGACGTCTGACGTCTGACGTCGGGGGACGGTGAGGAGTTGATGGCCCTCGGGTGCTGCCTGCCCCGG
>NZ_LIQQ01000437.1 GCF_001418565.1 Streptomyces graminilatus | reverse complement strand
CGGCGGCGCTGTACGCGGCAGGGGCACACGTCTCCGCCGTGGTGCTGGCCGGGCTGCTGGCGGTCTACCACGCCCTGTCGTGGGACCGGGTGGCATGGCTGCTCAGAAACTGAGCCGCCACGCCACCCCCGCACCCCCCTCCGCCCTCTACAGCCCCACGGGAATTGCACCTAGCATCGGCACATGCGCTTATGGCGGAGGCATGACAAGGCCACACCCCTGGACTCGCTCCCCCGCGACCCGCGAGCCGACGAGTACCCGATGCCCGTCGTCCCGTACGGCTGGTACGCCGTGCTCCGCAGCGCCGAGCTGCGGCCGGGCAAGGTCGTCAGCCTTCACTACTTCGGCCGGGCGCTCATCGCCTTCCGGGGAGCCGACGGGCAGGCGGCGGTCCGGGACGCGCACTGCCCCCACTACGGCGCCCATCTGGGCGCCGGCGGCAAGGTCGTGGACGGCACGGTGGAGTGCCCGTTCCACGGCTGGAAGTTCGGCACGGACGGCCGCTGCGTAGCGGCACCCTTCGCCGCCCGCACCCCCAAGGTGTCCCTCGGCGGATTCCCGGTCCGCGAACACAGCGGGCTGGTCCTCGTCTACGTCGGCCCGGACGAGCAGCCGTCGTGGGAGGTGCCGGAGGTCCCCGAGACACGGTCCCGGGACTTCAGCACACCCATCGACGACGTCTGCCGGGCCCGCATCCACATCCAGGAGATGCGCGAGAACATCGTCGACGAGTCTCACTTCCACTTCATCCACGGCCAGCCCGAACCCGCCGTCCAGGACTGGCGCCAGGACGGCCCGTACGCCGAGGCGCGCGGCAGGATCGCCCGGCGCGTCCTCGGCTGGGACATCGACAACTCCTTCGACGCGTTCATGTACGGCCCGGGCGTGATGGTGGTCCGCTCCCACGGCCCGCTCCTGTCGGTGACGGCGATCGCCCTCACGACCCCGGTCGACGACACCACGAGCGAACTCCGCACCTTGTTCTACCTGCGCACGCCGCCCCAACTCCGCTTCCTCACCCCCCTCTTCAAGCTCGTCTTCCGCAGGGAGGCCCTGAGCGAGGTCCGCGAGGAGGTCGAGATCTGGGACCACAAGATCCACCAGGCCCGTCCGGTGCTGCTCCCGCACGAGAAGGGGATCAGGGTGCTGCGGCGCTGGTACGCGCAGTTCTATCCCAGCTGATCAGGGCTTCGCCGCCTTGGCGGATCGGGCCGCCGACTGGGCCGACGCAGCCACGGGCCGAGCCGCTGCGGCCGACTCGGCCATCTCGGCCGGGACCATCTTCTTCAGATCCTGCCATTTCGTGTCGAGCCCGCTCAGCTCGCCGGAGACACGGCGCAGTGCGTCCAGGACCACGCTCAGGAACTCCGAATTCCTTCGTTTGTCATCCGCGGCCCACTCATCCATCCTGCACCGGTCGTCCTCAAGCAGAGCGCCCAGTTCGATGTGCAGCTTCTTCAGCGGAGAGCGGATCTGCGCGACAGCCTCACCGAACCCCGCGGGCATTCCCTGTCGCGCACTCGCCAGAGAATCCAGTGCGAGCAGACCGTCGGAAAGGGCCACCGCCTGCGCCTGAAGCTTTTTCACCTCGTACAGGATGCCGCCCGGCTCGAATATTTCCCTTCCGGCGTACGGCGAGTTCAGGGAGTAGTCGACTCCGAAGTTCTGGGCGATGTCCATCACCTCGTGCAAGGTGTGGTAGGCGAATTCCGTGGTGTGGTCGTAATGGAGCCGCCAGAACGAGAATATCCCCCAGGCCACGGCGGCGATCTCCTGCTTCGTCGCGTTGCTCGACTGCGCCAGCTTGAACATTCGGGCCGCCGTGTACGACTGGCCCGCCCAGACCGGAATGCTGTGCTCGCGGGCCAGTATGGTCGTGGCCGAGTTCTCGTTGCGGGTGGACGGGTGCACCTTGACGCTTCCGTCCGGCTTTAGCACCGGATTCTGGCCGCGGTCCTCGACGCCCAGCCGGCGTAGGCCCTTGTTGTCGACCTCGGCCGTGCTCACGGTGTCCTCGGCGACGAGTTCCGGCGTCTGACCGGTCCCCATCGTGGGAGGGCTGTAATAGATCCTGCCGAAATACTCCATGAGATCGTGCAGCACCATCATCTTGTCCCGGAAACCGAAGTTCTCGGGGTTCTTGAGCACCGCGAGCATTCCGCCGTTCGCCGGTACCGTGGTCGCCAGTGCGGCGAGCGGAGCGTCGGGGGCGAATTTCGGGTTGGAGGGCTTGAAGTGCCCCAGATAGGTCCCGACCTGCTTCCCGGCCTTGGCCGGGTCATGGACAAGCTTCTTGGTCACCGGGTCGAACACAGGAATGCCGGACTTCGCTCTGATGACGGGCTGCGATTCCAGATGGGAAATACCCGTGGAGAGCTCTTCCTTCAGCACCTCGAACTGACGTGCCGTGAATTTGGACCTCAGACCTTCCGTCTTCGCGCAGATACGCATCAGCAGGGAGTTCAAAAAGTATTCGATCTTACTCCCGTCCTGTATCTCGCGCGCTATGTCCTTCTCGGCTTTCCGCCTCTGCTTGGCATAGACCCAGCCCATGAGCCCGCGCGCCAGTTCGGTGACATCGTTCACCCTGATGTCGTGGTTCTTGGCCCCGAAGGCCGAGGTCGTCCCGACGTCCTCGTTCAGAACGGGGTGGTGTCCGCTGAAACCGACCGGGGAAACGATGGCCCTCCTCAACTGGTGGGCGATCCTCGACCCCTGCGACGAGTAATCCTTCCACTCGTCGGGGGTCAGATCGGCATCCAGGATCATCTGCTCCCACAGTTCGCCGACCATCAAGTCCACCGTGCCCCTCTTCTCGTCGTCGGACAGCCCTGCGGTCGCTGTCGCGTACTCGTCGGAGTAGTCGCGGTTGGCGACGATGAGGGTGCGCTGCACGGCCGGGGCCGTGCCGACTTCGGGCGCGGGGTCGACTGCGGGGGCGGCGGGCGTGGACGCGGGCGCGGCGCGGGACATGACGCGGCTCGCGTTCGCCTCGGCGGCCCGTTCGAACGCGTCCGAGGGATCCGAGAGCCGCAGCCCGCCCCCGCTGTCGGTACCGGCGACCGGCCCCCGCCGCTGCTGGATGACGTGCGTCAACTCGTGCGCCAGGGTGTGCTTGTCCGCCCCTCCGGCGCCGATCACGACATGGTTGCCGCTGGTGTAGGCACGGGCCCCGATCTCCGTGGCAGAGCGGGCCGCCGCCGGGTCGTCGTGCAGGCGTACGGAGCCGAAGTCGGCGCCGAGGCGGGCCTCCATCTCGGTGCGCACGGGTCCGGCCAGGGCACGGCCCGGGGACCGGAGTACGTCGGACACCGTGGAACGCTGCACGGTGGGCGGCGCGGACACCGACGCCGGTGCCTGGTCGCCGCACGACTCATCGTGCTGGTGGTGATGGCGCTGCTGCTCCAGCAGCCGGGCCACCGCCGCATTCCCGATGGTGCGTTGGAGGGCCAGCGCCATAGCGGGCGACAAGGTGCTCCCGGCCCCGGCGGCCCGTGCGGCAACGGCTCGTACGGCCGCGTCGGCCGGGGTGTCCGCCGTACGCCTGTCGCGCGCGCTGCCCAGCCGGTCGGCTCTGCCGGCGCGGTCGGCACGGTCGGCACGGTCGTCGTCCGAATGCTCTGCCTGGTCGCGCACAGACTCCCGCTTTCCCGCCGTCGCACCGTCCGGGTCATGGCTTGCCCGCGCTCGGGGCTGTTCCCTGGGGCTGTCCCCTAGAGATATCGCTCCGTCGCCCGCCCGGGAAAGGGCCATGAGGGCAGCCGGAAGAGCAGCCTCCGGGGCCCCGCCCGGCCTGACCCGGCCCGGCCCGGC
>NZ_LIQQ01000436.1 GCF_001418565.1 Streptomyces graminilatus | reverse complement strand
CCGTTGGGGTGGGGCGGTAACCAGGGGGACCGGCGGGGCGTTCCCCGCGCATGAAGCTGAATCGAACCTCGCTCGTCGGCGCTCTCGCCGGCGCCGTCCTGCTCCTCGGCGGTGCGCCCGCCCAGGCCGCCGACAATCCGCTGCTCTCACTCCTCGACAACCTCAACGTCTCCGACATCTCGGAGGTCGTGCACGTGCCGCTCGATCGCGTCCTGAACCCCAACGTCGTCCTGTCCAACGGCAATGTCGCCGCGCTCCAGGACACGGCGGAGTCCCTGCTGACCAAGCCCGCCGCGCCAGCCGTCACACCGGCCGCCCCGGCCGTCACCTCGCCCGCGCCAGCCGTCGCCCCGGCCGTCATCCCGGCCGCACCGGCCGCCCCCTGACCCCCCGCCACGCGAGAGGGCCGTTACCCCGGCCCACGGCGGCCGTCGCGTCGCTGGGTCAGCACGAGGGCCCTGCCCAGAGTCTCCGGGCAGGGCCCTGTTCCGCGCACGGACTCCGCTCAGCCGCCGCACTGGCTTGGCGCGCCCGGCCGGCAGCCACAGCCGCAGGCTGCGAGGAGCGGAAGCCGAGTACGTCGGGCACTCCGGCCCTGGCCTGACTCTGAAGGCGTACGCGCACCTCATGCCGAGCAGTCAGGAGCGGGCCAGGAAGGCTCTCGGGCAGGTTCTCCGGCCCGCAAGATCCCACGGGCTGAGGTTGCAGGGAGGTTCCACGGCACGAGAACGCCCCTGAGCCGCGCCGTATGCACAGCTCAGGGGCATGATCGCCATTCCTACTTCTTCTTGCCCTGGTTCTTGACCGCCTCGATCGCCGCCGCGGCCGCGTCCGGGTCGAGGTAGGTGCCGCCCGAGGTCAACGGCTTGAAGTCGGCGTCCAGTTCGTAGGCGAGGGGGATGCCCGTCGGGATGTTCAGGCCGGAGATCGCCTCGTCGGAGATGCCGTCCAGGTGCTTGACCAGGCCGCGGAGGCTGTTGCCGTGGGCCGCGACCAGGACCGTACGGCCCGCGAGGAGGTCGGGGACGATGCCGTCGTACCAGTACGGGAGCATGCGGACGACGACGTCCTTCAGGCACTCCGTGCGGGGGCGCAGCTCCGGCGGGATCGCCGCGTAGCGCGGGTCGTCGGACTGGGAGAACTCCGTGCCGTCCTCGAGGGGCGGGGGCGGGGTGTCGTAGGAGCGGCGCCAGAGCATGAACTGCTCCTCGCCGAACTCGGCGAGCGTCTGGGCCTTGTCCTTGCCCTGGAGGGCGCCGTAGTGGCGCTCGTTCAGGCGCCACGAACGGTGTACGGGGATCCAGTGGCGGTCCGCGGACTCCAGGGCGAGCTGGGCGGTGCGGATCGCCCGCTTCTGGAGGGAGGTGTGGACCACGTCGGGGAGCAGACCGGCGTCCTTGAGCAGCTCACCGCCACGGACCGCCTCCTTCTCGCCCTTCTCGTTGAGGTTGACGTCCACCCAGCCGGTGAACAGGTTCTTCGCGTTCCATTCGCTCTCGCCGTGGCGGAGGAGGATCAGCTTGTACGGTGCGTCGGCCATGCCCCGAGCGTAATAGAACGTCCTGATCGGTTGCCCGCCTGCCCGGCTTCCGGACAGTTCCCGGACAGTCGCCCGACGGTTGACGGGATCTGTTAATTGAGTGGCTGCCCCACGAGACCCGCTCGTAAGGTGTCATCACCGTCCGAGCCGCTTACGTCCGTGGGGGATCCCTGTGCCACTCGCCGCCCTGAAACACGCCGCCCGCGAGTCCGTCTCCGGGCTGCCCCGTGAGTTCTGGTGGCTGTGGACCAGCACCCTCGTCAACCGGCTCGGGGCGTTCGTCGCCACGTTCATGGCGATCTACCTGACCATGGGCCGCGGCTACTCGGCCTCGTACGCCGGTCTGGTGGTCTCGCTGCACGGGCTCGGCGGGGTCGTGTCCTCGATCAGCAGCGGTGTCATGACCGACCGGCTCGGGCGGCGCCCCACGCTCCTCATCTCCCAGACGTCCACCGCTCTCTCCGTCGCGCTGCTCGGCTTCATGCACCATCCGGTGGCCATCGCGGTCGTCGCGTTTCTCGTCGGGATGGCGAGCAATGCCTCGCGGCCTGCCGTGCAGGCGATGATGGCGGACATCGTGCGGCCCGAGGACCGCGTCCGCGCGTTCTCCCTGAACTACTGGGCGATCAACCTCGGGTTCGCCGTCTCCTCGGCCGGCGCCGGATTCATCGCCGAGGTCAGTTATGTCGCCGGGTTCCTGGTGGAGGCCGGGATGACGCTGGCCTGCGCGGTCGTCGTCTTCCTCAAGCTGCCCGAGTCACGGCCGGCGCGGGCCACCAAGGAAGCGCGGGCGGAGGCCTCCGTCGGGCTCGGGACCGTACTGCGCGACGGGCGCTTCATGAGCGTCGTCGGGCTGTCCTTCCTCGTCGCGCTCGTCTTCCAGCAGGGCTCGGTCGGGCTGCCGATCGCGATGGGCGCGGCCGGGTTCACCCCGGCCGACTACGGGATGGTCGTCGCCGTCAACGGCGTACTGATCGTCGCGTTGCAGATCCCGGTGACCCGTTTCATCGAGCACCAAGACGCCCGCCGGCTCCTCGTCGCCTCGTCCCTCCTGGCCGGATACGGCTTCGGGCTCACCGCTTTCGCCGGGTCGGTCGGCGTCTTCGTCCTCACGGTCTGCGTCTGGACCCTGGCCGAGATCGTCAACGCGCCCACCCAGACGGGGCTGGTGGTACAGCTCTCCCCGTTGCACGGGCGCGGGCGCTACCAGGGCATGTACACGATGTCCTGGGCGGTGGCCGGGCTGATCGCCCCGCTGATGTCCGGCTTCGTCATCGACCGCTTCGGCGCGGAGTGGCTGTGGGGGCTGTGCGCGGTGGTCGGGACTGTGGCGGGGGTGGGGTATTGGGTGCTGATGGGGAGGGTTTCTGGGGTTTCTCAGGTTCCCGAGGTTCCCGAGGATGCATCGGCGGAGGACGAGGACGTCTTTGCGGCTCGCCCGTCGCTGGATGCCTCGGCGTCGGGGGCTGTGGCAGAACAGGCGGTCTGACCGCCGGCTCCCCACATGAGGCTCCACGGCCTTGCCTGGCCGTCCCTGGTCAGCGAAGTCGCAATCGGAGAGTCTGGAGCCATGCTGCTGCCGCTGGCCCATGGGAAGACCGAGCTCATCGAGGTCGTCCGCATCACCGATCCCGCCAGACATCTCAGTTCGGAGGATCTGGCGGGCGACACTGCCGCCATCTGGGAGGGCGACCAAGCCCAGCAGGCCCTGTCTCTGATCGCCGGCCTGCCAGGCAGTGAGCTGCACCGCTGCTTCCTCCCAGGCTGGGGAATCCGGGCGTACGACTCCACGGATCAGCTCTTCGAGATCGCCTTCTGCTTCCTCTGTCACGGTGCCCGTATCTGGGGGCCGGACCTTCCTGACGAACAACAAGGCCAGACCTTCGACGCGGAGAGCCCTGCCGCACTTGAACTGCTCCGCCGATTTCGCTCCTGCCTGCCGGACTGAAGTGCGGGCCTCCCGGGCCCCTGGTGGCCGACCAGTCCGTCACGCATCACGCCAAATACAACCTGGCCTTAGATGCGTGTGCCCACGGCGAGGGTGTCGACCCCCGACAGGCGGATCATGGCGCGCAGGACGATCGCGAGACGTCGCTCGTCGAGGTCCAGCACGCGGGTGAGGTTCGTCTGGTGCGGTGAGGCGATGGACAGGACGAGGTCGACGAACCCGCGCTGGGCGTCGTCCAGTTGGAGGCCGTAGAGGTAGCAGGCGAGGTTCTGCCAGGAGAACTCGATGCCGTCGTCGGTGTGCCAGGCGAGAGCCTTGCGGAAGGCGGGGCGGGCGAGGATCTGTTCCTCGTCCACCAAGGCCCGTACGGCGGCCTGCTCGCGGCGTGTGACGGCTGCCTTCAGCAGTTGCTCCTCGAACGGCGGGGCCTCGGTGTCCCCACCCTCGTCCTCGGCGGCTGTCGTGCGTGTCGTCATCTGGATGCCTCCGTGGGGAGTCGAGCGCCACCGGGGCTGAACGCGGCGCCGAGCAGCACGGGGTCGTTCAGGCGGCCGGACCCGTCCGGTCGCTCCAGCCACCAGCGGAGGTTCACCGAGTGCAGGACGGGCGGGCACTTGAGGACCCAGCCGGAGGGGCGGACCGTGAGTGGACGTATGCCGTCCAGTTCGCCGGTCAGAGCGGGCGGAAGAAGCCACCAGGCGACATCGCGGCGCATGTCGGCGAGGACGGGACCGATCCGGTCCCCGCCGATCCTCGCGAGGGCTTCGAGCGAGCCCGGGATCGGTGCCTCGGCGATGCGCCAGTGCGGGCCGGTTGGGATCTCGGCGAGTTCCTCGGCGTCCCATGCGCGTCGCACGTCGACTGGGTGCTTGGCGCAGGTCAGGAGCCAGTCCTGGCCTGCCTGGGACATGCGTCGGGCGGACGGTGTGGCCATGGGCAGGACGGTAGGGGGACCGATTGCGTACCTGCGCGCCGATTGCGCGCGATTGCGCCCACGGGGCCGCTGCTTGCTGTCGATTGCTTACGCGAGGTTCAGAGAAGCCCTTGCCCTGCCGATCAGGCGGCGAGCCAGTGCTCCGTATTCGGCGGATTCAGCGAGCCAATCCCATGCCCGCTCGTACAGTTGAAGATCTTCCTGGCCAGTGAGCCAGAGTTCTTCGCTGATCGTCTCGACAATGACCAACCGCCGGTCGTAGATCCAGAAGGCGTGTGGTGCCGTACGCCGCAGCTGAGTGCCGAAGGGCAGAATCCCGAGCTCCACACGCCGCTGGCCCACCAGGTTGTACAGCCGGTCGAGTTGCTCGGCCATCACGTCTTCCGGGCACGCGCGGTGATATAGCGCGGCCTCGCACACCAGGAACCGGAACGTCTTGTCCGGGTCGTACAAGGCTTCTTGCCGCCGCATCCGCGCCTCGACCGCGGCCTCCGTTGTGGGAGGGATGCCGCGGAACTCCGCGTTGGCGTCGAAGATGACGCGCGCGTACTCCGGAGTCTGGAACAGCCCCGGGACTCGGGAGACCTCCAGCCCGCGGATCATCTCCGTGGACTCCATCTGCCGGACTGCGATCTCCTGACGGCCACGGTGGCCGCCGGCCAACTGGCGCCGCCAGGACCGATGGCGCTGCTTCATCTCCAGCCCGGCACGCAGTCCCTGCAGTTCGACGTCGACATCCGGTTGGCCGACGGCGTGTGCCCAAGCCGTGAGTTCGGCTGCGGTCGGAGTCTGCTTTCCGTTCTGGAGCCGTGAGATCTTCGAGGGCTGCCAGCCGAGCCTTGCGGCAAGATCCTTGCCTTCCAGACCGGCCTCGGTGCGCAGCTCGCGCAGCCGCGCACCGAGGGCTTCTCTGGCGGTCTGAAAGTCTGTGCTCACACGGTGGAACGTACCCGCCTGGCGAACTCCGCAGTAGGTACGGCGTGATGCCAGGCCGCGTCCCTGACCTGGCAGGCGGCGAGGACTTCGACCGGGTCTTCGGTGACGTACACGCCGAGCGTTGTGTCATCGTCGTCGAATGCGAAGCGGACGAGGACTTGGGAGTCGAACAGCCAGAAGTCGTTGTCAGGTAGCCGGAGACGCTCGGCCTCGGCGCGGCTCAGGTTGCGGATGTCCTCGCCTGCGGCGACACCGCTGGGAGCCGCTGCCATCAGGAACTGCTGCCCCTGGGTGGGCGGTTCGTCGACCAGACGGACGCGTTCGAACCTTTTGCCCTGCGCGGTCTGCGCCCGGATGTTCTCGCGCCAAGCGTTGTCCGGATCGCGGGAGACGTCCTCTCCCGCCTGCCATCGATCCCACTTGGGGGTATTGCGGTCGGTGGCATAGCCACGCCGGGTCTCCAGGCGCCAAGCGGTGTGCCTGAACTCACGGAAGAGGTGAGCAACTGACGCGAACGGCTGGAGTTCAGGGGCCTCGCTTCTCGGGGCGAAGCGGGTCAGCAGGCTGCGCGGGACTCGGACGAACGTCTCCGATTCCTTGACGTCCCGCAGTTGCACGAGGTGCGCGGGATCTGTCTCGCGCTCGCCCTGTACGAGGATCTCGTCTGTCCCCTCGACCTCGTACAGGGTGGGACAGTCGCCGTCGTCGCTGGTGCTGCCGATGAATCTGAGCGCCATTTGGCCCTCCATCTGCGCTGGTTGAAGGACCAGCATGTGGCGGATCGCTCCAACCCACCCCAGGATTGCGGGAGATTGCTCAGGGACTCTGACGCAGGCGGATTGCGCGCAATCAAGGGCCGGACCCTGCCGCATGACGAAAACAGCTGTCGAACCGAAGGAACATGGAGACCATGAAGCACGAGTACGAGGCCAAGTTCCTCGACATCGACGTCGACGCGCTCCAGACCAAACTCGCCGCTCTGGGCGCCACGCAGACTTTCCCTCGTACCCGCCTCACCCGGAAGATCTTCGAGAACGACGCCCTCGGCACCGGTCAGTGGATCCGGCTGCGCAACGAGGGCACCCGCTCCACGCTGACCCTCAAGCACGTCACCGACGCCACACGCATCGACGGCACCACCGAGATCGAGACCGAGGTCAGCGACCCGCACGCCATGGCCGGCATTCTGCGCGGCCTCGGGCTGCGCGAGGTCCGCTACCAGGAGAACTACCGCGAGGAATGGCACCTGGGCGAGGTCGCCTTCGACTTCGACACCTGGCCGGACCTGCCCACTTTCGTCGAGATCGAAGGCCCTGACGAGGCGTCGGTCCGTCAGGCTGCCGCCCTGCTCGGCCTCGACTACAGCACCGCGCGCTTCGGCAGCGTCGACGAGATCTACAAGAGCGAGGCCGGCCGCGACATCCTGGCCGAACCCACTCTTCTCTTCGCCGACACCGACGCCGACACCGACAGGAATCATGTCGACGCGCGGGCCTAGTCCTCCCCCTTGGCGCCGTCCGTGACGAAGGAACCCTGCCCCACTTCCAGCCGCAGCCACCCCTCCGTACGCAGTGCCACCAAGGCTTTCTGCGTCGTCGCCTGAGCCACCCCGTACTCAGCGGCCAGCGCCACCGTGCCGGGGAAGCGCTCACCGGATGCCCACTCACCGGCTCGCAGCCGACGGCGCAGGTCATCGGCAATCTGGGGCCAGAGATTCCGGGAACGATCAAGCTCAGCCATAAGGCCAGCGTGCGCGGTATCGCGCTGACCCGCTACCGCGATACCGCGTAAGCGCGTAAGCTCCTGGCTCGTGAAAGGGAGACCCCCGCGCCGCTGTCACGGCCGGGGGCGTGGCCCACCAACTAATAGGAGTTGATGAACATGGCCGAGCGTAGCGCGACCGCGCTGCACTGGCTTCTGGTGACCCTGTTCCTCTGGGGACTCGCCCGCCTGCTGCCCGCGACCGGCACCCGCCGGAAGACGCCGATGGCGATTCGAACCGCCTCCACCAGCACAAACGCCAAGGACCACGCGCCCCCGGCAGTACGAGTACCGGCCCAGCGCAGGTCGCCGTACAGCACCGACCAGGGCGCACTGGACGGCTCCGCGTCCCGCCTGTCGCGGCCGTACCTGCCCGCCCTCACCGGGTGCTGGGCCCCAGAGGCGGCCAAGTCACCCCGTACAGCCGGTGTACGGCCCTACTGGACGACCAGGGAACGCGCCCTGCGGTGGAAGCGACGGCGTGTCCTCGTGCTGGCGGCTCACTTCCGGCTCGACCTCGACCGGCGTGACATCCACGCCGTCCCGGCCGGGGCTGGCGTCCGATGACCGGCGCGAGGGGCACCGGAGTCCGCACAGCCGTACGGCGGGCCGAACTGCCCATGCTGCGCGCGTACCGCCTGTGGTTCGAGCACACGCGCAAGTGCGCCGAGTGCAAGGGGGTCCGGACCGCGCAGGACTGCTGCGCCGGCGGGCGGGACCTGTGGGCGGCCTACCGCCACGCCTACGCCGAGGGGGCGTGATGACCACGCGTCCGACACCTCCGACGACGAACACGGGGCGGTGCGGGACAGCCCGCGCCTCCCTTCTCCAACACGCCATTATCGTCAGCGAGTTGGGCGCGTGCGTCCTCCCTCACGGGCATGACGGGGACCACCGCGACCCCTGGGGCCGCACATGGGACGTGCCCCCGCTCTGCCGCGTCACCAACACCGGCGGGGGGACTGACAAGTGACCCACTCCCCCGAGCCGATGTGGACGCCGGAAGCCCCGTACCGGTCCCCCCGGTGCACTCTCGGCCAGCATCCCCGTTGTCGGGACTCAGAGCCTCGCGACAGCGGGGTTCCCGGAGTGCGATACCTGGTGTGCACGTGCTCCTGCCACCGTCTGACGCCGGTCCCGGCAGAGGCGGCCCGCATGTGAACTCCCCTTCGGAACCGGCCGAGTCGAACGACTCGGCCGGTTGCCGCGGCGCTCCAGGAGGTCACCGATCTCCGCCGGAGTTCCGCGGCGGTGAGACGTGACCCGAGTCAGCGCGCACCTCACGGATGCATCCGCGCCCCCTTGATCACCTTGTCCACCGCGTTCTTCGGCCCGTACACCGCGAGCCCCACCAGATCCAGCTCTCCCGTCCCCACCGCCCGTACCGCCGCCCGGTTGTCGTGGTCGTTGCCGGTGGTGAAGAGGTCGTCGGTGAACACCGCGCGCGGGAGGGAGCGGGACAGCACGCGCGCGTGGGCGGTGGTCAGTGTCTCCTTCGTGGCCTCGAAGACCAGGACCGGCTGGCGGAACATCGGGAGGTAGGACACTCCGTCTCCGTCCTCGTAGGGGGCGCCGATCACCTCGGGGACCGTCGTGCCCAGGCCGCTGACCAGGAACGCCGTCACGTTGAGGCGCTGCCAGGGCTCCAGGTCCTCGCGCAGCAGGACGGCGATCTTCGTGTCGAAACGGATCGGGGGGTTGCCCACGGGGCTTTCAGTGCTCATGCTTCGAGACTGGCGGGCGTCGTACGACCCCGTCTTGTACGTTCCTTGCATGGTCACCCGGCAGGAAGTCTCCGCCTGGCGCCCGGCCGTGGCGGGCATCGTCGAGGTGTTCCACGCCCACTTCACCGAGCACGCGTACCCCATGCACGTACACGACACCTGGACGCTGCTCATCGTCGACGACGGCGCCGTACGGTACGACCTCGGCCGGCATGAGCGGGGCACACCGCACGACACCGTGACCCTGTTGCCGCCGCACGTGCCGCACAACGGGTCGCCCGCGACTCCGGGCGGGTTCCGCAAGCGGGTGCTCTATCTCGACTCCACCCATCTCGGCGACGAGTTGATCGGGGCCGCCGTCGACCGGCCCGATCTGCGCGATCCTCTGCTGCGGCTGCGCGTGGGGCAGTTGCACGGCGCGCTCGGGCGGGCCGGGGAGGAGTTCGAGGCGGCGAGCCGGCTGGCGCTCGTCACGGAGCGGCTGCGTACGCGGCTACGGGTGCGGATGACGGACGTACGCCTTCCCGCGCGTGTCGATCCGCCGCTCGCCCGGCAGTTGCGCGAGCTTCTCGACGAGCGGCTCGTCGACGGGATCACGCTCGACGAGGCCGCGCGGCTCGTGCACGCCCATCCCGCGCATCTCGTACGGGCGTTCAGCGCGGCCTTCGGGATGCCGCCGCACCGGTATCTGACGGCTCGGCGCGTCGAGCGCGCCCGGCGGTTGCTTCTCGACGGGCAGGCTCCAGGGGAGGTCGCCGTCGCCGCCGGGTTCTACGACCAGGCTCATCTCACGCGGCACTTCCGGAAGTTGGTGGGCGTGCCGCCCGGGCGCTATCGGCTCGGCCGAGGATGAGGTTCAATCCGTAGGGCGCTTGGTCAGGTGTGCGAACGCGTCCAGGTTGCGGGTTGATTCGCCGCGGGACACCCGCCAGGCGTACTCCTTGCGGATCGCCGACGCGAAGCCCAGCTCCAGAAGGGTGTTGAAGGCGCCGTCGGCCGCTTCCAGGACCGAGCCGAGGAGGCGGTCGATCTCGTCCGGGGTGATCGCGGACAGGGGCAGCTTGGAGGTGACGTAGACGTCACCCAGGCTGTCGACCGCGTAACTCACTCCGTACAGCTTGAGGTTGCGTTCCAGGAGCCAGCGGTGGACGCCCGGCTCGTTCTCGTCCGGGTGGCGGATCACGAACGCGTTCAGGGAGAGGGAGTGTTTGCCCACCAGGAGCGAGACCGTCGTCGAGAGCTTGCGTGTGCCCGGGAGTTTTACGACGTAGTTGCCGGGTTTCGGGCTCTCCCAGTCCAGGTCCGCCTCGGTGAGGACCTGTTCGATGATCGACGCCGCATCAGCCATGCAGGGAGCGTACGCGACGCCTGTGGGCCTGCATCGCGGCCGTGTAGACGTCCCCGGTGGCGGCGGCCGAGGCGTCCCAGCCGAAGCGCCGCGCGTGCCTGGCCGCCGACTCGCCCATGCGTGCGGTCAGGTTCTCGTTGTCGGCGAAATCGCGCAGCACGCGCGCGTAGGCGGCCGGATCGTGGCCCTGGACCAGGAATCCCGTACGTCCGTCGTCGACCGCCACCGGGAGGCCGCCGACCGCCGCCGCCAGGACCGGCGTACCCGCCGCCTGCGCCTCGATCGCCACCAGGCCGAACGATTCGCTGTAGGAGGGCATGACAAGGACGGAGGCCGCCCGGAACCAGTCCGCCAACTGCTCCTGGCCGACCGGCGGGTGGAAGCGTACGACGTCCGCGATGCCCAGGCGGGCGGCGAGTTTCTGCAGGCCCTCCGGCTTGGCCAGGCCGCTGCCGCTGGGGCCGCCGACTATCGGGACGACGATGTTGGCGCGCAGCTCGGGGCGCTCGTCCAGGAGGACGGCGACCGCGCGGAGCAGCACGTCGGGGGCCTTCAGGGGCTGTATGCGGCCCGCGAAGAGGGGGATCAGGGCGTCCTGCGGGAGGCCGAGGCGGGCGCGGGCGGCGGCGCGGCCGTCGGCCGGGGAGAAGCGGTCGAGGTTGACGCCCGGGTGGACCACGGCGACCCGGCCGGGGTCGGCGTCGTAGTGCCGTACGAGCTCGTCGGCCTCTTCGGCGGTGTTGGCGATGAGGCGGTCGGCGGCGGCCACGATCTGCATCTCGCCGATCACGCGGGCGACGGGCTCGGGGTTGTCGCCGTCGGCCAGGGCGGCGTTCTTGACCTTGGCCATGGTGTGCATGGCGTGCACCAGGGGCGTGCCCCAGCGCTGGGCGGCGAGCCAGCCGACGTGGCCGGAGAGCCAGTAGTGCGAGTGCACGAGGTCGTAGTGGCCGGGGCGGTGGCCTGCCCACGCCTGCATGACGCCGTGCGTGAAGGCGCACAACTGGGCCGGCAGGTCCTCCTTGGGGAGGCCTTCGTAGGGGCCCGCGTCTATGTGGCGCACGAGGACACCCGGCGCCAGTTCGACCGCGGGAGGGAGGGCCGCCGTGGTCGAGCGGGTGAAGATCTCGACCTCGATGTTGATCGCGGCGAGGCGCTGCGCGAGCTCGACGATGTAGACGTTCATACCGCCGGCGTCACCCGTGCCGGGCTGATGGAGCGGGGAGGTGTGCACGGAGAGCATGGCCACCCGGCGGGGCCTGCGGCGGCGGCCCAGCAGGCCGATGTACTGGCTCACGTGGTGTTCCTCCTTCTGTGCCCCCGGTCGGTTCCCACAGCTCCGAAGGGTCAACGCCGGGAGGGCGCGACCCATTTCCTCTTTGCCCAATCATTACCTTTACCGCTCAACCGTTCGATACGGCGCCGCCCCTTACCCTCGTAGCCATGACTCCCCGCGCATCGACGACCCGACCCGTCGGGACGGTGACCCGCGGGACGACCAACCCCAACCGGCTGCGCCGTATGGACCGCTGGATCGCGGCCACGCACGGGTCCGCCCTGCGCCGCGCGCCCTCCCCGGTCGCGGTCGACCTCGGGTACGGCGCCGCGCCCTGGACGGCCGTCGAACTGCTCGGGCGGCTGCGTACCGTGGCGCCACGCGCGCGCGTGGNNGTGCCGGAGCGGCCGGTGCTCATCCGCGCGGCGAACGTGCTGCGGCAGTACGAGGAGGCCGAGGTCGCCGAGGTCTGGGCGCGGCTGTGCGCGCGGCTCGCACCGGCGGCGGGGGATGGAACGGGCGGCCTCGGGGGCGGCGTCGGGGGCC
>NZ_LIQQ01000435.1 GCF_001418565.1 Streptomyces graminilatus | reverse complement strand
CTCGCGGCGCTTGCGCTCCTCCTCCTCGGCGCGCAGCCGGGCCAGCATCTCCTCGCGCTCGCGCTCGGCGCGCTCCTCCTCGGCCTTGCGCGCGGCCTCTTCCTCGGCCTTGCGCCTGGCCTCCTCCTCGGCCGCCTTGCGGGCCTCCTCCTGGGCCTTCACCTCGGCCTCGGAGAGGGGCAGCATCAGGTCGAGCCGACGCCGTACGACCGTGGTGACGGCCTCGGGCTCCTGGGCCGCGTCGACCACGAGGTAGCGGCCCGGGTCGGCGGCGGCCAGCGTGAGGAAACCGGTCCGCACGCGCTCGTGGAACTCGGCCGGTTCCGACTCCAGCCGGTCCGGCGCCTCGGTGAAGCGCTCGCGCGCGGCCTCCGGCGACACGTCGAGCAGGACGGTGAGGTGCGGCACGAGGCCGTCGGTCGCCCAGCGCGAGATGCGCGCGATCTCCGTCGGGGAGAGGTCCCGGCCGGCGCCCTGATAGGCCACGGACGAGTCGATGTACCGGTCGGAGATGACGACCGCGCCCCGCTCCAGGGCGGGCCGTACGACGGTGTCGACGTGCTCCGCGCGGTCCGCCGCGTACAGCAGCGCCTCCGCGCGGTGCGACAGCCCGGCACTCGACACGTCGAGCAGGATCGACCGCAGCCGCTTGCCCACGGGGGTCGCCCCGGGCTCGCGCGTGACCACGACCTCGTGGCCCTTGGCCCTTATCCACTCGGCGAGCGCTGTCGCCTGCGTGGACTTGCCCGCCCCGTCGCCGCCCTCCAGCGCGATGAAGAAGCCGTTCGCGGCGAGTGCCTGCGCGGGGTCGTCGCCGCCGCGCAGAGCGTCCCGCAGGTCGTGCCGCAGGGGTACCCCGGAACGGTCGTCGGCCTTGGCGAGGACCAGCGCGGCCACCGGCAGCAGCAGCGCGCCCACCAGCATGAGCGTGAACGCCGCGCCGCCGTGCGCGAAGACGAACTTGCCGCTCTCCAGGCGGTGCGGCCCGATGAGGGCGGCCACCAGGGGGGCGATCAGCGCGGCCAGCGCCACGGACACCCGTACGACAGCGTGCAGATGTTCGGTCAGCCGTGTCCGCCGCTGGTCCTCGGTCTCCTGGTCGAGGAGTGTGTGCCCGGTGTTGGCGGCGATGCCCGCGCCGATGCCCGCGAGGGCGACGATCAGCAGCACCGTCGCCACGTCCGGGACCAGCCCGGCGGCGAGCAGCGCGACCCCGGTGAAGGCGACTGCCAGCGCGAGCAGCCGGCGCCGTGACAGCGCCGGCAGCACCTTCGGTGCCGTACGAATACCGACGACCGTGCCGCCGGTCAGCACGAGGACCAGCAGCCCGAACAACACCGGGCCGCCACCCAGGTCCTTGGCGTGCAGGACGGCCACGGCGACGGTCGCCGCGACCGCGCCGGAGACTGCCGCGCAGGCGAGGACGAGCAGCGGGATCGCGCCCGTACGGCCGGTCTCGGTGGCCGTGCCGGACCTGGGGCGGCGCAGGCCTTCGAGCGGTGACCGCGCGCGCGGGGTGCGTGTGCCGGGCAGTTCAAGGGCGGTGAGCACGGACAGCGAGGCGGCGAACAGCCCGGCCGCGACATACGACCCGAAGGCCGCCTGGTGCCGGGCGAACCAGTCGATGCCGGTGCCCAGCAGGTTGTTGACGAGCGCGGCGACGACGAGCGCGGCGCCCGCGAGGGGCAGCGCGACGAACGTCGTACGCAGGGACAGGCGCCGCAGGGCGTCCATGTGGTCCGGCAGCGGGCGGACCGTCGCCCCCTCCGGGGGAGGCGTGGGCAGCAGAGCGGGCGCCGCGCTCTCCCGGCACACCGTCCAGAGACGCTCGGCGACCCCGGCCACGAAGGCGGTCACCAGGAGGATGGCGAGGGCGTTCTCCGGCGTCCAGTCGATCCACAGGGGCGCGATGACCAGGAGTACCGCGCGCAGCCCGTCGGCGCCGATCATCGTCCAGCGGCGGTCGAGCGGGCCGTCCTGCGAGGTGAGTGAGGTCAGCGGGCCGAGCAGGACGGCGCCGAAGAGCAGCGTGGCCAGAATTCGCGCCCCGAAGACGGCGGTCACGGCGAGCGCCGCGCCCCGGTAGCCGCCGCCGAACGAGCCCGCGGCGATGGCCGTCTGGAGGACGAGCACCACGAGGACCAGCAGCGCGAGCATGTCACCGACGCCGCCGACGAGCTGGGCGCTCCACAGCCGCTTCAGCTGGGGCTGGCACAGCAGGGCACGGACGGCGCGTTCGCGGGAGTCCGCGACCAACGCGTCGTCGGGGGCCTGGTGGATGGCCGTTGGCTGATTGGCTGGCGTCATGCTTTCAGCCTATCGGCAGCCACCGACAGTCCGAAGTGGCCGTCCGACGCCCGACCGCCCCGACACCTGATGGTGGCGGGGCGGTCGTTTCGCGCGACTTGTGCGGAGATTGAGTGAAGGCCGCTCTCCGGCCACTCACTCGGTCCCTCGCCAACCGGACTACTCCTCGGCCGTGGCCCTCGCGGAGGTCGCGGCGGTCGTTTTCCTGGCCGGAGCCTTCTTCGCGGCCGTCTTCTTCGCAGTGGTCGTCTTGGCGGCCGTCGTCTTCTTGGCGGCGGCGGTCTTCGTCGCGGTCGCCTTCTTGGCGGGGGCCTTCTTCGCCGGGGCCTTCTTCGCGGTCTTCTTGGCCGGCGTCTTGGCGCGCTTCTCGGCGAGCAGCTCGTAGCCGCGCTCCGGGGTGATCTCCTCGACGCTGTCGCCGGAGCGCAGGGTCGCGTTGCTCTCCCCGTCGGTGACGTACGGGCCGAAGCGACCGTCCTTGACGACCACCGGCTTTCCGCTGACCGGGTCCGTGCCCAGCTCCTTCAGCGGCGGCTTGGCGGCGGCCCGGCCGCGCTGCTTGGGCTGGGAGTAGATCTCCAGCGATTCCTCGAGGGTGATCGTGAAGAGCTGGTCCTCGGTCTGGAGCGACCGCGAGTCCGTGCCCTTCTTGAGGTACGGGCCGTAGCGGCCGTTCTGCGCGGTGATCTCCACGCCCTCCGCGTCCTTGCCGACGACCCTGGGCAGGGACATCAGCTTGAGCGCGTCGGCCAGGGTCACCGTGTCCAGGGACATCGACTTGAACAGCGAGGCCGTACGCGGCTTGACGGCGTTCTTGCCGGTCTTCGGGGTGCCCTCGGGGAGCACCTCGGTGACGTACGGGCCGTAGCGGCCGTCCCTGGCGATGATCTGGTGGCCGGACTCGGGGTCGGCGCCCAGCTCGAAGTCGCCGCTCGGCTTGGCGAGCAGTTCCTCCGCCAGTTCGACGGACAGCTCGTCGGGAGCGAGGTCCTCCTGGACGTCCGCGCGCTGGTGGTTCTCGGAGTCCTTCTCGCCGCGCTCGATGTACGGGCCGTAGCGCCCGACGCGCAGCACGATGTCGTTGCCCACCGGGAACGACGACACCTCGCGGGCGTCGATCGCGCCCAGGTCGGTGACCAGTTCCTTGAGGCCGCCGAGGTGGTCCCCGTCGCCGTTGCCCGCCTCGGCCGCGCCGCCGACGGCGGGAGCGCCCTTCGCGCCCTCGCCGAAGTAGAAGTGCCGCAGCCACGGCACGGACTGGGCCTCGCCGCGGGCGATGCGGTCGAGGTCGTCCTCCATCCGCGCGGTGAAGTCGTAGTCGACGAGCCGCCCGAAGTGCTTCTCCAGGAGGTTGACCACGGCGAACGACAGGAAGGACGGCACCAGGGCCGTGCCCTTCTTGAAGACATAGCCGCGGTCGAGGATGGTCCCGATGATCGACGCGTACGTCGACGGGCGGCCGATCTCGCGCTCTTCGAGCTCCTTGACCAGCGACGCCTCGGTGTAGCGGGCCGGGGGCTTGGTGGCGTGCCCGTCGACCGTGATCTCCTCGGCGGCCAGCGCGTCGCCCTCGTTGACCTGGGGCAGGCGGCTCTCGCGGTCGTCCAGCTCGGCGTTCGGGTCGTCGGCGCCCTCGACGTACGCCTTGAGGAAGCCGTGGAAGGTGATCGTCTTGCCGGAGGCGCTGAACTCGGCGTCGCGGGCGTCGGCGGACGTACCCGCGATCTTCACGGTGACCGAGTTGCCGACCGCGTCCTTCATCTGGGAGGCGACGGTGCGCTTCCAGATCAGCTCGTACAGCCGGAACTGGTCGCCGGTCAGGCCCGTCTCGGCCGGGGTGCGGAAACGATCACCCGACGGACGGATCGCCTCGTGCGCCTCCTGCGCGTTCTTGACCTTCCCGGCGTACGTCCGGGGGGACGAGGGCAGGTAGTCGGCGCCGTAGAGCTGGGTGACCTGGGCACGGGCGGCGTTGACCGCGGTCTCCGACAGGGTCGTGGAGTCCGTACGCATGTAGGTGATGAAGCCGTTCTCGTACAGCTTCTGCGCCACCTGCATGGTCGCCTTCGCGCCGAAGCCGAGCTTGCGGCTGGCCTCCTGCTGGAGCGTCGTCGTACGGAACGGGGCGTACGGCGAGCGGCGGTACGGCTTCGACTCGACCGAGCGGACGGCGAAGCTGGTGTCCGCCAGGGCGGCGGCGAGGGCGCGGGCGTTCGCCTCGTCCAGGTGGAGGGTGTTCGCGCTCTTGAGTTGTCCCAGGGAGTCGAAGTCGCGGCCCTGCGCGACGCGCCTGCCGTCGACGGTCGCGAGGCGGGCGACCAGCGACGACGGGTCCGACGGGTCCCCGGCGCGGCCGGTCGCGAAGGTTCCCGTCAGGTCCCAGTACTCAGCAGAACGGAAGGCGATGCGCTCGCGTTCCCGCTCGACCACAAGTCGTGTCGCGACCGACTGGACACGGCCGGCCGACAGCCGGGGCATGACCTTCTTCCACAGGACCGGCGAGACCTCGTAGCCGTAGAGACGGTCGAGGATGCGGCGGGTCTCCTGGGCGTCGACCAGCTTCTGGTTCAGCTCGCGCGGGTTGGCGACGGCCGCCTGGATCGCGGCCTTGGTGATCTCGTGGAAGACCATCCGCTTGACCGGGACCTTGGGCTTCAGGACTTCCTGGAGGTGCCACGCGATGGCCTCGCCCTCGCGGTCCTCATCGGTGGCGAGGAAGAGTTCGTCGGAGTCCTTCAGCAGGTCCTTGAGCTTCTTGACCTGGGCCTTCTTGTCCGCGTTGACCACGTAGATCGGCTGGAAGTCGTGTTCGACGTCCACTCCGAGGCGGCGCACCTCGCCGGTGTACTGCTCGGGTACCTCGGCGGCGCCGTTGGGGAGGTCGCGGATGTGCCCGACGCTCGCCTCGACGACGTATCCGGGGCCGAGATAGCCCTTGATCGTCTTCGCCTTGGCAGGCGACTCGACGATGACGAGTCGGCGGCCGCCCTGTGCGGTCTCGCTGGTCGGGGACAACTTCGCTCTTCTCTCCGGTCGACACTCGGGGTCTCCCCCGGCCTTGTTCCCGGGGTCGGGTCATGCTGACGCTGCGGAGTGTGACGGTACATCCCGCCCCCGTGTCAAACGGGAAAAGCCCGCAACGGCCACTCGAACGGTAACCCGACTACCGCCATTCCTGCCGCCCGGAGTGTCAACCCGCCCTTTCCGGCTCATGCGGAGGGTGACCATCCGGTTACCGGCACGGGTGCGCCTTACGTGCCCCTCACGCGTTTCTCGCCCACTTCACACACGGGTCGGGCGCCCTGCGCCGCCCACCGGGGGCGCCCGGCGCGGCGACGCCCACGAGGACCTCCGATGCGACGTGGTTCACACCGGAGGCGACGGGTGCCCGGTGCCGTACGCGGGTCGCGGTCCCCTTCGGCAGGCCGCCCCCGAACAGGCCGAACACCACTCCCGCGAAGATCACCGGTCCGCTCCCCTCTACTCCTGTGCCCTCTCTCCTCCCGCCCGGGAAACCCTGGCTCCGGCAGGCCGGGACATCCGGGGAAGGTCCGGGAAAGGTCCGGGAAAGGTCCGGGCGAACCCGAGGCTCACCACCGCCCGGACGACGGCCACGCGTCCCGGTGACCACCCTCCGGCCGACCCCACGGCCCCCTCCCGAAGGGACCGGCCGACCACGTTCCGTCGCCGACGGCACCCTGTTTCCCACAGCCCACGACGCGGGGCCCACCCCGGACCGGCCGCCCCAACTCGGCGTGAATATGCCGCCCCGGACTCGCCACCCGCACGCTTCCCCACGCCCCGCGCGCCGCTCCCGTGCTCCCACTGCCGTACGGCGGAGGGGTACGCGACCTGCCGTAGCCGTATCGGCCGCGGAACCCCTCTCCACCATGGCCGCCACGGCGTAGACGACCGGCCTCACAGCGACCGGCCTCACAGCGACCGGGACCAGGACCGGACCGACGCGACGACCTCACGGCGACGGACTTGGACCAGCACAGCCACCCTCACGCCGACGAACCGGACCAGCACGCCACCCCCCTCACGCCGACGAACCGAACCGGCAGTGCG
This sequence comes from Streptomyces graminilatus, assembly GCF_001418565.1. Classification (GTDB taxonomy): domain Bacteria; phylum Actinomycetota; class Actinomycetes; order Streptomycetales; family Streptomycetaceae; genus Streptomyces; species Streptomyces graminilatus. Next base: position 9,239 of record NZ_LIQQ01000435.1, on the reverse strand, counting down.
GCGCCCGCGGCACCACGCCCCGGCACGTGCCTCACTCGCCTCCGCTCATCCGCCCACCGGCTCCAGGAACCCCTGTTCCACCAGCAACCGGATCTGCGCGGGGGTGCGGTCCCGCAGGGACACCGGGTCCTCGCCGACCAGTTGGGCGATGGCGTCCAGAATCCTTCCGGCGCTCAGTGTGCCGTCGCACACGCCTGCGAAGCCCGCGCCGACGGTGTCCACCTTGGTGGCCCGGCGCATCCCGCGGTGCTGGCGCAGCACCACGTGTTCCGGGTCCTCGGCACCGGGCAGCCCGACCTGCTCCTGCACGACCTCGTCGGCGAGTCTGAAGTGCCCGGCGAGCAGGGCCGCGTCGTCATGGGCGCGCAGGTAGTCCACGCGCTCGAAGTGCGCCCGGACCGTGTCCCCGAGCGGCTGTTCGATGGAGTGTGGCCACTCCTCCACGGTGATCGAGGGCTCGCCCGCCCCCGTCCTCCGCAGCGTGATCCAGCCGAACCCGACCGACTTCACCTTGCGCGCCTCGAACTCGTCCAGCCAGGCGTCGTACCGCGCGCGGTACTCCGCCGGGTCGGAGCGGTGGTCGCCGGAGTCGCGCAGCCACAGCTCGGCGTACTGCGTGACGTCCTGCACCTCGCGCTGCACGATCCAGGCGTCGCACCCGCGTGGCACCCAGGACCTCAGCCTGTCCTGCCAGTCCTCCCCTTCCACGTGCTGCCAGTTGGCGAGGAACTGCGCGAACCCGCCCTCCCGCAGCCGCTCCCCCGCCTCCTGAACGAGCGTGCGGCACAGATCGTCCCCGCCCATCCCGCCGTCCCGGTACGTGAGCCGGGCGCCCGGCGAGATCACGAACGGCGGGTTGGAGACGATCAGGTCGTACGTCTCGTCGTCCCGGACCGGCTCGAAGAGCGAGCCCTCACGCAGGTCGGCCGCCGGGGCGCCGGACAGCGCGAGTGTCAGCGCGGTGATGTGCAGGGCACGAGGGTTGAGGTCGGTCGCCGTCACGCGCGTGGCGTGCTGGGCCGCGTGCAGCGCCTGGATCCCGGAGCCGGTGCCCAGGTCGAGCGCGGAGGCCACGGGCGTACGGACCGTGATGCCGGCGAGGGTCGTGGAGGCCCCGCCCACCCCGAGCACGACACTCTCGTCGCGGCTGCCGATGCCACCGGCGCCGCCCACCGCGCACCCCAGGTCGGACACGATGAACCAGTCCTCGCCACTCGGCCCGCCGTACGGCCGTACGTCGACGGTGGCGGCCACCTCGCCGTCGCCCCCGGAGTCCGTGCCGACGGCGACGAGCCATCCGCTCGCCAGACAGTCGTCGACGGGCAGCACGCCCGCCACGCGCGCGTGGGACACGGGTTGCTGCAACAGGAACAGCCGTACGAGCAGTTCCAGCGGCGTACCGCCACGGGTCGCCCGGAGCGCGGGCACGGTCTCGCTGCGCGCCAGAGCGGCGTAGGCGGGCGCGCCGAGCAGGTCGAGCAGCCCGTCGGCGGTGAAGTCGGCGGCCAGAAGGGCGTCCCGGAGGCGCGCGGCGGCGTCGGGACGGGCGGCGGAGGGCAGGGCGTGCAGGCTGGCGTTACTCACGCTCCCCATTGTGTCCGTCCCGCCGCTCCGCCGCGCACGCCTGTGGACAGACGCGCGCGGACATCCCGTACACCTGTGGAAAACTCCGCGCCGGGGCGCGGCGGGGCCTGCCGGAACGGTCAGCGGGAGGGAACGGTCAGCCGGCCGTCGAAGGGGCCGCCGGGGACACCGGGGTCGACTTGCAACTCGCCTGCTTGGCCATGGACTTGCCCACGTCGCCCTCCTCCAGGGCCTTCAGGGCGTCGTTGCCGCTCTTGCTGAGCTTGTCGAGCTGAGTGGCGACACCCTTGAGGCCGTCGGCGAACTTGGCCTGGTTCTTGATGTCGAGGCCGTCCACCTGCGTCTTCAGCGCCGCGTAGGCGGCCGCGATGTCGTTGAGTTCCTTGACTGCGTTCGCCTTCTTCAACTCGCCGCCGTCGACGTTCGGCGCACCCGCGGTGTTCACGCCCGCTCCGATCGCCTTGTAGGCGTCCGCCATGTCCTGGAAGGCCTGCGCGTCGGTCTTGCGGATGTCCTCCGGTGTGCTGTTGTCGGAGGTCTCCTTCTGGATCGCGGTGCTGGCGGCCTCGATCTTCCGCGCCTGCGGTTTGACCGCATCGCAGACCTGCTTGGCCCAGGCATCCAGCTTCTTGTTGCCGTCGTCGCTGCTGCTGCATCCCGACAGCGCGAGTACCAGCACCGCACCGCCCGACAGTGCGACCGCGAGCTTCTTGTTCACCGGATTGGTCCCTTCCATGGCTCTCGGCCCCGGAACATACACGCCAACCGGGCGACATCAGCGTGACGGACGCCCGCTTGATGTGTTATTGCAGCCATTTGCACCAGAGAGAGAAGGCTCACGAAAATGGTCGGCAACCCACGCCGAGCGGGCGGACGGCACGTCACTACGCGCCGCCCGCCCGCTCGTTGAACCGCTCTCGCTACGAAACCACCGCCGGGTCCGCCGACTTGGCCGCCCGGTCCCCCTCCCCGTTCTCGTCGTCCCCCGCGACCCCGCGCCGCTTGGACACGTACACCGCGCCCACGATCACCACGATCGCCAGGACGGCGATGACGATGCGCAGGGCGAGGTTCTCGTCGTCGCCGTAGCTGAACTTGATGATCGCGGGCGCGACGAGCAGCGCGACCAGGTTCATCACCTTCAGCAGCGGGTTGATGGCGGGGCCGGCGGTGTCCTTGAACGGGTCGCCGACGGTGTCCCCGATGACGGTCGCCGCATGGGCCTCGCTGCCCTTGCCGCCGTGATGGCCGTCCTCCACCAGCTTCTTCGCGTTGTCCCAGGCGCCACCGGAGTTGGCGAGGAACACCGCCATCAGCGTGCCGGTGCCGATCGCGCCCGCGAGGAACGCGCCGAGCGGGCCGACCCCGAGCGTGAACCCGATGGCGATGGGCGCCAGGACGGCCAGCAGCCCGGGCGTGGCGAGTTCCCGGAGCGCGTCCTTCGTACAGATGTCCACGACGCGCCCGTACTCGGGTTTCTCGGTGTAGTCCATGATCCCGGGGTGCTCGCGGAACTGCCGCCGCACCTCGTAGACGACCGAACCGGCCGACCGCGAGACCGCGCTGATCGCCAGCCCCGAGAACAGGAAGACGACCGCCGCGCCGGCGATCAGACCGACCAGGTTGTTGGGCTGCGAGATGTCCATCACCAGGTTCAACGGCCCGCCCGCGCCGACCTTCTCGCCCACCTCGCGCGCCGCGGTCGTGATCGCGTCGCGGTACGACCCGAAGAGCGCCGACGCGGCCAGGACGGCCGTGGCGATGGCGATGCCCTTGGTGATGGCCTTGGTGGTGTTGCCGACGGCGTCCAGGTCGGTGAGCACCTGCGCGCCGGCGCCCTCGACGTCACCGGACATCTCGGCGATGCCCTGGGCGTTGTCGGAGACCGGCCCGAAGGTGTCCATCGCGACGATCACACCGACCGTGGTGAGCAGGCCGGTGCCGGCCAGTGCCACCGCGAACAGCGCCAGCATGATGGACGTACCGCCGAGCAGGAACGCCCCGTACACGCCGAGGCCGATCAACAGGGCGGTGTAGACGGCCGATTCGAGCCCGATGGAGATACCGGCGAGGACGACGGTGGCCGCGCCGGTGAGGGAGCTCTTGCCGATGTCCCGTACGGGCCTGCGGGTTGTCTCGGTGAAATAGCCGGTCAGTTGCTGGATCAGGGCCGCCAGCACGATGCCGATGGCCACCGCGAGGAGCGCCAGGATCCGCGGATCGCCGCCCTTGCCGGAGATCGCCGTGTCGGTGACCCCGTCCAGGTCGGCGTACGACGACGGCAGGTAGACGAAGACGGCGATCGCGACGAGTGCGAGCGAGATCACAGCGGAGATGAAGAAGCCTCGGTTGATCGCGCTCATGCCGCTGCGGTCGGAACGCCTCGGCGCCACCGCGAAGATGCCGACCATCGCCGTGAGTACGCCGATCGCGGGCACCAGGAGCGGGAAGGCCAGCCCGATGTCGCCGAAGGCGGCCTTGCCGAGGATCAGGGCGGCGACGAGCGTCACGGCGTACGACTCGAAGAGGTCGGCCGCCATGCCCGCGCAGTCGCCGACGTTGTCGCCCACGTTGTCGGCGATGGTCGCGGCGTTGCGCGGATCGTCCTCCGGGATGCCCTGTTCGACCTTGCCGACCAGGTCGGCGCCGACGTCGGCGGCCTTGGTGAAGATGCCGCCGCCGACCCGCATGAACATGGCGATAAGGGCGGCGCCGAGGCCGAAGCCCTCGAGCACCTTCGGCGCGTCGGCCGCGTACACCAGCACCACGCAGGAGGCGCCGAGCAGGCCGAGGCCCACGGTGAACATGCCGACGACACCGCCCGTACGGAAAGCGATCTTCATCGCTTTGTGCGAGACGTCCGTGAGATCCTTTTTCGGCTCGCCCGGCGCCGGCGTCGCTTCCCGTGCCGCTGCGGCGACCCGCACATTGCTGCGCACGGCGAGCCACATGCCGATATACCCGGTGGCCGCCGAGAACGCGGCGCCGATCAAGAAGAACACCGACCGCCCGGCGCGCTGTTTCCAGTCGTCCGCGGGCAGCAGCATCAGCAGGAAGAACACGATCACGGCGAATACGCCGAGCGTGCGCAACTGCCGTGCCAGATAGGCGTTCGCGCCTTCCTGGATCGCCTTGGCGATCTCCTTCATGCTGTCGGTGCCCTCGCCCGCCGCGAGCACCTGGCGCACCAGGACCCCGGCGACCACGAGCGCCGCCAGGGCGACAACGCCGATGACCATCACGATCAGCCGGTTGTCGTCGGTCAGCACCGCGGCTGCGAGCGTTGTGGGCTGGTCGAACCGTTGAGGGATAGAAAGCCCCGCCATTCGTCCTCCTTGACGCTTGGGCTGAGCTCAAGATGTGGACGGGATTGTAGGTACCGGAACCTGATCAAAACAGTACGCGGAAACGGAATAGATTGCCCCATGCTATTCAGCAAATGATCGGCGGGAGATCAGCAGAAGATCCCCGGGTGATCCATTGACCCATTTGGCGTAATGCGGCTGGCGCATTCACGCGTGATCAATTTTCCGCGCGGCTGGTCGTGAATACCTTCACTAATTCCGGAAACCGCCGATAAAAACGCCAAGGGCCCTGCTCAGCAGGGCCCTTGAGGCTGTACGGGGGGGTGGGTGAGTCGATGTGCCGTCGTCAGGGGTCGGCAGTCGTCAGCAGTCGTCAGCAGTCGCCAGGAGTCGTCAGGAGAGGAGTGTGGCCGGCGGCGCGGTCGGCCAGCTCATGCGGATCGATCCGCCGTTCTCTCCCGCGGTGACCTCGACGTCGTCGACGAGGCCGCTGATGACCGCGAGGCCCATCTCGTCCTCCTCGGCATCCGCGTCCACGCCGCCGTCGGCGCCCGAAGCGCCGTCACCGGGAGCCGAGCGGGGTGCCTCGTCGCCCACCTCGATGGAGAACAGCTTCTCCTCCTCGGTCAGCGTCACCCACACCGGCTCCGAGATGCCGCCGCTCTGGTGCAGGCCGACGGCACGGGAACACGCCTCGCCGACGGCGAGTCGCACCTCGTCGAGTACGGCCTCGTCCACTCCGGCCCTGCGCGCCACCGCTGCCGCCACCAGTCGGGCGGTCCTGACGTGCTCGGGCAGCGCGCTGAAGCGGAGTTCAACGGTGGCCATGCATCCCCCTCGGAATACGGGCGTGCGGTCAGGGGGCCGGATCGCCGTGACCCGGACCCCCCTCGTTAACTTTCCTCCGTCACAGGACGCACCCGCGGATGACCGCACGCGCGTCCGGCGAACGGCCGCCAGTCGGTGGCCGCCACCGCTTCGTCGACCGAGGTGTGAATCGGGAACACCTTGGTCAGACCGGTGATGCGGAAGATCTTCAGAATGCGCTCCTGGTTGCACACCAGGCGCAGCGAGCCCTCGTGGGCACGCACACGCTTCAGGCCGCCGACCAGCACGCCGAGCCCGGTGGAGTCGAGGAAGTCGACACCCTCCATGTCCACGACGAGATGAAAACTCCCGTCGTTGACCAGCTCGACCAGCTGCTCACGCAGCTTGGGCGCGGTATAAACGTCGATTTCGCCACCGACCTCGACGACCGTACGATCGCCGACGGTACGGGTCGACAGGGACAGGTCCACGGATCCTCCAGCACCTTGCTATCGAGCGGTCATCCCAAGGGACACCTCGGCAGAGTCCCCAGGACGGTTCGCCAGCCGCGATGGCATTCAATCACTTACCGCAGGGCGTGCACGACGCCTTGGACCCATTGTCCGTCACGCCAGTGACACACTCGATGCCGATGGCCAAGAATCACCGATCCGAACGACCCTCGGCTTTCGCCGCCCCACGACCCGATCCGGGCACGATCCTGGACCGGCTCACCTCGGGGCCGAGCCGGTCTTCGCGCATCACTCATACGGAGCACTTGCCCCCACGTGCGGGCCGTCATGCCGTCTGGCCCGACCGGATTCGCGCCGAGGTCGTCGCGGCCGTCCAGGCAGCCGGAATCGAACACCCCTGGGCCCACCAGGCACTGGCCGCCGAGCACGCCCTGGACGGCGAGAACGTGATCGTCGCCACAGGAACCGCCTCGGGCAAGTCGCTCGCCTACCTCGTACCGGTCCTCTCGTGCCTCCTGGACGGCTCCGAGGCCCCCAACGGCCGTGGGGCGACCGCCCTGTACCTCGCCCCGACCAAAGCCCTCGCAGCCGACCAGCGACGTTCCGTGAAGGAACTTTCACAACCTTTGGGAAACGCGGTGCGACCGGCCGTGTACGACGGCGACACGCCCGTCGAGGAACGCGAGTGGATCCGCCAGTACGCGAACTACGTCCTGACCAACCCGGACATGCTCCACCGGGGGATACTCCCGTCCCACCCCCGCTGGGCCTCCTTCCTGAAGTCGCTGAAGTACGTCGTCATCGACGAGTGCCACACCTACCGTGGCGTTTTCGGCTCCCATGTCGCCCAGGTCCTGCGCCGGTTGCGCCGCCTGTGCGCCCGCTACGGCGCCTCCCCCGTGTTCCTGCTCGCCTCCGCCACGGCCGCCGAGCCGTCCGTCGCGGCAGGCCGTCTGACGGGCCTCCCGGTGATCGAGGTCGCGGACGACGCCTCACCACGCGGTGAACTGGTGTTCGCCCTCTGGGAGCCCCCGCTCACCGAGCTGCACGGCGAGAAGGGCGCTCCCGTCCGCCGTACGGCCACCGCCGAGACCGCCGACCTGCTGACCGACCTCACCCTCCAGGGCGTGCGCTCGGTGGCCTTCGTACGCTCCCGGCGCGGCGCCGAGCTGATCTCGGTGATCGCCCAGGAACGGCTGTCCGAGATCGACCGCTCGCTGGCCCGGCGCGTGGCCGCCTACCGGGGCGGTTACCTCCCCGAGGAGCGCAGAGCCCTCGAACAGGCTCTCCACTCCGGCGAACTCCTCGGCCTGGCCGCCACCACCGCCCTCGAACTCGGCATCGACGTCTCGGGGTTGGACGCCGTCGTCATCGCCGGCTATCCGGGCACCCGCGCCTCCCTGTGGCAGCAGGCGGGCCGCGCCGGACGCGCCGGACAGGGCGCGCTGGCGATCCTGGTCGCCCGTGACGACCCGCTGGACACGTTCCTCGTCCACCACCCCGAAGCCCTGTTCGACCAGCCGGTCGAGTCGACTGTCCTCGACCCCGACAACCCCTACGTCCTGGCCCCCCACCTCTGTGCCGCGGCGGCCGAATCCCCCCTGGTCGAGGCGGACCTGGAACTCTTCGGCCCGGAAACGGCGGCCCTGCTCCCGCAGTTGGAGGCCGCCAAGCTGCTCCGCCGCCGCACCGGTGGCTGGCACTGGACCCGCCGGGAGCGGGCCGCCGACCTGGCCGACATCCGGGGCGGTGGCGGCAACCCGGTCCAGATCGTCGAGGAGGGCACGGGACGGCTGCTCGGCACGGTGGACGCGGGCGCCTCGCACGCGGCCGTGCACGAGGGCGCGGTCCACCTCCACCAGGGCCGCACCTATCTCGTCCGCTCCCTGGACCTGGCGGACTCGGTCGCCCTGGTCGAGGAGGCGAACCCGCCGTATTCGACGGTCGCCCGTGACACGACGTCCATCGCCGTCCTGGAGACCGACACCGAGATCCCGTGGGGCGACGGCCGCCTCTGCTACGGCTCCGTCGAGGTCACCAACCAGGTCGTCTCCTTCCTGCGCCGGCGCGTCATCACCGGCGAGGTCCTGGGCGAGACAAAGCTCGACCTCCCGCCTCGTACGCTGCGCACCCGTGCCGTGTGGTGGACCGTCACCGAGGACCAGCTCGACGCGGCCCGCGTCAACCCGGAGATCCTCGGCGGCGCCCTGCACGCCGCCGAACACGCGTCGATCGGCATGCTGCCCCTCTTCGCGACCTGCGACCGCTGGGACATCGGCGGCGTCTCCGTCCCGCTCCACCCGGACACCCTCCTCCCCACGGTCTTCGTGTACGACGGCCACCCGGGCGGCGCCGGCTTCGCGGAGCGCGCCTTCCACACGGCCCGCTCCTGGCTGACGGCCACCCGGCAGGCCATCGCCTCCTGCGAGTGCGACGCCGGCTGCCCGTCCTGCATCCAGTCCCCCAAGTGCGGCAACGGCAACGAGCCCTTGCACAAACGGGGGGCGGTGCGGTTGCTGACGGTTCTGCTGCGGGGAGCGCCGGAGGAGAAGGCTTAGCGCCCGCCCGTACGGGTGCACGGGGGTGTACGAGGTCGGCTCAGGTCGGTCTCAGCGGGCCCGGAGGCCCCGGTGGGCCCGCTCTCGACCGCACCTCCGCCGCGAACAGGCCCCGTCCCGATATCACCGTCAGGTCCGACGTCTCGCCCACCATCACGCACCGAACGAGCCGCGCGCCCTGAGCCGAAGCCACCCGGCCCGCCCGCGCACAGGCCGCCGAGGCACCCTCCGTCCAGTGGTCCGCCGCCGCGAGGGCCGCCAGGTCGGCGCCCGCCGCCGCCCGATGCCGGGCCACAGCGGCCTGCCCCATGGCGAGCACCGCACCGAACACCACACACAGGACGGCGATGGCACCCACGCTCCAGACGGTCGCGGAGCCACGGTCGGAGCGGACTGAGCAGGCCCAGCGGGCTGAGCCACCGTCGGAGCTGGTCGAGCGGGCTGAGCGGGCGGAAACAGCTCTGGCGAGCCTCGCGGGCCACCCGTCTCCCCCGCGCCTCACGCCCCCACCC
>NZ_LIQQ01000434.1 GCF_001418565.1 Streptomyces graminilatus | reverse complement strand
CCCCAGTTCACATCACCGCACCCTGCCCAGCCGCCCACCTACCGCGCAGCCACCGCCCCGTCATACACATTCCCCGGCGTAACAATCCCCGTGACCGCCCGAGCCAGAAGCGTCGTAGGCTCCTGCCCCCCACTCGTGATGTCCGTGTTGATCATGATGACCAGGGTGGCCTTCTTCGAAGGCAGATAGACCGTCACCGTCTCGTAGCCCGGGATGGAGCCGTTGTGGCCGATCCAGCCGCCCGTTTCGAAGATGCCGAGGCCGTAGCTGAGGCCGGGGAGGCCGGTCGGGTGGGTCTTTAGGCGCTGGGACTGGGTTTCGGGGGTGAGGAGTTTGCCCGTGGCGACGATTTCCGCCCAGCGGTGCAGGTCGTGCAGGTTGGAGATCATCGAGCCGGCCGCCCAGGCCCAACTGGGGTTCCAGTCCGTGGAGTCGGCCACCGCGCCGGTCAGCGTCTGGTTCGTGTAGCCGCGCGGATGCGGTTCCGGGAACTCGGCTCCCTCTGGGAGGAGTGTGTCGTGGAGGTGAGCCGGGGCCAGTACCCGGCTGTCGATGAAGTCGGCGAGCCGCCTGCCGCTGACCTTCTCGATCACCAGGCCGAGGAGGATCAGGTTGGAGTTGGAGTACTGGAACTCCGTCCCCGGCGCGAAGGTGTTCTTGTGCCGGAAGCCGTACGCGAGCACCTCCCGTGGGGTGAAGGAGCGCTCCGGGTCGCTCACCAGGTCATGGGCGAAGTCCGGATCGGCGCTGTAGGGGAACAGGCCGCTGCGCATCTCGGCCAGGTGGCGGAGTGTGATCCGGTGGCCGTTCGGTACTCCGTGGATATAGCGGGAGATCGGGTCGTCCAGTCGGATCCGGTGGTCGTCTACGAGTTCCAGCAGCGCGGTGACCGTGAAGGTTTTCGTCTCGCTGCCGATCCGTAGGAAACCGTCGGTGGTCATCGGACGGTGGGTGGCCGTGTCGGCGACGCCGGTCGCGCGGACGTAGCTTCCCTTGCCGGGCATCCACACTCCGACGACGACACCGGGGATGCCGGCCTGCCCGCGGACGTCCTCGATCGCTCTGTCCAGTCGGGCGGTCACCTCCGGCCCGAGACCGCCCGGCGGACAGTCGGCGTTCCTGTCGTGGTGGTCCTGGTCGTGCTGGTCGACCCTTGCCGTACGGACGGCCGCTGCGGGAGTCGCTGCCATCGGGACCAGCACGCACGCCGCGAACAGCGCTGCCGCGAGCATCCGGCGGTGGGGGGTACGTCGCATCCGGGGGTGCCTCCTCCAGTCATGGGCAGCCCGCAGACCGTCGCGGGCTCGGACGGCAACATCACCATCGGTGACTCGACGGGAAGGGACCCTTCCGGGCGCGTACCGGCGAGTCCACTCGTTCAGACCGGCAGACCGGCAGAGGTGGGTAAATTGCCCTGGGTCGGCGGGCGCGACCATGTGCTCCCGCCCGCCGACCGGCAGGTGAAACCTCTGGCCCTGGCTACTACAGGTACGGGCGCGTGATCAGCTCGATCGCGTGGCCGCCCGGGTCCTTGAAGTACACGCCCCGGCCGCCGTGCTCGGTGTTGGTCTCGCCAGGGCGTCGCATCTGGGGGTCGGCCCAGTGCTCGATGTCCTTGTCGCAGAGGCGCTGGTACGCCCGGTCGAACAGCTCGTCGTCGATCAGGAACGCGTAGTGCTGCATCTGGATGTCCACCGGCGGCTCGGCGAACTGCAGCAACACCCCGTCGGAGAGCTGGATGTTGATGAACGGGCCCCACGACGGCGCTTCCGGCAGTTCCAGCAGTTCCCGGAAGAAGCGGGCCGACTCGTGGCGGTCCTTGGAGGCGATGATCGTGTGGTTGAACGTGACAGTCATTCGGCTGACCTCAGTGGTCTCGACATGTTCGACATGTCCGGTACGGAAGGGGACTCGCTGTGCGCAAACACTGGGAGGTCCGCGTGCCGAAATGCTCGCCGAACTGCCTGCCGAACCGAGCGGGTGACCTGTCGGCACCCGCCGCGTGATCAGCTCTCCACCGGATAGCCAATCCGTGTGTGGCGTCGAAGCGCCGGTCCGGTGTTCATGTCAGGTGACGCTACTTGATCCGGCCGCCCGCTACAACGGGTCACCGGGTCACCGGGTCACCGG
>NZ_LIQQ01000433.1 GCF_001418565.1 Streptomyces graminilatus | reverse complement strand
GAGAAGCATGTCGTTCGGCTCCCTTGAGGGTCCCTAGTGGGCCACCGCGGCCGCGCCGTGCTCGTCGACGAGCGCGCCGGTGGTGAAACGGTCGAGCGAGAAGGGGGCGTTGAGGGGGTGGGGGGTGTCGTGGGCGATCGTGTGGGCGTAGACCCAGCCGACGCCCGGTGTGGCCTTGAACCCCCCGGTTCCCCATCCACAGTTCAGATACAGGTTGTCGACCGGGGTGAGGCCGACGATCGGCGACGCGTCGGGGCTGACGTCCACGATGCCTCCCCAGGTGCGCAGCACATGGGCGCGGGCGAAGACGGGGAACAGCTCCAGAGCCGCCGCCATCTGCTCCTCGATGATGTGGAACGCCCCACGCTGCGTGTACGAGTTGTACGAGTCGATGCCCGCGCCCATCACCAGCTCGCCCTTGTGCGCCTGGCTGACGTACACGTGCACCGCGTTGGACATGACGACGGTCGGGTGCACGGGTTCCAGGAGTTCGGAGACCAGCGCCTGCAACGGGTGGCTCTGGAGCGGGAGTTCGATGCCCGCCATCGCCGCCAGGACCGAGCTGTGCCCCGCCGAGCAGAGGGCCACCTTGCCGGCCGCGATCGGGCCCAGGGTCGTCTGGACCCCGACCACCTTCCCGCCGACCACGTCCAGGCCCGTGACCTCGCAGTTCTGGATGATGTCGATACCGGCCGCGTCCGCCGAGCGGGCCAGGCCCCACGCCACATGGTCGTGCTTCGCGATACCGGCGCGCGGCTGGTACGTACCGCCGAGGACCGGATAGCGCACGTCCGGTGAGATGTTGACGATCGGGCAGACCTCCCGGACCTGCTCCGCGTCCAGCCATTCCGCGTCCACACCGTTGAGGCGGTTGGCTTCCACCCTGCGCACGCTGTCGCGGACGTCCTGGAGGCTGTGGGCCAGGTTCAGCACGCCGCGCTGGGAGAAGAGGATGGGGTAGTCCAGCTCCTCCTCCAGGCCCTCCCACAGTTTCAGCGCGTGTTCGTAGATGCCCGCGCTCTCGTCCCACAGGTAGTTGGAGCGGATGATCGTGGTGTTGCGGGCCATGTTGCCGCCCGCCAGCCACCCCTTCTCCAGTACGGCGACGTTGGTGATGCCGTGGTTCTTCGCCAGGTAGTGAGCGGTGGCGAGACCGTGTCCACCGCCGCCCACGACGATCACGTCGTACGACCGCTTCGGCTCGGGCGTACGCCACAGCCAGTCGGGGTGCTCGGGCAGCTCGGCGCCGGGGGTACGGGGGCTCATCGCGCGTCTCCGTCTTCGACTTCGTCTTCGAGTTCTGCGAATCGGCAGGCGGCCCGGTTGACGGACCGACCCGGGGACCTACCCACGAAGGCGGGACATCGTCGGGTCGAACAAGGGCTCCTCGGCGACCACGGCCGCCACCCGCTGATCGAAGTAGCCGATACTCAACGCCGTTCCAGGGACGGCCAGTTCAGCGGGCAGCCAGGCATACGCGATGCCCTTGCCGATCGTGTAGCCGTAAGCGGCGCTGGTGACGTACCCGACCGCCCGCTCCCCCTCGTACACCGGCTCCTTGCCCATGACCACCGACCGCGGATCCTCGATCGTGAGGCAGGTGAGCTTCCGGCGGACGTCGGCCTTACGACGTTCCAGCGCCGCCTTCCCCAAGAACTCGCCCTTGTCGAGCTTCACGGCGAAGCCGACGCCGGCCTCGTACGGGTCGTGCTCGTACGTCATGTCGGTGCCGAAGGAGCGGTAACCCTTCTCCAGGCGGAGGCTGTTGAAGGCGCCGCGCCCGGCGGCGATGCCGCCCAGGGGCTGTACCGCCTGCCAGAGGGTGTCCCAGAGTTTCTGGCCCTGGTCGGCGGTGGTGTAAAGCTCCCAGCCGAGTTCGCCGACGTACGACAGGCGCATCGCCGTCACCGGGACGCTGCCGATGTAGGCGCGCTTGGCGCGGAAGTACTTCAGCCCGTCGTTCGAGAAGTCCTCGTCCGTCAGGGGCTGGAGAACCTTGCGGGCCAGGGGCCCCCAGAGACCGATGCAGCAGGTGCCAGGCGTGATGTCACGGACCTGGACGGTCCCGTCGGCCGGGAGGTGGCGGGTGAACCAGTCGAGGTCTAGGTTGCCGTTGGCGCCGGCCTGGAAGAGGTCGCGGCCGAGGCGGGCCACGGTGACATCGCTGCGGATGCCGCCGTCGTGGTCCAGGAGCAGCGTGTACGTCACCGACCCGACCGACTTGGCGACCTTGCTGGTGGTGAGGCCCTCCAGGAAGTCGGCGGCACCGGGGCCCGTCACCTCCAGGCGCTTCAGGGCCGTCATGTCGTACATCGCGACCGTCTCCCTGGTCGCCTGGGCCTCGGCGCCGACGATCGGGGACCAGTACTGGGCCGCCCAGTCGTTCGGGGTGGGGACGGAACGGCCTTCCACCAAGGGCGCGTTGGCCTCGTACCACTGCGGGCGTTCCCAGCCGTTCGCCTCAAGGAAGAAGGCGCCCAGTTCCTTCTGGCGGGTGTGGAAGGGGCTGGTGCGGATCGGGCGCGGGTCCCCGGACGGCTGGAGGGGGTGGAGGATGTCGTACACCTCGACGAAGTTCTGGCAGTCGCGGGCCAGGACGTACTCCGGGGCGAGCTGGTGCGGCTCGAAGCGGTTGAGGTCGCACTCGTGCAGGTCGAAGGAGGAGCAGAAGCCGTCGACCAGCCACTCGGCCATCGCCCGGCCGACGCCCGCCGAGTGCGTGACCCACACGGCCTCGGCGACCCAGAAGCCCTTGACGTCCGGCGACTCGCCGAGGAGCGGGAAGTTGTCGGTGGTGAAGGAGAACAGGCCGTTGATGCCCTCGTCGACCTTCGCGTCCTTGGTGGCCGGGAGCAAGGACTGGGTCTCCGTCCAGGCGTCGGCGAAGTCGTCCTCGGTGAACTTCAGGACCGAGGGCATGGTCTCGCCCTCGCGGAACGGCCGGATGTCGTCGGCGGAGATCGGCATCGGGCGGTGGCCGTAGTAGCCGATGCCGATGGCGTCGAAGCGGTCGCGGTAGTAGAGGTCGGCGTCCTGGTGGCGCAGGATCGGGCGGACCGCTTCCTCCGTCTGACCGGCGAGGGCGGGGACCGGCCCGGTCCAGGCCAGTTGGTGGGCCAGGGGCGTGAGGGGGAGATTGAGGCCCACCATGCGGGCGATCTTCGGCCCCCAGATACCGGCGCAGCACACGACGATGTCGGCCGGGATCTCGCCCTGGTCGGTGACGACTCCGGTGACCCGGCCGTCGGTCTGCCGCACGTCCAGCACCTCGTGGCGGGGCAGGAAGCTCACGCCGCGTTCGGTGGCCCGGCGGATCTGGGCCTCGACGGCGAGGACGGCTTTGGCGAGTCCGTCGGTGGGGACGAGGAGGCCGCCCAACACCCGCTCAGGATTGAGGAGCGGGTGCTGGGCGGCGCACTCCTCGGCGGTCAGCAGACGGGACTCGATGCCCCAGGCGGTGATCCAGCCGTGGCGGCGGTGCAGTTCGGTGAGGCGCTCGGGGGTGGTGGCCACTTCGAGGCCGCCGACCTGGAGGAAACAGGGCTTGCCGTCGACGTCCAGGGAACAGAACTTCTCGACGGTGTAGCGGGCCAGCTCGGCCATCGTCTTCGACGAGTTCGCCTGGAAGACCAGCCCCGGGGCGTGGGAGCTGGAGCCGCCGGTGGCGGGCAGCGGGCCCTGGTCGACCACGGTCACTTCGGTCCAGCCTCGCGCGGAGATCTCGTCCGCGAGTGCCGCGCCGACGACGCCCGCTCCGATGATGACCACTCGGGGTCCCGCCATCGCCGCACCTCCGGTTGAAAAACCAGTCCAGGCCCTGCGCGTCAGTTGCTGTCTACGCAACATGACTCAGGTTGCGCAACTCAATGTGCCTTCCGGGCAGGTGGGTGTCAAGAGGTTCCGGGGGGGCGGAGGG
>NZ_LIQQ01000432.1 GCF_001418565.1 Streptomyces graminilatus | reverse complement strand
GCGGGGGCCGCGGGCGGGGTCCCGAAGGCGGCCCGTACATAGTCCAGGGCGTGGTCGACGGCCGTGGTCGCGTCACCCTGGCCGTCCGAGCGGAGCCAGGAGCGCAGCGCGTTGTTGTGGGCGGCGACGACGGCCGCCGCGATCACGTCGGCCTGGAGCGTCCCGTGCGGCCGACCGGCGAAACGCCCGCGCAGATACGCGGCCAGGGCGCGCTCGTACCGCCAGACCACCGACAGCTCGGACGCGCGCAGCCCGGGGACCTTCTTGGTGAGCCGGTAGCGCTGGACGGAGAAGGCCGGGTTCTCGGCGTACAGCAGCAGCACCATGCGGGCCGCGTCGCACACCCGTCCGACCGGGTCGGTGTCCTCGGCGCTCTCGGCGCTCTCGGCCAGGTATGCCGTCATGTCGGCGAGGCACCGCTCGTGGTCGGGGAAGACCACGTCCTCCTTGGCGGGGAAGTAGCGGAAGAACGACCGGCGCCCGACCCCGGCCAGCGCCACGATGTCGTCCACGGTGGTCTGCTCGTAGCCACGCTCCAGGAACAACTGGAAGGCCGCCGCGACCAGGGCGTCCCGCATGGGCGGTTTGGTCATGCTCGGGAAACTAGCATCCGACCGGGGCCGATGGCACTCGGTGCGCCGTGTTCGGGGAACTGAGTGCCATCGGGAGTTCGACCAGGGTTCACGCGAGGGTGACCTCCACCGGCAGCTTCTTGATCCCGTTGACGAAGTTCGAGCGCACCCGGGGGACGTCCCCCGCCAGCCGGATGTCGGCGAGGCGCGGGATCAGCTCCTCGAACATGATCCGGATCTCGGTGCGGGCCAGCAGATTGCCCAGGCACAGATGCGGGCTGCCCTTGCCGAAGGTGACGTGGTCGTTGTCCTTGCGGGTGACGTCGAAGTCGTACGGATTGCCGAAGACTTCCTCGTCACGGTTGCCGGAGGCGAACCACATGACGACCTTGTCGCCCTCCTTGACCCGCTTGCCGCCCAGCTCGACGTCACGGGTCGCGGTGCGCCGGAAGTGGTAGACGGGGGACGCCCAGCGCAGGAACTCCTCGACCGCGCCCGGGATCAGCGAGGGGTCGGCCCGGAGGCGGGCGAGCTGCTCGGGGTGCTGGAGAAGGGCCAGCATGGAGTGGGTGATGGTGTGCCGGGTGGTCTCGTTGCCGGCGACCACCAGCAGCAGGAAGTAGTTGTCGAAGTCCTCCGGGGACAGCGGAACTCCGTCGCGCGGGGTGGTGTTGACGAGCTTCGAGACGAGGTCGTCGCCCTCGCCGCCGCGCCGCTGGCGCGCCAACTCCCGCCCGTACTCGAAGACTTCGAGCGAGGCGGGCGAACGGAACGGCAGATCGCGGTACTTCTCGCTCTCCGCGCTGTTCAGCAGGACGTCGGCGTAGTCGGGGTCGGTGTTGCCGATGATCCGGTTGCCCCAGTCGATGAGCTGCTGGTTGTCCTCCGGCGGAACGTCGAGCAGCCGGGCCAGGACGTTGATGGGGAAGTCGGCGGAGACCTCCTTGACGAAGTCGAAACTCCCCTTCGCCAGCGCCGCGTCGAGGGTCTGGGCGGTGAGCCCGCGCAGGAAGTCGGTGTAGCTGTTGATGACTCCCGCGCCGAACTGCCGCTGGATCACACTGCGCAGGGCCCGGTGCCGCACCCCGTCCAGCTCCAGGATGGAGGCGCGCTTCTTGATCTGGTCCTCGTCGACCTCTTCGAGGTTGACGAACTTCGCCGAGGTGAACGTCTCCGCGTCACGGTCGACGCGCGCGATGTCCGCGTGCCGGGTCACCGCCCAGAAACCGGAGTTGGGCGCCTCCTCGGGCTGCCAGTGCACCGGGTCCTCGTGGCGCAGGGTGTGGAACATCCGCCAGGGCGTCACCCCGTCGGTGAAGTTGTCGAGGTCGGCGAGGTCGACGGCGTCGAGGGGGAGGGGTTCTTGGGCGGCGGCGGAGGGGGGAAGCTCGGTCATCGAAGGCTCCGGGAAGGTCGTGCGGAAGCAATGGGGAAGGGATCGGCGGCGGCGATCAGAGGTGGTACGCGTACTCGGTGAACTCCCAGTCGGTGACGTGCCGTTGGAAGCGTTCGACCTCGTTGCGCTTGTAGGCGAGGAACGAGGCGACGAAGTCCTTGCCGAGCACCTCGGTCAGCGCGGTGTCCGCCTCCAGGGCGTCGAGGGCTTCCGGCAGGCTCATCGGCAGCACGGCGGACCTGTCGGCGTCGTAGCCGTAGCCCTCCAGTGGTGCCGAGGGCTCCTCCCCGGCCAGCACGCCGAGCAGCGCGGCGGCCACGGCCCCGGCGATCGCGAGGTACGGGTTGGCGCTGGCATCGCCGAGCCGCAGTTCGAGCCGGGCCCCGGAGCCGCGCTCGGGCGGTATCCGGACCATGGCGCTGCGGTTGTCGAGCCCCCAGTCGATCAGCCAGGGCGCGAGGGTGTCGGGACCGAAGCGCTTGTACGAGTTGACGGTCGGGTTGAGCAGCGCGGCGAGGGCGGGCGCGTGGGCGAGGAGACCGGCCGCCGCGTGCCGTGCCGTGGCGGACAGCCCGTACTGCCCCGAGGGATCGTCGAAGAGATTGCGTGCGCCGCCCGCCCCCTCGGCGGAGGGGTCGGATTCGCAGGAGAGGTGGAGGTGGAAGCCGGAGCCGCCCGCGTCGTTGAAGGGCTTCGCCATGAAGGTGGCGAGCCGGCCCTCCTTGCGTGCCAGTTCCTTGATCGCGGCCTTGAACCGGAAGGCCCGGTCGGCCGCCGACATGGCGTCCGAGTGCAGCAGGTTGATCTCGAACTGCCCGCCGTCGAACTCGTGGTTCCCGCTGAGCACGCCGATGTTCAGATCGCGTACGTGGCGCAGGGTGCGCAGGAGATGGTTGTCGGGGTCGGCCCGCAGACCGGCCGTGTAGACGACGCCCGAGTCCCGGTTGTACCGCTGCCAGCCGCCCGCGCCCCCCGGCGCCGCATCGCACAGGAAGTACTCCAGCTCGGGCCCGACGACGGGCCGCAGCCCGTGCTCGGCGCACCGGTCGAGGACGGCGCTGAGCAGGTCGCGGGGCGACTCGGGCGCGGGGGAGCCGGTCGCCGGGTCGATGACGTTCCCGAGGCAGACCGCGACGCCGGGCTCCCAGGGCAGGGCGACCAGGGTGGACAGGTCCGGCCGTACGGAGATGTCGGGCAGCCCCGCGTCCAGGCCGCCGCTGACCGGTACCACGTCACCCTGGGGGCTGGTGTGGTAGACGGCCCGGCAGAAGGCGAGCCCGTGCTCACAGGCGCGCGGCAGTTCGTCGACGAGGACGTCACGGGCGCGGTCGGTGCCGATGAGGTCGGGATAGACCACCCGGACCACGTCGATCCCCTCGGCGGTGAGCCGCTCGATGTGCCGGCGGACTTCTTGAAGGTCGATTGCGCTCACCGTTGTCTCCTCGGGCGGACGTCGGCACCTCCGGAACAGAGGTCCGGGAGGCGGGTGGCGTGGAGAGTGCGGCCAGGGCGCGCGGTGCGGACGGCGACCCCGGGCTCGTTGTTTGAGGCCAAACGGTATGGAGGAGTGGTCCGTCCCGCAAGGGGGTCGTGGAAAGAATTTATCCATCCGGATAGCTATTGACCAGACTCCGGCCACTTCCTATCTTGTTTGAAGCCAAACGAGTCAGGGGCCGGTTCTCCGGAAGGATCTCCAGCCCCTTTGGCCCGGGGCCCGGTCCGACACCGGTCGGGCCCCACCCCGCCTTACCTCTCACC
>NZ_LIQQ01000431.1 GCF_001418565.1 Streptomyces graminilatus | reverse complement strand
TAGCCGTAGCCGTAGCCGTCGGTGTCGGCTTGGGCGCCGGTGTCACCGGAGCGTTCAGGCGGTCCACTCCGAAACGCAGCGCCGACGCGTACGTGTCGTCCGGGTCCAGGCGGCGCAGTTCCTCCGCCATCAGCTCGGCCGTCTCACGGCGCTTGAGCGCCACCGCGCGGTCGGGCTGGCCCTGGATGGAGAGGGTCGCCAGGGAGCCGTCGGCGCGGTCCAGGGTGATCGGGCCCGTGCTCGTCCGCATGCGGACCGCCGTCAGGCCGGGTCCCGAGGACAGGGAACGCTTCACCGGGACGTCCAGCCGGTCCGCCAGCCACATCGCCAGCAGCTCGCAGCTCGGGTTGAACTCCTCGCCCTCCACCTCGACCGCGTCCACCTCGCAGGTGACCTGGTCCAGGGCGGCGGCCAGCATCGAACGCCACGGGGTGATACGTGTCCACGAGAGGTCCGTGTCGCCCGGCGTGTACGCGTCCGCGCGCGCCGCCAGTTCCCGTACCGGCTGCTCGGCCGCGTAGGTGTCCGTCACCCTGCGCTGCGCCAGGGCGCCCAGCGGGTCCTTCGCCGGGTCCAGCGGGGCGTTCACCGGCCACCAGACGACCACAGGGGCGTCCGGCAGGAGGAGGGGAAGGACCACCGAGTCGGCGTGGTCGACGACCTCGCCGTACAGGCGCAGGACGATCGTCTCGCCGCTGCCCGCGTCCGCGCCGATCCTCAGCTCGGCGTCGAGGCGGGACGTCGTACGGTCGCGGTGCGAGCGGGAGACGCGCTTGACGACCACCAGGGTGCGCGAGGGGTGCTCGCGCGAGGCGTCGTTCGCCGCCTTCAGGGCGTCGTACGCGTTCTCCTCGTCGGTGACGATGACGAGGGTCAAAACCATGCCGACGGCCGGTGTGCCGATGGCCCGGCGGCCCTTCACCAGCGCCTTGTTGACCTTGCTGGCCGTGGTGTCCGTGAGGTCTATTTTCATGGGCGCCGCCAGCTCCGTCCGTCTCGTTCGAGCATTTCGTCCGCCTCGACGGGGCCCCACGTGCCCGAGGGGTACTGCGCGGGCTTGCCGTGCGTGTCCCAGTACTGCTCGATCGGGTCGAGGATCCGCCAGGACAGTTCGACCTCCTCGGTGCGCGGGAAGAGGTTGGAGTCGCCGAGCAGGACGTCCAGGATCAGACGCTCGTACGCCTCCGGGCTCGACTCCGTGAACGACTCGCCGTACGCGAAGTCCATGGACACGTCCCGGATCTCCATCGAGGTGCCGGGCACCTTGGAGCCGAAGCGGACCGTGATGCCCTCGTCGGGCTGGACGCGGATGACGATCGCGTTCTGGCCCAGTTCCTCCGTCGCCGTGTGGTCGAAGGGGGAGTGCGGGGCACGCTGGAAGACGACCGCGATCTCGGTGACGCGGCGGCCCAGACGCTTGCCGGTGCGCAGGTAGAAGGGGACGCCCGCCCAGCGGCGGTTGTCGACCTCGACCTTGATGGCCGCGTAGGTGTCGGTCTTCGACTGGGGGTCGATACCGTCTTCCTGGAGGTAGCCGATGGCTTTCTCGCCACCCTGCCAGCCCGCCGCGTACTGCCCGCGGACCGTGTCCTTGCCCAGGTCCTGCGGCAGCTTGACCGCGCCGAGGACCTTCGTCTTCTCGGCGGCCAGCGCGTCGGCGTCGAAGGACGCCGGCTCCTCCATGGCCGTGAGGGCCATCAGCTGGAGCAGGTGGTTCTGGATGACGTCACGGGCCGCGCCGATGCCGTCGTAGTAACCGGCCCGGCCGCCGATGCCGATGTCCTCGGCCATCGTGATCTGTACGTGGTCCACGAAGGACCGGTTCCAGATCGGCTCGAACATCTGGTTGGCGAAGCGGAGCGCCAGGATGTTCTGGACGGTCTCCTTGCCGAGGTAGTGGTCGATCCGGAAGACCTGGTCCGGGGCGAAGACCTCCTCGACCGTCGAGTTGAGCTCCTCCGCCGACTTGAGGTCGTGGCCGAAGGGCTTCTCGATGACCGCGCGCCGCCAGGAACCGTTGTCCTGGTCCGCCAGACCGTGCTTCTTCAGCTGCTTGATGACCACCGGGAAGGCGGACGGCGGCACGGAGAGGTAGAAGGCGAAGTTGCCGCCCGTCCCCTGCGCCTTGTCCAGCTCCTCGATCGTCGAGCGCAGCCGCTCGAAGGACTCGTCGTCGTCGAAGGTGCCCTGGACGAAGCGCATCCCCTGGATGAGCTGCTGCCAGACCTCCTCACGGAACGGCGTACGCGCGTGCTCCTTGACCGCGTCGTGGACCTCGGCCGCGAAGTCCTCGTGCTCCCATTCGCGCCGGGCGAAGCCGACCAGGGAGAAGCCCGGCGGCAGCAACCCGCGGTTGGCGAGGTCGTACACGGCAGGCATGAGCTTCTTGCGTGACAGGTCGCCGGTTACCCCGAAGATGACCAGGCCCGACGGCCCCGCGATACGCGGGAGCCGTCGGTCTGCGGGGTCACGCAGCGGGTTGCTGCTTGACAAGGGTTCAGCCCTCCGAAGGGGCGAGGCGCGCCAGTTCCGCCTCGGTCGACTTGAGCAGGTCGTTCCAGGACGCCTCGAACTTCTCGACGCCCTCGTCCTCCAGCAACTGGACCACGTCGTCGTACGAGATCCCGAGCTTCTCGACCGCGTCGAGTTCGGCACGGGAGCGCTCGTACGTACCGGCGATGGTGTTGCCGACGATCTGACCGTGGTCCTCGGTGGCGAACAGGGTCGCCTCCGGCATGGTGTTCACGGTGTTCGGCGCGGCCAGGTCGTCCACGTACAGGGTGTCCTTGTACGCCGGGTCCTTGACGCCGGTCGAGGCCCACAGCGGACGCTGCTTGTTGGCCTGCGCCTTGTCCAGGGCCGCCCAGCGGTCCGTGGAGAAGACCTCCTCGTACGCCTGGTAGGCGAGCCGCGCGTTGGCCAGACCGGCCTTGCCGCGGGCGGCCTTGGCCTCGTCGGTGCCCAGCGCGTCGATCCGCTTGTCGATCTCGGTGTCCACGCGGGACACGAAGAAGGACGCCACGGAGTGGATCTTCGACAGGTCCAGGCCGCGGTCCTTGGCCTTCTCCAGACCGGCCAGGTACGCCTCCATGACCTCGCGGTAGCGCTCCAGCGAGAAGATCAGCGTGACGTTGACGCTGATCCCGAGGCCGATGACCTCGGTGATCGCCGGGAGACCCGCCTTGGTGGCCGGGATCTTGATCAGGGTGTTCGGACGGTCCACCAGCCAGGCGAGCTGCTTGGCCTCGGCGACGGTCGCGGTGGTGTCGTGGGCGAGACGGGGGTCGACCTCGATCGACACCCGGCCGTCCTGGCCCTCGGTCGAGTCGAAGACCGGCCGCAGGATGTCGGCGGCGTCACGGACGTCCGCCGTCGTGATCATGCGGATCGCCTCTTCGACGGTGACCTTGCGGGCGGCCAGCTCGGTGAGCTGCTGCTCGTAGCCGTCACCGCTGCTGATGGCCTTCTGGAAGATCGACGGGTTGGTCGTGACGCCCACCACGTGCTGCTGGTCGATCAGTTCGGCGAGGTTGCCCGACGTGATCCGCTGGCGCGACAGGTCGTCCAGCCAGATCGCGACGCCTTCCTCGGAGAGGCGCTTGAGTGCGTCTGTCATGGAAATGCATCTCCTACTTGTCGTTATGTCAGCGTCAGCGCTGGGCCGCCGCGATCGATTCCTTGGCTACTGCGGCGACGTTCTCGGCAGTGAAGCCGAACTCCTCGAAGAGGACCTTGCCGTCGGCCGACGCGCCGAAGTGCTCCAGGGAAACGATGCGACCCGCGTCCCCGACGTACTTGTGCCACGTGAGACCGATACCGGCCTCGACCGCGACCCGCGCCTTGACGGACGGGAGCAGAACGCTCTCCCGGTACTCCTGGTCCTGCTCCTCGAACCACTCCACGGACGGCATCGACACGACCCGCGTCGGCACCCCCTCCGCCTGGAGCTGCTCGCGCGCCCCGACGGCCACGTGGACCTCGGAGCCGGTCGCGATGAGGATGACCTCGGGCGTGCCGCCCTCGGCCTCGAAGAGGACGTAACCGCCCTTGGCGGCATCCTCGTTGGCCTCGTACGTCGGTACGCCCTGGCGGGTCAGCGCGAGGCCGTGCGGGGCGCCCTTGCCGAAGACCTTGGTGTACCGCTTGAGGATCTCGCGCCAGGCGATGGCCGTCTCGTTGGCGTCGGCCGGACGGACGACGTTCAGGCCCGGGATGGCGCGCAGCGTGGCCAGGTGTTCGACCGGCTGGTGCGTCGGGCCGTCCTCGCCGAGACCGATGGAGTCGTGCGTCCACACGTACGTCACCGGCACGTGCATCAGCGCGGACAGGCGTACCGCGTTGCGCATGTAGTCGGAGAACACGAGGAAAGTACCGCCGTAGACACGGGTGTTGCCGTGCAGGGCGATGCCGTTCATCTCGGCGGCCATCGAGTGCTCGCGGATACCGAAGTGGATCGTGCGGCCGTAAGGGTCCGCCTCCGGCAGCGGGTTGTCCGCCGGGAGGAACGAACTCGACGCGTCGATCGTGGTGTTGTTCGAGCCGGCCAGGTCGGCCGAGCCGCCCCACAGCTCCGGGATGACAGCGCCCAGGGCCTGGAGGACCTTGCCGGACGCGGCACGCGTGGCGACACCCTTGCCCGCCTCGAAGACCGGGAGCTTCTCCTCCCAGCCCGTGGGCAGTTCACCCGCGGAGATACGGTCGAACTCGGCTGCGCGCTCCGCGTTGTTGTCGCGCCACTCCTGGAACGACTTCTCCCATTCGGCCTTCGCCTGGCGCCCGCGCTCCAGAGCCTCACGCGTGTGGCCGAGCACCGCGTCCGAGACCTCGAAGGACTGCTCCGGGTCGAAGCCGAGGACACGCTTGGTGGCCGCGACCTCGTCGTCGCCGAGCGCCGAGCCGTGCGCGGCCTCGGTGTTCTGGGCGTTCGGGGCCGGCCAGGCGATGATCGAGCGCATCGCGATGAACGACGGCTTGTCCGTGACCGCCTTGGCGGCCTGGACGGCGTTGTAGATGGCGTGCGGGTCGAGGTCGCCGTCCGGCTTCGGGGCGATCCGCTGCACGTGCCAGCCGTACGCCTCGTACCGCTTGACGACGTCCTCGGAGACGGCCGTCTCCGTGTCGCCCTCGATCGAGATGTGGTTGTCGTCCCACAGCAGGACCAGGTTGCCGAGCTTCTGGTGGCCGGCCAGCGAGGACGCCTCCGCGGAGATGCCCTCCTGGAGGCAGCCGTCACCGGCGATGGCGAAGATGAAGTGGTCGAACGGGGACTCCCCTCCGGGGGCCTCCGGGTCGAACAGACCGCGCTCGTAGCGGGCGGCCATGGCCATGCCGACGGCGTTGGCGACACCCTGGCCGAGCGGACCGGTCGTCGTCTCGACGCCCGTCGTGTGCCCGTACTCGGGGTGGCCGGGGGTCTTGGAACCCCACGTCCTGAACGCCTTCAGGTCGTCCAGCTCCAGGCCGAAACCGGCCAGGTAGAGCTGGGTGTAGAGGGTCAGGGACGAGTGACCGGCGGACAGTACGAAACGGTCGCGCCCGACCCAGTCGGCGTCCGCCGGGTCGTGCCGCATCACCTTCTGGAAGAGGGTGTACGCGGCGGGGGCCAGGCTCATCGCCGTACCGGGATGGCCGTTACCGACCTTCTGTACGGCATCGGCGGCCAGGACGCGGGCGGTGTCGACAGCCCGCTGGTCCAGCTCGGTCCACTCGAGGTCTGTGGTGGTCGGCTTGGTGCTCACCCTGGGTCAGGGCTCCTCTCCACATGTCTAGTGCCGGCGTCCTCGGTGTCCACCGGCTGCCGGGGGCTGACACCCTCGGCCTTTGTCGAGCCTACCCTCGTAACAACGTGCGGTATTTCGAGTCATTCCAGACTGGCGGGACCGCATCGTCCTCGCCTCCCCACCGCTTACGGACTGCAATACGAAGCGGGCCGTCCCCGTGCTCAATGGAGCGGCGTCGCGCCCATCACAAAGCACCCCCCAACACGACCCCACCCCCGCGAAGGGCGGGGTCTGGGCAACGTCTAGAGTGGCGTGGTAAGCGCGAGCCTTTGCCGGGACTTCACAGCCGGAGGCTTGTTGGAATGTCTCTGTCAGGGGTGTGCGTGACGGCCGTTGAATCCCGTCCAGCGGGGATTATCGGGACGAGCCAGAGCCCGAGCCGTCGGCCGATCGGGGCCCGGGTCATGGCGTTCGTGGCTCTCACAAAGCCGCGGATCATCGAACTGCTGCTCATCACCACGGTTCCGGTGATGTTCCTGGCGCAGCAGGGTGTACCGGACCTGGGACTGGTCCTCCTCACCTGCCTCGGCGGCTACCTCTCCGCGGGCGGCGCCAACGCGCTGAACATGTACATCGACCGTGACATCGACGCCCTCATGGACCGCACCTCGCAGCGTCCGCTGGTCACCGGCATGGTCAGCCCGCGCGAGTGCCTGGCCTTCGGCATCACGCTCGCCGTCGTCTCCACCGCCCTGTTCGGGCTCACGGTCAACTGGCTGTCGGCCTGGCTGTCCCTGGGCGCGCTCCTCTTCTACGTGGTCGTCTACACGATGATCCTCAAGCGGCGTACGTCGCAGAACATCGTGTGGGGCGGCATCGCGGGCTGTATGCCGGTCCTCATCGGCTGGTCCGCCGTCACGAACTCGCTCTCCTGGGCGCCGCTCATCCTCTTCCTGGTCATCTTCTTCTGGACCCCGCCGCACTACTGGCCGCTGTCCATGAAGGTGAAGGACGACTACGCGCGCGTGGGCGTCCCGATGCTCCCGGTCATCGCCTCGAACAAGACGGTCGCCCGGCAGATCGTCGCCTACAGCTGGGCGATGGTCTTCGTCTCGCTGCTGCTCACTCCGCTCGGTTACACCGGCTGGTTCTACACGGCGGTGGCGCTGGCGGCGGGTGGCTGGTGGCTGTGGGAGGCGCATGCCTTGCAGAGTCGGGCACGGGCTGAGGTGTCGGGGGGCAAGCTGAAGGAGATGCGGCTGTTCCACTGGTCGATCACCTATGTGTCGCTGCTGTTTGTGGCTGTGGCTGTGGATCCCTTCCTTCGGTGAGGTTTCGTTAGTCGGCTTCAGCTTCGCCTGCGGGCCGGTGGGGGCTGGTCGCGCGGTTCCCCGCGCCCCTTCAGGGCCGTGGCCAAGGCCACTTGCCTCTGCCGTCGCCAGTCGATCTACTCGTCGGTAGCATCTTCGGTATGGCAGACACACAAGAGCGCACTGTGGCCAAGCTCGCCAAGCAGATCTGCGGGTTCGCCAAGCAGCACGGCGGGGCCGAGGGGCAGGTGGCGTACATCGGGGAGCGCGGGGCCCGGATCGTGCTCGTCGGTGAGGACGGCGGCTGGGGAGACCTGGTGGCCCCCACGTACGAGATCGCCCAGCAGGCCGTCGAGAAGGCCGGCATCACCGTCCACGAGGACTTCGACGGTGAGTTCGCCGCCAAGGTGAAGACCGGACCGTACGAATGGAGCCGCATGGCGGGAATCCAGGTCGGCGGTCCGAGCAACCCGTGACGTGCGGGGAGTGGCCGATCGTCGTCGGTCATTCCCACGGGGTGTGCGACAGCAGCACCTGACAGTCGGTTCACCCGTTAGGACCTTGGAAGCACACGGTCCAGACACGGGGAGCCCGGATGATCGAAACGCCGTCCCTCGTGGACCAGTACTGCCACGGCGTACTGAGAACAGAGCTGGGCCTCGGCACCTTCGAGGCCCAGCTGGCGCGGACCGAGGGGCCGCCCGCCGCCGGGACCACCCTCTTCGACACGCAGACCGGATTCGCCGTACGGCGCTGGTGCCCCCCACTGCTCGGCCTGGAATCGCACGCCTCCCCGGCCCGTTATCTCGCCCGGCGCCGTGAACTCGGCGTACTGGAATCCGGTCGGCGGCTGCTCCGCGGCAGCGGAATCACGACATATCTGGTCGACGCCGGGCTGCCCGGCGACCTCACCGGGCCCGGCGAGATGGCCTCCGCCGGAGCCGCCGACGCCCATGAGATCGTCCGGCTCGAACTCCTGGCCGAACAGGTGGCCGACACCTCCGGCACCGTCGAGTCCTTCCTCGCCAACCTCGCCGAGTCGGTGCACGGCGCGGCCACGAACGCCGTGGCCTTCACCTCGGTGGCGGGCGTACGGCACGGACTCGCGCTGGCGCCCGACCCGCCCGGACCGGGGGAGGTACGGGGCGCGGCGGGCCGCTGGCTGGCCGTGCGCCGGGTCGGCGGCGCGCTCAGTGACCCGGTGCTGCTGCGCCATCTGCTGTGGATCGCGGTCGCCTCGGGCCTGCCGCTCCAACTGCACGCCGGACTGGGCGAACCGGGCCTGCGCGCCGACCGCGCCGACCCGGTCCTGCTCACGGACTTCGTCCGCGCGACGGCCGGGCTCGGCACGGACCTGGTGCTGCTGCACGGGTATCCGTACCACCGCCACGCGGCCCACCTCGCGGGGGTCTTCCCGCATGTGTACGCCGACCTGGGCGCGGCGCTCGTCCGTACCGGTGCCCGGGCCGCCGCCGTCCTCGCCGAGATCCTCGAACTCGCTCCCTTCGGCAAGATCATCTTCTCCAGTGGCGCCCATGGCCTGCCCGAGCTCCATGTGGTGGGCGCCCGCCTCTTCCGCGAGGCCCTCGGCCGGGTGCTCGGCGGCTGGGTCGCCGAGGGGGCGTGGTCGCTGGGTGACGCGCAACGGGTGGCCGGTCTGATCTCGGCAGGCAACGCGCGGCGCGTGTACGGGCTGGGGTGAGGTGTGAAGACTCTGGCCATGACGACACACGACGGG
Organism: Streptomyces graminilatus; assembly: GCF_001418565.1. Lineage (GTDB taxonomy): Bacteria > Actinomycetota > Actinomycetes > Streptomycetales > Streptomycetaceae > Streptomyces > Streptomyces graminilatus. The sequence continues at coordinate 2,616 of NZ_LIQQ01000431.1, read as the reverse complement.
ACTCGGACGACGGATGCCCTCACCGACGCCTTGCTGGACCGCTTCCTGGGTGAGCTGCGAGAGCTCTCCCCGGTCGCCGTGTGGGCCCACGGTTCGCTCGGCGGCGGCGACTACCAGGAGGGCCGCAGCGACCTCGATCTGATCGCCGTCCTGGAGGGACCGATCGGGCCCGACACCGTCTGGAACGTCGCGAGGGCGCACGCCCGTCTGCGTGACGACCCGCTCGCCCCGCTGCTGCACTGCTCCTATCCGACCGGCGCGACGGCGGCCGATCCCGAGCGACGGCATCTCACCTGGGCACACGGTCACCTGCGGCGGCGGACCGTCACCCCGGTCACACGACGCGAGCTGCACACCTTCGGCCGGGTGCTGTACGGGAAGGCACCCGGGGAACTGCTTCCGGTGGTGTCGGACCGTCAACTGACCGACTCCGTCGTACGCGAGCAGCGCGACTTCTGGCGGCCCACCGTGGACAAGGCCCGGCTCTGGACACGGGACGTCTGGGTCGACCTGGGGATGGTCACGTTCGCCCGCGCGACCATGACCGTGCGGGAGGGCAGCCTGATCTCGAAGCGGGAGGCGCTGGACCTGCTGCCGGGGCTGGGGGCGCCTGTGGAGGTCGTGGAGGACATCGCGCGGAGGCGGTACGGGCGGGGAAGCGGGCCCGTCGACGCCGGGTGGCCTGCTCGGCGTGCGGAGCTGACGCGTGACTTCCTGGGCGGCGCGATCGACCGGCTGGTGGCGTCGTACGCGTGACGTCCTGAAAACGTGACGCACGTACGCGTGCGTCACGTTTTCCGTCTACGCGCGCGTGCCGACCGTCGCCCCGGTCGCGGGGCCGGGTACGTCGGCCAGGGCGGCGGCGGTCCCGGTGCGCTCGCGCAGGGCGAGCAGGACCCGCAGTACGGCGATCCACACCAGCGCCGAGCCGAGCATGTGCAGGCCGACCAGGACCTCGGGGAGGTTGGTGAAGTACTGGACGTACCCGATGACCCCCTGGCTGAGCAGGATCAGGAACAGGTCCCGGGTGCGGTCCAGGGGGCCCTTGGGGGCGTCGACCGCCTTCAGGACGAACCACAGGGCGAACGTCAGGGTCACCACGACCCAGGCGAGCACCGCGTGCAGCTTGCTGACGTTCTCCCAGTCCAGCGGCATGCGCTCGATCTCCCGGGAGTCGCCGGCGTGCGGGCCCGACCCGGTCACCACCGTGCCGACCGCGATCAGCAGCACCGAGGCGACCACCAGGAACCACACCAACTGCTGCACAGCCTTGCCGACCAGCGGGCGGGGAGCGTCGTCGCCCTCCCGCGTGCGCTGCCACATCACCGCGGCGACCGCGATCAGGGCCGAGGAGAGCAGGAAGTGGGCCGCGACCGTGTACGGGTTGAGGCCGACCAGGACGACGATGCCACCCAGGATCGCGTTGCTCATGACGACCCAGAACTGCGCCCAGCCGAGCCGGGTCAGGCTGCGGCGGTACGGCTTCTCCGAGCGGGCGGCGACGATCGCCCAGCCGACCGCGGCGCACAGCACGTACGTCAGCATGCGGTTGGTGAACTCGATCGCGCCGTGCACGCCCATCGCGCTGGTCGTCGTCAGGGAGTCGGCGGTGCACTTCGGCCAGGTCGGGCAGCCGAGGCCCGAGCCGGTCAGCCGTACGGCACCGCCCGTGACCACGATGACCACCGACATGACGAGCGCGGCGAGCGCCGCACGCCGCACGGTCCGTGGGGTCGGCGTCCAGCGGGCGGCGATGAAGGCGAGCGGGTTCCGCAGGGCGGACAGGGCCTCGGCGGGGGTCATCTTTGGCACGCGTCCCATCGTAGGCGGCTGCTTGTGCACGCTTTCACGAGGGGTCCCCGCAGTCCCTCGCTCACTTTGCCGTCTACTCCCAGCGGAAGAAACGGCCCGCCGCCGTCAGCCCGACGACCGCCCACACCGCGAGGATCCCCAGGTCGCCCCACGGCATCGCGGCGCCGTGCTGGAGCACGTCCCGCAGGCCGTCCGAGAGGGCGGAGATCGGGAGCCAGGCCAGTACGTCCTGGACGCCGGACGGGAACTTGTCCAGCGGGACGATCACTCCGCCGCCCACCAGGAGCAGCAGGAAGACGAGGTTCGCGGCGGCCAGCGTGGCCTCCGCCTTCAGGGTGCCCGCCATCAGCAGGCCGAGGCCCGAGAAGGCGGCCGTGCCGAGGAGCAGCAGAAGGAGTACGGCGAAGGGGTTGCCGTGCGGGGACCAGCCGAGCGCGAAGGCGATCGCTGTCAGGAGCGCGACCTGGAGGATCTCGGTGACCAGTACCGATGCCGTTTTCGCCGTCATCAGGGCCCAGCGGGGGAGCGGTGACGAGGCGAGCCGCTTCAGGACTCCGTACCGGCGTTCGAAGCCCGTGGCGATGGCCTGGCCGGTGAAGGCCGTGGACATGACCGCGAGCGCGAGGATGCCCGGGGCGAGGAAGTCGACCGCCTTCCCGGCGCCCGTGTCGACGATGTCCACCGAGCCGAACAGGAGCAGGAGCAGGGTGGGGATGACCACCGTCAGGAGCAGCTGCTCGCCGTTGCGCAGCAGCATCCTCGTCTCCAGGGCCGCCTGGGCCCCGATCATGCGGGGGAGGGGGG